>JAKSLV010000148.1 GCA_024401025.1 Bacteroidales bacterium
CTGCTGGATCCTATACAGAAGTGGAGCAACGAGAATATCCCCGAGTTCTACAACGACAGCACCACAATGTTTTACCCCTTTGGCGGTCCAGACCTGATATTCGCCACCACCTTCTTCCCATACGCCGAAAACTACATCATGTTTGGCCTTGAGAAGCCGGGCGAGCTCTGCGATCCTTTGCAGCTTACCGAGGTTCAGAGAACACAGTACCTCGATTCGCTCCAGTACACATACAGATACTTGAACAAATTCGGTTTCTTTGTGGCTAGACAGATGCTCTTCGATTTCAACAACAAGAACCTGAACGGAACCATCCACCTGGCGCTCTACACCCTGGCTCTCGAGGGCTGCACCATCACCAACTACCGTCCTATATACATCGACGAGCGTGGCGAGCTTCAGGACCTTGCCGAGAAAACATCCACACACCCATACGGCTGGGAGCTTACATTCCGCAAGCCCGGCGACAAGCGTTCGCGCACAGTGCGCTACTTTAAGTTTGGCGCCGAGGATGCCTCATTCAAGGGTCACATGGAGTTCCCATTCTTCCTCAACAACATAAAGGAGAAGGTCTGCTACCTGAAGTCGGCATCTTACCTGATGCAGAACGGCGAGTTCATCACCATGCAGAACCTTATCCTTAGCCAGTGCGACCGCATAATCATGGACGAGAGCGGTTTCGCATACACCAAGATGAAGAAGGAATACAACGTACGCCTCTATGGCACATACACTTATCCTGTAAGGGACTTCAAGTACTGCCCACAGACCGAGCTCAAGAACGACCTCCTGGCCATGAACAGCCAGCCATTGCCTTTCAAGATCGGATACGCCGCCCAGCACGACGAGGGCGTGCTCATAGTATGCACCAAGGACGAGAAAACCGATGCCAAGTACACCCTGATACAGGAGCTTAAGGCCGACGAGGGTATCACATACAAGGTACAGTTCCTCGTAAGCCGCCGCCTGCTGCGCACCGTATCGCCCGAGCTAAACGGCCTAAGCAACGTGGAGTACTACAAGGACGGCGCCGACTACAAGTACGTATCAGGCAGTTTCAAGGACGATGCCGCCTGCCAGGCCCACCTTGCCCAGGTAAAGGCCAAGGGCTTCCAGGACGCCTTTGTGGTAAAGTTCCAGAATGGCAAGAGAGTTAACAACTAATAAAGCAACATCAGAAAAAAAATGAAGATAAAATCTATTCTGTGTGCCCTGATGCTTTCTGTAATGGCGTTGGGCACCAATGCTCAGGAGGCTGATACTGCTGCCACTTGCGAGGCCAACGACCTGGCTCAGTATCTGGCCGGCAAGGACAACGCCAAGTATGCCAGCATCCAGACATCTGACCACTACAAGAAATACTCCAAGGAGACCGACGAGACATGGAAGGAGCTTAACCAGCGCCTGCTGACCCCTATACAGAACTGGAGCGCCGACAGCATCCCCGAGTTCTACAACGACAGCACCACATGTTTCTACCCATTCGGCGGTCCCGACCTGATATTCGCCACCACATTCTTCCCCGGCGCCAAAGACTACATCATGTTTGGCCTGGAGAAGCCGGGCGAGCTCTGCGACCCCCTGAAACTTACCGAGCTTCAGCGCCGCCAGTATCTTGATTCGCTGCAGTTTACATACAGATACCTCAACAAATTCGGTTTCTTTGTGGCAAGGCAGATGCTCTTCGATTTCCAGAACAAGAACATGAACGGCACCATACACCTGGCGCTCTACACTCTGGCCATAGAGGGCTGCACCGTAACCAACTACCGCACCATCTACATCGACGTAAACGGCAAGATTCAGGACCTGGCCACCAAGACTTCCACCCATCCATACGGCTGGGAGCTCACATTCCTGAAGCCGGGCGACAGCCGCGTGCGCACTGTGCGCTACTTCAAGTTTGGCGCCGAGGATGCCTCCTTTAAGGGCAAGACCAATTTCCCATTGTTCCTGAACAGCATTCCCGAGAAATCGTGCTACCTGAAGTCGGCATCGTACCTGATGCAGAACGGCGAGTTCACCACCATGCAGAACCTTATCATGAGCCAGTGCCCACGCATACTCATGGATGAGAGCGGTTTTGCCTACGGCCGCATGAAGAAGGAATACGACGTGCGCCTGTACGGCACATACACATATCCTGTTAGGGATTTCAAGTGGGTGCCTCAGACCGACTTGAAAAACGACCTCCTGGCCATGAAGAGCAAGGAGCTGCCTTTCAAGATTGGATACGCCGCCCAGCACAACGAGGGCGTGCTTATTGTATGCACCAAGAACGACAAGACCGACAGCAAGTATACCCTGATACCTGAGATGAAGCCTACCGAGGGCACCATCTACAAGGTGGAGTTCCTCACCAGCCGCTGCCGCCTGCGCACAATATCGCCCGAGCTCAACGGCCTTAATACCGGCGAGTGCTACAGCGACGGCACCGACTATCACTACGTGACCGGCACCCACAAGACCGAGCAGTCGTGCCAGGTTTACCTCAATCAGGTGAAGGCCAGGGGTTTTGCCGATGCCAAGATTGTGAAGTTTGTGGACGGCCAGATAGCCGAGTAATTTTTTTCACGAAACTGTAATTTTTTTTCTCGCAAGATGAAACGCATACTCTTTATCGACCGCGACGGCACCATCATAGTGGAGCCGCCGGTTGATTATCAGATAGACAAGCTTGAGAAATTCGCCTTTGTGGACGGCGCAATCCTCTCGCTCCAGAAGATAAGGAAATACACCAATTTCGAGTTTGTGATGGCCAGCAACCAGGACGGCCTCGGCACCGAATCGTTTCCCGAGGACACTTTCTGGCCGTATCAGAACCTCATGGTGCAGACCCTGAAATCGGTGGGAGTGGAGTTCGACGACGTGCTCATCGACCCATCTTTCGAGCACGAGAACAGCCCCATGCGCAAGCCCGGCACTGGCATGATGCAGAAGTATATCAGCGATCCCGAATACGACATGAGCCAGAGCCTCGTGATAGGCGACCGCTACACCGACGTGCTTCTGGCCAAGAATCTGGGA
Source organism: Bacteroidales bacterium (assembly GCA_024401025.1). Classification (GTDB taxonomy): domain Bacteria; phylum Bacteroidota; class Bacteroidia; order Bacteroidales; family UBA3824; genus UBA3824. The sequence goes on from JAKSLV010000148.1 coordinate 3,028, forward strand.
TGCAAGGCTGTGTATCTTGGCACAGCGGAGCTAGCCGAGGACCTCAACCAGTATTGCCTGATAAAGACCACCAGCTGGACCGAGGCCGAGCGCGCCATCATCAGCTACAACAATCAGATCTCCGTGGTCCGCAACACCGCCGAGACCAAGATTTCCCTCTCTCTCTATCCCGGAAACCCCGAGATAAAGAAGGTGGATACCGGAGTAAAGTTCTTTGACCACATGCTTATGCAGATTCCTGTGCACGGATGCTTCGGCATGGACCTCTGCTGCAAGGGCGATATAGAGGTGGATGAGCACCACACCATAGAGGACGTGGCCATTGCCCTCGGCACCGCCGTAAACCAGCTCTGGAGGGAGCGCAAGCTGATAAACAGGTATGCCTTCACCCTGCCTATGGATGATTGCCTGGCTCAGGTGGCCATCGACCTGGGCGGACGTCCATGGCTGATAATGGATGCCGAGTGGAAGAGGGAGAAAATCGGCGATTTCCCCACCGAGATGATTTTCCACTTCTTCAAGTCGTTTGCCGACAATGCCAAGTGCAATCTGAACATAAAAGCCGAGGGCGACAACGAGCACCATAAGCTTGAGGGCATTTTCAAGGCCCTGGCCAAGTGCCTGAAGCACGCCATCAGCTACGATTTCACTTTGCAGACCATACCTTCCAGCAAGGGAATGTTGTAGGATTTTTTTGTTATGTTAGGTAGAGACGGACCGCGGTCCGTCTCTACAGCGTATTTGAAAAAATATATGATCAACGGAAAGAAAATAGGCGTTGTGATGCCGGCGTATAATGCGGAGCTTACTCTGGAGCAGACTGTGGCGGAGATTCCGATGGATATTGTGGACGAGGTGATCCTGACCGACGACCACTCCACCGACAATACCGCCGAGGAGGCCCGCCGTCTGGGCATCCGCCACGTGATAGTGCACGAGCAGAACAAGGGCTATGGCGGCAATCAGAAAACCTGCTACCGCAAGGCCCTGGAGCTTGGCTGCGATATCGTGGTGATGCTGCATCCCGATTATCAGTATACTCCCAAGCTGCTGCACTCAATGTGCTACTGCATAGCCGAGGATGTGTATCCGGTGGTGATTGCATCCAGGATCTTAGGCAAGGGCGCGCTAAAGGGCGGTATGCCGCTCTATAAGTATTTCTTCAACAGGATGCTTACTTTCGGGCAGAATCTGCTTATGAATCAGAAGCTGAGCGAGTATCATACGGGTTACAGGGCTTTCAGCGCCGACGTTATCCGCGCCTGCAATCTGGATGCCTGCAGCGACGATTTTGTGTTCGACAACGAGATGATAGCGCAGATTTTCTATGCCGGATACGAGATTGCCGAAATCACATGTCCAACAAAGTATTTCGAGGAGGCCTCGTCGATAAACTTCCGCCGCAGCTGCAAATATGGCTTCGGCGTTATCGGCACTTCCTTCAAGTATCTGCTGGCCAAACT
>JAKSLV010000149.1 GCA_024401025.1 Bacteroidales bacterium
ACACTGTATATTTGTTGCTTGGCATTTTTAATTTTTAATTTTTGATTTTTGATTGACGTCTTTCATTTTTAATTTTTGATTTTTGATTATCTATTATAGGATTATGAGAATACCCATAATGTCTGAAATCGAAAATTAAAAATCGAAAATCAAAAATGATTATATCCGTCCTTTGAAGATGTCGAGGAAGTATTGGTTCATTGAGTCGGGGTCGGAGGTGTCGTAGCCCAACTCCTCGGCCTTGCGCTCGCTGTGCTTGTCGATGGCGTCGGTGAGTTGGAATGCTCCTGTCTCCTTGAAAATGCTGTTGAGTTCCTCGAGGTCCTTGTCGTCGATTTTGCGGAGAACGCCTTCGCCGGGCTTGTGGAGGTTGGCTCCCATACGGTCGAAGAATTCGTCCACGTTTCTGAAAATCCACTCCCATACCGGACCCTGTTCAGGATGGTTCTCGGGAGTAACGGCCTCGGGAACAATGCAGTATCCGTGGTTGAGGATGTTGCCGTTCAGGACCTTGCTGAGTGCGTATTGCTGACGTCCACGCTTGCTCTCGGTGAAGTATCCGAGTTCCTGAGAATATCTGCGGAGCACGTTGATGAGAAGGCCCGGCACATTGTTTCTCGGACAGCGGGTCTTGCAACTCATACACTGACCGCAGAGCCAGATGTAGTCGCTTTTCAGGAGTTTCTCCAGTTCCTCGTCGTCCTGAGTCTGAACGATGTTCATAAGGATTCGTGGATCGTACTCGGAGAACTCAGCCGCCGGACAAACCGAGGTACACATACCGCAGTTCATACAGGCAGTAACCGCCTCCTCGTATCGCATATCCTCCTTTAATAATTTATGAAGTTCCATTTTGATGCGTTTGTACTAATTTGACTGCAAAGGTACGGGTAATTTCTTAAAGAATGAAATTGAATTGACTAAAAAGGGGAAAGTACATTTTTTTTGTGAAACTACAATTTGTCTTGTATTGGAATATAAAAATTGATGGTTGAATTTTGATAAGTGTCTTAATGATAAGTTGATATGAAATTTATACTGGGCAAAAACTTGTAAAAAATGCAAGTTTTTGCCCAGTATAGGGGGGAGTGCCTGTGGATGTTGTGGTATTTTTTTTGAAAAACAATACACTTTTTATATCTTTGCACAGTATTCCACCCTCCTTGCCCACTATCACGGCAACCTCCTTTTCGTGGGTATCAACTACGACAGCGACAAGGAGCACGAGTGCGTGATAGAAAGGTTTGTGAAGGAGTAGGAGGGGGAAGGATATTCTTTTTGAGAAAATAATTATGATTATTGCAAATTCGGTTTTATATTTGCAGCAGGCATAGAAACAAAATCATTGATACAAAGTAATGAGCAAAAATACACTCCAATCCAAGAAACTTTTCACCAGGCTGATGCTTGCGGTGATATTGGTGTCGCTGCCTATGATGGTGGCGTCTATAATATGTTTCTTCAACATCAGGGCAATATCCAATTCCTCGGCGGATTTGGACCAGAAATACATATCAGTGGCCAAAACATGCAATATGCTGGAGGGCATGGTGGATGCCGTGTTTGATTCTCTGGAGGACGATAAGGGCGGAAACTCCTATGCCGAAAATCCGCAGATAATTCAGGACACCTGGAATGTGTATAATGGTGTTAAGACAATATGCGGCGGCGAGGGCATTGGCGGCGATGTAAAGACGGCCTGCTCGGAGTTTGGGGATGAGCTGGACAGGGCTCTGGACAAGTTTCCGAAATACACATCGGTGCTGAAATCGGGCAACGACGACGAGATAGAGAAAGTGCGCGCCGAAATGCAGGAGGGCAAGGAGTTTCTCCTGTACAGGACAAACGTGCTTCAGGATGTTATCCACAATTATATTTCTGATACCAACAAGGAAATGCAGGCAACCATCAGGGTGCTGTTTGTGATTATAATAGTAAGTTTTGTGCTTACATTTGTGCTGATGGCAGTGGCGCTGTCGAATATGGACAGGAACATCATAAAGCCTACATCGCGTCTTGTGGGCGTGGCCAGGAAGATAGCTAATGCCGACCTTGTAAACGACGTGAGACACAACAACTTAGGGGACGAGATTTCGATGCTGGAGGACGCCTTTGCCACTATGACCGACAAGCTTACCGACCTGATGCGGCAGCTGAAAACCACTGCCGAGGAGCTTGCAGCAGCCAGCAACGATATGTCGACAGCATCAGAGAATATGTCGAATTCGGCCAACGACCAGGCCGCATCTGCCGAGGAGGTTTCGTCGGCCGTGGAGGAGATGAGCTCGTCGATATCTCAGAACAACGACAATGCCAGCCTTACCGAGCAGATAGCCCGCGGCAATTCCAAGACGCTGGAGATTTGTGCCGATTCGGCCGACCGAAGCGAGAAATCCATGAACGTAATAGCCCAGAAAATCAATATAATCAACGATATAGCATTCCAGACCAATATCCTTGCGCTTAATGCGGCAGTGGAGGCCGCCCGTGCCGGCGAGAACGGAAAGGGCTTTGCCGTGGTGGCCGCCGAGGTGCGCAAGCTGGCCGAGCACTGCGCCGTGGCCGCCCGCGATATCGATGCCACAAGCAAGGAGAGCGTGAACATAGTGAGGGCAAACGGCGAATCGTTCAAGCAGGTTCTTCCTGAGATTCAGCGTACCACTCAGCTCCTTCAGGAGATATCGGCGGCGTGTCAGGAGCAGGCCAACGGATCGTCGCAGATAAATATCGCTGTTCAGAGGTTCAACGAGACCGCGCAGGGGTTTGCCGCCATGGCCGAGGAGCTCAGCACCAACAGTCAGACCCTGGCCACCCATGCCGACCGCTTGCTCGATATTACCGACTCATTCAGGTTCAGAGAGTAGCCATCTGTTTTTTTTGTAGCTGACTCTGCGTCTGATGCTGCCTATTAATACTAAATTTAATTATATGAGAAAAGAGTTTTTTGCTTTTATGGGGGCTGCGGCGTTGGCGTTGGCTGCGTGCGGCGGCGGTGAGAATCAGCAGAATCAGGGTCAGCTGCCTGATAATCTGGCTTCTGTGATTTTTAACCGTATGGTGGATGATGCGGCCACCAGCCTGATGATGGATTCGTCGATGTATAGTTTCGGCAATACTGTGGCGCATTTTCAGGGCGAGGATTTGTGTAATCTCGGCAATTATATCGCGTACGGTTGCTATCCCAAGAAGGATGGCGATGTATTGGTGGTGAGGTACAGTCTGGTTCAGCATTTCAATTTTAAGGCTACTTATTTTCCTCCTGAGGTTTCGTTTTTCAATTACAAAGCATCAGGGGACTCTCTTTATGCCCTTACCGACAGGGAGTATTTCGTGATTGACAGCGCCGATTTTGTGGCCCGTAATCCTTTTGTGTGCGATTTTACCAACAATCTCTATTATGAGTTTGATTCTCAGGGTATTGTGGTAAGGTATATAAAGGAGCGCGGAGTGCCGCCCATCAGGTACAACTGGAATGGCGAGAGTTTCGTGAAAGTGCCTGTGGGTGTGGACTATAAGGATGGAATTTTTGCCGATATCGACTGGACCGAGTTTAATCCTGAGCTTTTCAGGGGCGGATATTTCACGCTTAAGGACAATGGAATCCTAAAGGAGGTTTATGATCCAAATGGCGACTGGGTGGCATCGCTCACTATTAATGCCGAGGACAAGATTGAGATGGTGAGCTTCCATTCCAAGATGTACAAGGTAGGCGGTTTGGGAATGCGCGACATTCTGGACGAAAACGCCACCGAATGGAAGGATTACATTGTGGTGGATAATGACAATATGGTAGTATCAGCTTCCAGATCCATAGGCAAAACCAATGTTTCTTTGGAGGCTGATATCAACAGCAGGCGCATTACCGGTGTGGATCTGGTTTTGGGTGACAACAAGGTGGCATCAGCCCTCTTTGAGGTGCCTGCTTCGGAGCCGCTGGATGCTACTGGCCGCGCTATCTGGAGCAAGGTGCTGGAAATGAAGCTTTTCCCTACACGCGAAGGCGTGGAGTTTAGGAGTGCCGGCAGCAACTGGGTGGGTTTCTCTACTTATGAGCTGAGTATGGTTTGGGATTATTCGGAGTTCAGGTATTGCTACAATCCTCAGATGGCTTATTTCAAGATGAATGACGGTAATTACAAGGTGTACCTTGTTGAGACTCTGATATATGACGAGTATGACCAGGCTAATTTGAGGTATACAGCCAAGGAGCGCAAGCTGGCAAAGGCTTTTGTATATGACGGCAATGCTCTGAAGGAGTGCGCGTTTGACCTTCCTGATCCTACGGCCAATAATCTGCCTTCCAATACTGATGCCGAGTATGATCCCGTGGGCGCGTATTCGTTTAGCGGGAATGGCGTTTCGGTTTGCTACGACGAGGTTTATGAGGATGGCACTGATGCCGAGGGCGGAGAGGC
>JAKSLV010000015.1 GCA_024401025.1 Bacteroidales bacterium
TTATGAAGGAGTTCGGTTACAAGAGCATCATGCAGTGCCCAAAGTTGACCAAGATCATAATCAATCAGGGTATTGGCGATGCTACCGCCGACAAGAAGTTGGTAGACAACTCTTTGGCTGAGATCACTGCTATTTCTGGTCAGAAGCCGGTTGCTACTCTCTCTCGTAAGGATATTTCTAATTTCCGTTTGCGCAAGGGTATGCCTATCGGAGTTATGGTAACTCTCCGTCGCGACCGCATGTACGAGTTCCTTGAGAGACTTATTGCTATTTCGCTTCCACGTATCCGCGACTTCAACGGTATCAACGGCAAGTTTGATGGTAGAGGCAATTACACTCTTGGTGTAAAGGAGCAGATCATCTTCCCTGAGATTGATATCGACAAGATCTCAAAGATTCAGGGTATGAACATTACTTTCGTAACTACTGCCCAGACCGACGAGGAAGGTTTCAAGTTGTTGCAGAACTTTGGTTTACCATTCAAAAAGTAATAATCAAAATGGCAAAAGAATCAATGAAAGCGCGCGAGGTAAAGCGCGCAAAACTTATCGCTAAATACGCTGCCAAGAGGGCCGCTCTCAAGGAGGCTGGTGACTATGTAGCTTTGCAGAAGCTTCCTAGAAACTCTAATCCTATCAGACTTCACAACCGTTGTCAGCTCACTGGCCGTCCTAAAGGTTATATGAGACTTTTCGGTATCAGCCGTATCCAGTTCCGTGAGATGGCTTCCAACGGTCTCTTGCCGGGCGTAAAGAAAGCAAGTTGGTAAAATTTTTTAAGTTAAGATAAAATGACAGATACAATTGCAGATTTCTTGACCCGCATCAGAAACGGTGTTATGGCTAGACACAGAATCGTTGAGGTGCCTACAAACAAAGTTAAGAAAGAAATTACCAAGATCCTCTTCCAGAAGGGTTATATTCTCAGCTACAAGTTCGATGACGAGAACAGAGTTATCAAGATTGCTTTGAAGTACAATCCTGCTACCAAGCAGTCGGCTATCACTTGTATCACCCGAGTATCTACTCCTGGTTTGCGTAAGTACGAAGGATGCAAGGACCTGCCACGTATTCTCAATGGCCTTGGCATCGCTATCGTTTCTACTTCGAAGGGTATTATGACTGACAAGGAGGCTAGACTCCAGAACGTTGGTGGTGAGGTAATTTGTTACGTTTATTAATCTTTTTTAGATATATTTAAAATGTCAAGAATTGGTAAATTGCCCGTTCAGATTCCAGCAGGAGTACAGGTAACCGTAGACGACAAGGAGCATGTTGTAGTCGTTAAAGGCAAGCTTGGTGAATTGAGGCAGAAGGTAAATCCTAATATCCAGGTTAAGGTTGAGGACAATACTCTCAAGGTTTCTCGTCCTAACGACCAGAAGGAGAACAGATCTTTGCACGGTCTTTACAGAGCTCTCATCGCTAATATGGTTAAGGGCGTAAGCGAAGGATTTACAGTAAAGCAGGAAATGGTCGGCGTTGGTTACAGAGCTACTTCTCAGGGCCAGTTGCTCGATATTGCTGTTGGTTATTCACACAACATACTTATGGAGCTTCCTGAGGAAGTTAAAGTAAGCGTTGTAACAGAAAAGCGTTCTAATCCTATTATTACCCTCACAAGCTGCGACAAGCAGCTTTTGGGTCAAGTTGCAGCTAAGATTCGTTCTTTCCGTGCTCCTGAACCTTACAAGGGCAAAGGTATTAAGTTCGTTGATGAGGTTATTCGCAGAAAGGCTGGTAAGACTGCTTCTTCTAAGTAATAACTTAGCTAAATTTTTAATCATTTTAAAAATTATTCAAAAATGGCTTTATCTAAGCAGGAAAGAAGACAAAGAATTAAGTACCGTATCCGCAAGAAGATCTTCGGCACTACCGAGCGCCCAAGACTCTGCGTATTCAGGAGCAACAAGAATATCTTTGTTCAGTTGATTGACGATGTTAAGCAGGTTACTGTTTGCGCTACATCTTCAAGAGTAAAGGATATCGCTGAGCAGAAGGTTAACAAGACCGAGCAGGCTGCTCTCGTTGGCAAGGCTATTGCCGCTAAGGCTACTGCTGCTGGTATCTCTAATGTTGTTTTCGATAGAAACGGATATCTTTATCACGGAAGAATTAAGTCTCTCGCCGAAGCTGCACGTGAAGGTGGTTTAATATTTTAGTAAATTATGTTATCACAAGGAATTAGAAAAGTAAAGCAAAGCGATCTTGAGCTCAAGGACAGACTTGTTGCTATCAATCGTGTTACAAAGGTTACAAAGGGTGGTCGTACATTCACTTTTGCTGCCATTGTAGTTGTTGGTAATGAGAATGGCGTTGTAGGCTACGGTCTTGGCAAGGCCAACGAAGTTCAGGCTGCTATCGCTAAGGGCGTTGAGGACGCTAAGAAGAATCTCATTAAGGTTCCTGTATATAAGGGTACTATCCCTCATGAGCAGAGTGCCAAGTTTGGTGGCGCAGATGTTTGGTTGAAACCTGCATCAAGCGGTACCGGTGTTAAGGCCGGTGGTGCTATGCGTGCTGTTCTTGAGAGTGTTGGTGTTAAGGACGTTTTGGCTAAGTCAAAGGGCTCTTCTAACCCTCACAACCTTGTAAAGGCTACTTTTAAGGCTCTCTCTATGATGCGTGATGCTTACACAGTATCTCAGTTCAGAGGAGTTGATATGAACACAGTTTTTAACGGCTAATATTTAAAACTGAAATGAAGATAAAAGTAACTCAAGTCCGCAGCAAAATCGGATGGCCTAAGGATCAGAAGCTAACTCTCGCTTCTCTTGGTCTCAAGAAGATTGGATACAGTGTTATTATCGAGAAGAACCCTTCCAACATGGGTCAGGTTCTCAAGGTAAGACATCTTGTAAAAGTTGAGGATATTAACGAATAATCTAAACAATTTTTAATTATGGACTTGTCACAATTAAGCCCTGCTAAGGGTTCTACTCATACCAAGAAGAGATTGGGTCGTGGCCAGGGTTCTGGCTGGGGCGGCACTTCTACTAGAGGTCACAAGGGTGCTAAATCGCGCTCAGGTTACTCTCACAAGGTAGGCTTTGAAGGTGGTCAGATGCCTCTTCAGAGACGCGTTCCTAAGTTCGGCTTCAACAATGTAAACAGAGTAGAATATAAAGTTGTTAACATTGCCGACTTGGAGAATATCGCTTCTAAGTTCAATGTTACTGAGATCAACCTTGAGGTTATCCGCAAGGCTGGTTTCGCTTCTAAGAACGACTTGGTTAAGGTTTTGGGTAACGGCACTCTCACAAAGCAGCTTACCGTAACTGCTAATGCCTTCTCTAAATCTGCTAAGGCCGCTATCGAGGCTTTGAACGGTACTGTTAATACTTTGTAAATTTCATTTTGAATGAAAAACTTTATTCAGACACTTACAAACATATGGAGAATAGACGATCTCCGCAATAGGATTCTCGCAACTTTGTTGCTGATTCTGGTATACCGTGTAGGTGCACACATCGTGCTTCCTGCTGTAGACCCTTCTCAGCTTTCAAACCTTAGCGAGCAGACTAAGGATGGACTTTTGTCTCTTCTCAATATGTTTTCTGGTGGTGCTTTTGCCAATGCTTCTATCTTTGCGCTTGGTATCATGCCTTACATCACGGCATCTATCATTGTTCAGATTTTGGGTATGGCAGTGCCTTATTTCCAGAGACTTCAGAGGGAGGGCGAGAGTGGTCGCCGCAAGATCAACCGAATCATTCGTTTGCTCACTGTGGTGGTTCTCCTCGTTCAGGCTCCTAGCTATTTGATAAATCTGCGCTATCAACTCCCTGATACCGCTTTCTTGGTTGATCCTCAAAGTTTGGGTTACTTTATACCCTCTACAATCATCATGACTGCGGGAACGATGTTTATTATGTGGCTGGGTGAGCGTATTACGGATAAAGGTATTGGAAACGGTATTTCCATTATTATCATGATTGGTATCATTGCCCGACTTCCATTCGCGTTTGGTGCAGAGGTTGTTTCGCGTGTTCAGGAAGTTGGCGGTGGTGGATTTATCGCTCTCATCGTGGAACTCGTCATGTTGTTCCTGGTGTTTGTTGTTTCCATTCTTCTTGTACAGGGTACTCGCAAGATTCCCGTACAGTATGCTAAGAGAATCGTAGGCAACAAGCAGTATGGTGGTGTTCGTCAGTACATTCCTCTCAAGGTTAATGCTGCCGGCGTTATGCCAATCATCTTTGCTCAGGCTTTGATGTTTATTCCTCTTATGTTTACCCACTTCAACACTGATGCTACTTCTGGAATAGCTGCTGCATTCGCAGATTATACTGGTTTCTGGTATAATTTTGTATTCGCTCTGCTTGTTGTGATCTTCACATACTTCTACACTGCGATTACATTCAGCCCACAGCAGATGGCCGATGATATGAAGAAGCGAGGCGGTTATATTCCTGGCGTTAAGCCTGGCAAGAAGACCGTGGAGTTCCTCGACGACATTATGTCTCGTATCACACTCCCTGGCTCGATTTTCCTCGCAATCATTGCCATTCTTCCAGTGTTCGCTATCCTTTGTCACATCAACAATCAGTTTGCCCAGTTCTACGGCGGTACTTCATTGTTGATTATGGTTGGCGTTATTTTGGACACATTGCAGCAGATCGAGAGTCATCTGTTGATGAGACATTATGACGGTCTTATGAAATCTGGACGCATCAAGGGTCGTACAGGTTCTACTGCTGCATTATAGTTTTCTTTTAAAAATACCAATTTCCATCCGTTCGCTCGGATGGATTTTGCAAAGTTTATATTGAAAGGTATACTTTACAGATTGATTCTCTGGTTCAGTCTTTTTCTTGGGCCGGAGAATTAGTTTGTATTGAAGTCTGCTTGTGTTCTGTGTCTTTTGGAGTAATGGACCGGTCTATTTCGATGTTTTTTTGCTAATAAATCTTAAAAATATTGAAATTACCTTCAAATAAGTTTTGCAATTCCACAATATTGTATTAATTTTGGCGTCTGAAACTTATTCATACGCCTAAGTTAGTGTTTTTGTAACAAATCAATTTGGGTAGTAGATATTACTAAAAAACTATATGGCAAAACAAACTTCAATCGAGAAAGACGGAGTAATCACCGAGGCATTGTCAAACGCTATGTTCAGAGTAGAGCTCGACAATGGCCATCAGATTATTGCCCATATTTCTGGTAAGATGCGTCAGCATTATATCAGGATTCTGCCTGGCGACAAGGTCAAGGTGGAGATGTCTCCTTATGATCTTACTAAGGGACGCATATCTTTTAGATATAAATAAACTAATCTTATATAAAAATGAAAGTAAGAACATCTGTTAAAAAGAGATCTGCAGATTGCAAGGTTGTGAGAAGAAAAGGTAGAGTTTACATCATTTGTAAATCTAATCCTAAATTTAAGCAACGTCAAGGTTAATAATTATTTCGATTTTTGGTTTCTGCAATAATTTGTTTATTTTTGCAGGCTGAAAATGATCAATTAAGTAAAATATAAAACAATGGCAAGAATTGTTGGTGTAGATTTACCAAAGAACAAACGCGGTGAAATCGGTCTTACCTACATTTATGGTATTGGCCGTAGTCGTGCTAATCAGATTCTCTCTGAGGCTGGTATTGACAAAGACATTAAGGTACAGGACTGGAACGACGACCAGGTTGCTAAGATCCGCCAGATTATCAATGATAATTTCAAGGTAGAGGGCGAGCTCAAGTCAGAGATTACCATGAACATCAAGCGTCTTATGGACATTGGATGTTACAGAGGTATCCGTCACCGTCTTGGACTTCCTGTTAGAGGTCAGAAAACCAAAAACAATGCACGTACTCGCAAGGGTAAGAAGAAGACCGTTGCAAACAAGAAAAAAGCTACTAAGTAATAATTAGAAAATGGCACAAAAATCTAAAGTAACGAGAAAGAGAGTTGTTAAGGTAGAGGTGATGGGCGAGGCTCACATTCACTCTTCTTTCAACAATATTATTATCTCTTTGACCAACGCTTCAGGTGAGGTAATTTCTTGGGCTTCAGCCGGTAAGATGGGTTTCAAGGGCTCAAAGAAGAATACTCCCTATGCAGCGCAGCAGGCAGCAAACGAATGCTCTAAGACTGCCTATGATTTGGGACTCCGCAAGGTGAAAGTTTATGTAAAAGGCCCAGGTAACGGTCGTGAGGCTGCAATCCGCGCTATCCACAGTTCTGGCGTAGAGGTTGTCGAGATCATCGACGTTACTCCTCTTCCACACAATGGCTGCCGTCCAGCCAAGAAGAGAAGAGTTTAATTTTATTAATCTTCAAAGTTAAAGTAAATTATTATGGCTAGATATACAGGTCCTAAATCAAAAATCGCCAGAAAGTTTGGCGAGCCTATCTTCGGTGCCGACAAGGTTCTCGACAAGAAGAACTACGCTCCTGGTCAGCATGGTCTTGCTGCTAAGCGTAAGAAGGTATCTGAGTACGGTGTTCAGCTTAAGGAAAAGCAGAAGGCAAAATATACATACGGTCTTCTCGAGCGTCAGTTCTCTAACCTTTTCAAGAAGGCTTCTAGAATGACTGGTGTTACTGGTGAGATTCTCATCCAGCTTCTCGAGCAGCGTCTCGACAATGTTGTTTACCGTCTTGGTATCGCTCCTACTCGCGCTGCCGCACGTCAGCTTGTTTCTCACAAGCACATCGTGGTTAACGGTCAGGTTTGTGGTATTCCTTCATACCACGTAAAGGTTGGCGATATTATCGGTGTTCGCGAGAGATCTAAGGCTCTCGAGGTTATCACTAACTCGCTCCAGGGTGCTAACAGATCTAAGTACTCTTGGCTTGAGTGGGACAACAGCGCTATGGCTGGTAAGTTCATGAGCGTTCCTTCTCGTGAGGATATCCCTGAGAACATCAAGGAACAACTCATCGTCGAGCTCTATTCTAAATAATTTTTTATACGGTTTCACATGGTTTTACTTTCTATGTGTTGCCGTATATTTTTACCGGAAATTTATAAACAAAGATAATAAATGGCAATATTAGCTTTTCAAAAGCCCGACAAAGTAATTATGTTGGAGGCTGACGAAATGTACGGAAAATTCGAGTTTCGTCCTCTTGAACCCGGTTTTGGTATAACTATTGGCAATGCATTGAGGCGTATTCTCCTCTCTTCATTGGAGGGTTTTGCCATTACCTCTATACATATCGAGGGTGTTGATCATGAATTTTCAACAATTCCCGGTGTTATTGAGGATTTGACTGAGATAATCCTGAATATCAAAAAGATACGTTTCAAACAGATCGTTGACGGGCAGGATTTTGAAAAGGCTGTCATCACTATTAGCGGTCAGGACAAGTTCGTAGCGGCTGATATTGAGAAGTTCCTTACCAATTTCAAGGTGCTCAACCCTACTCAGTTGATTTGCAACATCGATCCTGCTGTTAAGCTCTCGATGGAGATCACAATCAACAAGGGTCGTGGTTATGTGCCCGCCGATGAGAACAAGGTTGCCGACAGTGAGATTGGTATTATCGCTGTAGATTCTATCTACACTCCTATCAAGAACGTTAAGTACGTTACTGAGAATTACCGTGTAGAGCAGAAGACCGATTACGAGAAGCTCGTTATCGAGGTTACTACAGATGGTTCTATCCATCCTAAGGAGGCTCTCAAGGAGGCTGCCAAGATTCTTATTCATCACTTCATGCTGTTCTCCGACGAGAAGATCACTCTCGATTCTACCGAGGAGACTGGTGATGAGCAGTTCGACGAGCAGGTTCTTCACATGCGTCAGCTCCTCAAGACTAAGCTTGTGGACCTCGACCTCTCTGTTAGAGCCCTTAATTGCTTGAAGGCTGCTGATGTTGAGACTCTTGCCGAACTCGTTGTATTCAATAAGAACGACTTATTGAAGTTCCGTAATTTCGGTAAAAAATCTCTTACCGAGCTCGATGATCTCCTCGTTAATATGGATCTCAGCTTTGGTATGGATATTTCTAAATACAAACTTGATAAAGAGTAAAACTGGAGCAGTGATGCTCTATAATATGTAAAACAATGAGACATAGAGACAAAATAAACCATTTGGGTAGAAAATACGGCCATAGAAAATCTATGCTGACAAATATGGCCATCTCCTTGATCATGCACAAGAGAATCAACACTACAGTTGCTAAGGCTAAGGAGCTCCGCACTTTCGTAGAGCCTCTCCTCACTGCTTCTAAGGTTGATATCGCTTTCGCCGAGGCTAATGCTAAGACTGATGCCGACAAGGAAGCTTTCAAGATCAAGAGAATGGCTGCCCACAGACTCGTGTTCGCCAAGCTCGCTCACAAGGAGGCTGTTAAGACTCTCTTCGCTGAGGTTACTCCTAAGATCTTTGATCGTCCTGGTGGATACACTAGAATCCTCAAGACTGGTTTCAGACTTGGTGACAATGCCAAGACTTGTATGATGGAGCTTGTTGACTTCAACGAGACCTACAAGCAGGGCAAGGCTGCTGCTAAGCCAGCTGCAAAGACTACACGTCGTTCTCGCAAGAAAAAAGCTACCGACGCACCTGCTGCCGAGGCTGCTGAGAACAAGGCTGAATAATCTGATTATTTGCCCTTAATTATATTAGCTGGTGTGTTCCATCACACCAGCTTTTTTATTTTATTTAATTTCACATTTTCGTTTTTTTTGGTAGAATTTTTGTTCGTTAATTTTTTATTATTGCCTTAGGCAGTTTTTGTATATCCGTTGATATTATGAGGAATTTTTGTTTAGTATTCGTTGCGGTTTTGTCTTTTGCCCTCTTTGGATGCTCTCTAAATAGGGATGGGTCTTCATATCCTTTTTCCGACAATGCTTCTATGGATTCTTCCCGTCTTAGTGGTTATCTTCTTAGAACAGATTCCGATACTACACGTATGCAGGGTTTGATATTGGCTCAGATGGTTAGGGACCACGCAATGTCCACCAAATCTTTCGAGGATTTCATTAGCGCTTGTCACGTGCTTTTCAATATCCATTATGATCAGGGTCATAATTCGATGGCCTACAATGTTATCGAGAGGGCTCTCGCTTACGAGGATTCTGTCGATAATCCTTTGCTTAATGCCAGGTCGCACCATTATCTGGGTAGGTATCTTGTTCGTGCGCGCAATTACACGCTGGCATCCAAAAACTTCTCTTCTGCCCTCCATACCTACGAGAAATTCTGCGATACTTCCAATATCTCGGCCGTTTACCGCGATTTGGTAAGGTCATACAATATTTCATACAATTACGATTCGGCATTCATTTCGCTCAATAGATGCTTCTATTTGGATTCTCATCCATACAATCCGCACGCTATGGCTGAGAATTATGCACATTGGGGCAATATGTTTTTGTCGTCGTTCAAGTCTGATCTTGTAAACATCAAGCTGCCTTTCTTGGATTCCGCCAAGGTTTATTTCGATCGTGCAGTGGCAATTAACTCTACCTTGGAGCCTTCCAACATCAATGTTGACGAGATTACTTCGGCAGGATATGCCGAGTATTATTATTTCAAGGCTTTTTTCGGCACCAGCGATCCCAAGGTTAGGCATTCCTTGTCGGATAGCGCGCTTGTTTATTTCGACAAGGCCGATCCTTTCATCACCATTGCTGATGATTACAACCGCAAGATTAAATTCAATGTTGTAAAGCTCCGCATCCTGATTTCTCAGAATAAAATTGCCAGGGCACGTCATTTTGCTGATTCTATCTGCCATATTGCCGAGATGGATTCCAGTGATTACGTGGCCTCTGTTATTTCCCACCGTATCAGGTCCCTGATACAGGAATATGATGGAGATGCCAAGGGCGCGCTAAAGTCTATAAGGACATCCGAGAGATATTTGCAG
The DNA here is from genome assembly GCA_024401025.1 of Bacteroidales bacterium. Classification (GTDB taxonomy): domain Bacteria; phylum Bacteroidota; class Bacteroidia; order Bacteroidales; family UBA3824; genus UBA3824. Next base: position 9,832 of record JAKSLV010000015.1, read on the forward strand.
TCATACGAGGCTCTCAGCTCTTCCGTAGTGCTTGCCACCACCATTGCGCGTAGCCAGGACGAGGGCAATCAGATGAAAGCCAAAGCTATACAGCTCTCGCTTGAGGGAGAGTCTAGAGGCCGAAAGATGATGCTTATTTTTGTATCGGTGATTCTGGGTCTTTTTGGCGTTATTGCCGTAATTCTCTTTGTGCATTACCGCAGACAGCGCAGGCTCAACAACGAGATCAACGATATCAACAAGAAACTCGAGATTGCCAACAAGGACGTTAACGAGCGCAACCGCGAGATTACCGACAGCATTACCTACGCGCGTCTTATACAGACAGCAGCCATGCCGTCCGAGACTCAGATAAAGGATATTTTTGGTGATTCTTTCATTTTCCTGAGGCCGAGGGACATCGTATCAGGCGATTTCTACTGGGCTATGGAGACTGGTCCATACAAGCTTGTGGCTCTTGGCGACTGCACGGGACACGGTGTGCCGGGTGCGCTCTTGAGTATGCTCGGTATGAGTATTCTTGACTATACCACACGTCATTTTGGCGATGGAGAGATTTCTGCCGGCAACGTGCTCGACAGGATGAGGATATATTTCAAGAGAACGCTCAATCAGAATTCGTTCCGTCTCGACAAGACTCTCGACAGCATCGATATTGGCCTTATTGTGGTGGATACCCAGAAGCGCGAGCTCCATTACGCAGGCGCGTTCCGTCCGTTGCTCTATTTCCGCAACGACGAGATGATCCGCATAAAGGCCGATCCTATGCCTATTGGCGTATATCCAAAGGAGAGGGAGCATTTCACTAACCACACCCTCAGCCTCTGCAAGGACGATGTTTTCTATCTATTCTCCGATGGCGTTACCGATCAGTCGGGATACCACGACACATCAGGAAACGCCCGCGTGTATTCGTTCAAGCGTTTCCAGAGTCTGCTGGTGGAAATCCACAAGCTGCATTTCGCTCAGCAGAAGCGTCTTATCCGTGATGACCTTAGAATCTGGCGCTCGCCCAAATCCAATCAGCAGCTCACGTGCGAGCAAACCGATGATGTTTCGGTACTCGGCATAGCCGCCCAAAACTTCATCAGCAACTGGGATTAATTGCTGCCTATCAGCTTGATAAGCTCGATGATGGCTTTCCAGTCAAGTATCAGAAACACAGCCACGGTTGTCCATGCTATAATGCCGGGCAGTTTCTCCTTCTGATTGAATCCAAGGTCGAGTGCTGTGCCCCAGGATTTTTTCTTGCCCCAGTGGCGGTTCCAGATTTCCTTCATGGTGTATTTCTTTTCGCCAAGGATGCCCTCTGTTACCACGTTGAGGCTGTACAGCTCGTCCAAAACCAGGTGACAGAGATAGCCCATGCTTACCGCGAAAGCTATCACAAACTGCTCGCGGATGCTCAGGTTGGTGGTGCCTGCTATGAAGAGGCTTATCAGGAATGTGGCAAGCCATGCGGGAACCGAATGGAATATGCCGCGGTGGTCGGTCCAGTCCTTGAACTTCTCTTTCAGGAACTTTAGCACGAAGAAAAACGATGCCGACGGCACAAAAATCTTGAGTGGAAGGTTGGCGCCGGCCACGTGTAGCCAGTATAGCGATATCGCCGCCATGAAATACGCATACGTCGTAAAAATTATCTTTAGCGGTATGCCCGAATCCGAATCGCTGTCTGGCATGAACGAGCCTATCACGGTAGCGAAAAATACAATTACAGCCATATACGCATTGGGTATCAGGTTCCAGTTGTATGATACCACGGCCACGGCAAATCCGGTGGCTGCTCCTACAGATACGTGTGTCTTAAAGTCTGCCATTATTCCTTTTTTTTGTTACGTTTGTGTGTTTTCATCAATTTGTCGCGGAATTTTCCGTAGAAATACCATACCGCCCAGGCCACCAGAGTTCCTGCCGCGGCGCCCACCAGCACATCGCCCAGATAGTGACGTCCAAGATAAATCCTTGAATATGAAACTATTGCGGCTGTCAGGTATATCGCAATGGTGTATGCCTTGTTTTTGAACAGGCGGCTGCTCATGAATGCCAGGCCGAAGAATATGGCGGCGTGGGCCGAGAAAAATCCGTACTTGCCGCCGCGGTCGCCGTTCACTATGTGTATGTATTCCTTATAGTTGTCGGCCGTTTCCCAGCATGGGCGGAATCGCTGCACGCCGTATTTAAACAGGTTGCAGAGCTGGTCGGCGCACAGAATCATCACTGCCACAAATAGCAGGAATATCACCGCCTCCTTGTAGTTTGGCTTGGTTTTCAGTATCAGATACAGCAGCATCAGGGCACCCGCCACCCATGTGAAACCGTGCGATACGTGCCACATTATCATGTCCCAGCTCTCGTTGTGCCATTCGTTTATGGATAGGGTAAGCTCCTGATCCATAGTTACTATACTGTTTGTCATGATATCCTCCTCCTGAAAAATTCACTGCACACCACGGCTGTGGCTGTTGATACGTTTAGCGATTCGGGTGCCGTCTGGGCCGGAGCGCCGGTGGGTATGTACAGTCGGTTGGTTATAAGTGCTTCGGTATCAGGCAGTATGCCGTGTCCCTCGTTGCCCAGTACTATTATTCCGTTTGGGCTGATGCTTGCCCTGTATATGTTGTCGCCGTTCAGGAAAGTGCCGTACACGGGCATCCCCAGGGCGCGTGCCTCTTGGAGTTTCTCGGGCAGGTTGCAGTACACCACGTTTACCCTGAAGGCCGATCCCATGCTTGCCTGTATCACCTTGGGGTTGTAGAGGTCCACGCAGTCGCTGGAGGCCAGTATGGTGTCTATGCCAAACCAGTTGGCTATCCTTATTATCGTGCCCAGGTTTCCGGGGTCGCGCACGCTGTCCATGGCCAGGTACAGTGCGTTTTTGTCGAGTGCTGATGCTGTCGTATCAGGGCGCATCTCCACCTCGGCCACCACGTTGCAGGCGGTCTGCATGGCTGATACTTTCTTTATCTCGTCGGCGCTGCACACGCTTATGGGGGTGTTGGCGTATTTGTGGGCGTTTTCTGATGCCCAGTCTTCGGTTGCGAATATCTCGCGTATCTTTAGGCTGCTCCTCAGGAGCTCGGCCACCACCTTGTGACCCTCCGCCACAAAAGTCCGGCTCTCGTTGCGGAACTTTTTTTGCTGGAGCGCGTTTATCTGTTTTATGCGATTTTTGCTAAGCATTGAATTATTTTATAACTTTGTGCGGAAAAAAATTTCCGACTTCAAAACTACTAAAAAACTTTGAGAATTTCTAATATATACTTGTTTTTTGTTGCCGTTTTTTTGATGGTGGCAATGTCGTGCGCTCCCATAGTAAGGGAGGGCAGCCTCTTGGTGTATAACGAGGTGGTGTGCGACAATTCAGATATCGACGTGGCCGAGCCTCAGTCGTATGTAAAGCAGACTCCTGCCAAAACCATTCTGGGGTTTCCGCTCCACGCCAGGATATACAACGCCGTATCGCCCGCCAAGGCCGATTCCATACGCGCGGCTCAGCTGCTGTATCTGGATTCTCTTAACGCCGCCCGGCATTTCAGCATCAAGCAGAAGAAGGGCCAGTTTTACGATACTCTTCAGCACACCAAGTTTCTCATGAACTATTACAAGAGTCAGCCCGGCTCCGAGAAATACGTGAGGAGGATGGAGGCCGACACGGTGAAGTTTTTCCGCAAATACCGCAAGTATCAGGCCCGCGACACCTTCTTCATCCCCAAAACCAAGAAGTTCTCATTCAGGCTCATGTGGCAGAATCTGGGCGAGAAACCCGTGGTATACAACTCGCGCCTCAGCCATGAATCGGCCAACCAGATACGCCTCTACATGCGCACCAAGGGATTCTACGAGTCGCAGGTGGAATACACCGAGCGCATCAAGCGCCACAAGGCGTGGGTGACGTATTCCATAAAATCCGGCAACCCCATACGCATAGGCCGCATCAGCTACAAGATAGATGACGACAGCATCAGCTCCTACATACTGCATGACACTACGGCATCGCTGCTTAAGAGGGGCGGATGTCTGGATATGGATGTGCTGCAGGCCGAGAGGGCGCGCATCAGCGATCTGCTCCGCAACAACGGATACTACAATTTCAGGAAGGATTTTGTGTCGTACGAGGTGGATACCACCATGGGCGGCCACAATGCCGACATCACTCTGGAGGTGTTGCCGATGGTGCTGGAGAACGGACGCCAGACACGCCACACAAAGTATTATATATCAAGGATTTTTGTGTATCCCAACTACAATGTGGCCGAGGAAATGCGCGACCGCGACGCCTATTACGATTCCATGCGCTACTCGTATCTTGGCAGCCGCCGCAGGATGGCGTCGCCCATCACTTTTGTGTATAGCCCTGATACTTTCCAGGTAAGGCCCAGGGTTATCACCAAGGAGATTTTCGTGAGGAGCGGCCAGCCTTTCTGCCAGCAGTATGTTACTGATACTTACAAGCATCTGTCGGCCTTTAATGTGTACAAGATGGTGGAGCTTAAGTTCGACGACCACACCATGAGCCGCGACTCGCTAAACTGCAACATCTTCCTTACCACCAACAAGCTTCAGGAATATGTGTTTGACGTGGGCTCCACCAACTCGTCGGGAAACATCGGTGTGTCGTCGTCGCTTACGTACAGGCACAAGAACATCTTCAACGGCGCCGAGACTTTCGACCTCAAGCTGTCCTTATCGCTGGAGAGCCAGAGCAACATCGGCAGCGACATCGGCGGTTTCAAGCTTAATACTCAGGAGTATGGACTGGAATCCAGGATTTATTTCCCGAGGATGCTGCTGCCGCGCAGTTTCAGGACTTTTGCCCGGAACACCACCCCGCGCACATACATCCAGCTGTATTTCGACTACCGGCAGCGCCCCGACTACACCCGAACTGTCACCACTGCCAATCTGTCGTATCAGATGCAGTCCAGACGGTTTTTCAACTATACGGTTACTCCCGTAAGGCTTAGCACGATACGCATATCAAATGCCGACAGCGTTTTCCTGGACTGGCTCGACAGGCTGTACATAAAGGATTCGTATCAGGACCATTTTATTCTGGGGTCTGGTTTCTCGGTGATTTTCAACAATCAGATTACGGGCCGCAGGATATACAATTATATAAAGCTTAATCTGTCGTGGGCCGGCAACATGTTAAATCTCATAAGCCGCGCCTCTCATCAGAGCCTTAACGCGCAGGGATCGTATTCGGCGCCGCTTCTCAACACCACTTACGCCCAGTTCCTCAAGATGGATGTGGACTACCGCCATTACCTCAGGACCATAGGGTCCAATCTGCTGGTGTGGCGCTTGTTTGCGGGCATAGGAGTGCCATACGGCAACATCAGCAGCATGCCATTTACCGAGCAGTATTTTTCGGGCGGAGCCAACAGCTTGAGGGCCTGGCAGATACGCAGCGTGGGACCCGGAAGCTTCCGAAACAACGACGATGGCGCTTCCATCACCACCAAGTATCCCAACCTTACTTCCGACATGAAGCTGGAGGCCAATCTGGAATACAGGTTCAAGGTGTTCTGGGTGGTGGAGGGCGCGTGGTTTTTCGATGCCGGCAATATCTGGTCGATCAACCGCGACGACAAGCGCGATGGTGGACAGTTCAATTTCAAGACTTTCTACAAGGAGGTGGCCCTGGGCACGGGTCTTGGCCTGAGGCTGGATTTCGATTTTTTCCTGCTGAGGACGGATTTCGGACTTAAGCTCCGCGACCCATCGCAGGACGACGGCCACAGATGGATTCCGCATGAGGACCACGGATTCCTTTTCCGCGGCCGCAACTGGGCTTTCAGCCTCGGCATCGGATATCCGTTTTAGTTTCCATTGTAACGCAGATAACGCCGATTGTGCGGATTTGCGCTGTTCTTTTTATAAAAAACTGCGAAAATCCGCCTGTTCTGTGTTATCCGCGTTCTATTTTTTGTATCTTTGCACCTGAGAATTATGTAGATTGCGGAAGATTCGTAATTAGTAATTCGTAACTCGTAATTAGAGAAAAATGTACGTAAAACCCAAGAAAAACCTTGGTCAGCACTTCCTGACCAGCGACAAGATAGCATGTGCCATTGCCGACGCAGTGGATTACAAGAATGCCGACGGCAGCAAGGCCGGCTGCATAGAGATTGGCCCGGGTACGGGCGTGCTCACCAAGTTTCTGATGAAGAACGAGAACATCGACCTCTCCGTTATCGAGATCGATCAGGAATCCGTTGAGTATCTTATGGTTAACTATCCATCGCTATACACCGAGAACCGCATTGTGGGCGGTGATTTTCTCCAGCTGGATCTCCACAAGATTTTCCCGAAGGGTTTCCCTGTAGTATGCGGAAACTTCCCCTATAACATCAGCAGCCAGATTTTCTTCCGCGTGTTGGATTATAAGGACGATGTTGACGAGGTGGTATGCATGATTCAGCGCGAGGTGGCTGTCCGCATCGCCAACCACGAGGGCACCAAGGAGTACGGAATCCTGAGCGTGTTCCTCCAGGCTTATTATGATATCGAGTATCTTTTCACCGTTGACGAAACCGTCTTCAATCCGCCTCCAAAGGTAAAGTCCGCCGTTATCCGCCTCAAGCGCAACAGCGTGAAATCCATCCCCTGCGACGAGAAACTCTTCCGCCGCATCGTTAAGGAATCGTTCAACCTGCGCCGCAAGATGCTCCGCAACTCTCTGGCCGCCTATTTCACCGGTGCCCCCGACGAGGAGAAATATCTTACTCTCCGACCTGAGCAGCTCTCTGTAAATGATTTCATCGAGCTTACTCAGATCATAGAGAAAAACAGAGTGGCTACTGCCTAGAAATTGTGCTTGGCCACCAGCACACACCAGTAATACTTGTATGGCGAGTTGGGGTTGTAGCCCATGCCCACGCCAATGTCAGTGCAGTTGGCCCAGAAGTTGTCGATGCCCAGCAGGTGTATGCGGTGTCCGGCGTTGGCGTTGTTGGCTCCACCGTCGTATATCAGGTTCTTTATTGTTTCCTGTCCGGTTTTTGTGCCGGCGCTGATGCTTTCGAAATAATTGTCGGCCTTGTTGCGCAGGAAATCCTGTGTAAGGGTGTATCCGGCCTTGTTTATGTAGAAGTTCATGCCGTAGCCGTCGGGATCCACGTGTGCAAAATATCCCCTGTCGGCCATGTCCTGAGCCTTGCGCTGAGCGGCGGCCGCAAGCTGAGGATTCCAGTTGAGATTCTGTCGGGCGGCTATTCCGCTAAGGCTTACACCCATCTCCTGCGAGAAGGCTGCGGGATTCTGTCGTATCTTGTTCAGGTAGTTGGCGGCAGCCTGCTGCTCGGTGCCGTTGTCGGCCAGACCCTTGTCGCGGTTGTTGTTTGGACTTGGGTTGCTGGTTTTCCCGTGCTTGGCCACTAGTATGCACCAGTAGTATTTGTAGGTGGAGTTGGGGTTGTAGTATACTCCGATTCCGATATCGGTGCAGTCGCTGTAGAAGTCGTCGATGCCGAGCAGCAGTCTGCGGTGTCCGGCGTGCTGGTTGGATGCGCCTCCGTCCTTGATGAGGTATTTAACGGCCTCGGCTCCGTCCTGGAAAGTGGCTGTTATGCTCTCGAAATAGTTGGCGTCTTTCTTTGACAGATATCCTGATTCCAGAGTGTATCCTGCCTTGTTGATGTGGTAGTTCATGCCATAGCCGTCGGGGTCCACGTTTCCGAAATAGTTTCTGGTTGCCATGTCCTGAGCCTTCTTCTGAGCGGCCTGGGCCAGCTGATTGTTCCATGCCAGGGCCGGCTTGGATTTTACTCCGCTTAGGTCTACACCCGTCTGTGATGTGTATAGGCTGGGGTGCTGCCTTACGTTGTTGATGAAATCGAATGCCTTTTTGGCTTCGTTTTGCTGATACGGGGTTTCTACTCCAGTGCTCTCTGGAATGGCTGCCATGGCTGCGGTTCCAATGCAGAGCATCAGCACTAATGCGGTGATGAATGTTTTTTTCATTTTGATAGTTGTTAATGTTATTTATTAGATTGAGCGCAAAGATAAACAAAAAATCAAAAAAGTTGAGTTTTTGTTGTTGATATTTGCCCGATATTTGTATATTTGTAAAAAAAATTATATCCCGTATTATATTGTTTTTAGGAATGGAAAAGAAGCGTAAAAGCCTGCTTGTAACTCTTGTATTGGCCATAATGCCCGTGATAACCATACTTATCGTGGGTATGAATGTGGCGCTCTTCAAGGTTATACAGTGTATCAATATCGACAACACATTGCAGAACTGCAAGGAGCTTGTGTCTGTGTACAGCAGCAACATATCCCTTATGGTGAAATCCGCCTGCGACTCCAGCGCCATAGAGCGCGAGGTGGCCGATCTCCACGTATCAGGAATAGGTACCGCCAGCGTGGTGGATGTGGAGCAGACAATGCTGATCTTCAGCAGCACTATGAGCGACAAGGTGGGAAAGTTCCGCCTTACTGATACTTGCCAGCTTAGGGACCTCGACATTGTGGCCCGCAAGATCATAAGCGGTGTGGAGAGCGGACACGCCTCGGTTTTCGATGCCGGCCATCACGACGAGGAGCATCTTGTGGTTTGGCAGCGTATCAGCGATACCAACTGGGTGCTTATAATGGAAATCAGCTACGACGACCTGGATACCGCGCGCATAAAAATCCGCAACGCATACTTGGTGGCCGGCATCACCGTTTTCCTGCTGATGTTTCTCCTGATATTCCTGTCGGTGAAGCGTTCGGTAGTGGACCCCATCGACAAGCTTAAGAGCGTGGTGAGGGAGTTTGCCGAAGGCAAGATGTACAATGCGGCAGGCATCAGCTATGATGTAAACAACGAGATAGGCGAGCTGTACGGCAATGTGGCCGCCATGGCGCGCAAGCTGGTGGACACCACATCGTCGATACGCAGCCAGAGCGAGCTTATAGTTACCAACAGCCATGAGCTGAACACATCGGCAGAGCACATTCTGGAGAGCATGGGCGACCAGGCGTCGGCGGTGGAGGAAATCTCTACCACCATAGAGCAGATGTCGTCGTCGATAACGCAGACCGCTGGCAATGCCGAGAACACCAGAACCAACTCAGAATCAATAGCCAACGATATCAGCGAGGTGGCCGCCGCCAGCGACAAGACTCTGGAGAGCACCCGCATGATCATCGACAAGATAAAGGTGATAAACGAGATAGCCAAGAAGACCGACCTGCTGGCCATAAACGCCGCCGTGGAGGCCGCCAGGGCAGGAGAGAACGGAAGGGGATTCTCCACCGTGGCCGCCGAAATCAAGAAACTGGCCGAGAGATCGCGCATTGCCGCAATACAGATCGACGAGGCTTCCAACAAGACTCTGGCCATTACAGAGCAGAGCACCAGGATGATAGAGCAGATTACTCCGCGCATCACCGACAATGCCGAGAAGGTGTCGGAGATAGCCATAGCCTGCACCGAGCAGAAAAACGGCGCCGAGCAGATCAACAACGCCATTCAGCAGCTGGCTTCCATCTCGGTGCAGAATTCCAACGAGGCAGAGATGCTGGTGGCCAAGGCCGAGAACTTCGTGAAATACGCCGACGTGCTTACCGCCGACATCAGGTTTTTCAAGACCTCGAACGAGAAGGGCGAGGCCATCAAGGAGATTACGGAGAAACTGAAGAACCATTCCGAGCAGATAGAGATGCTGCGTCAGGAGCTGGAGGAGCGCGACGCCCACGAGGCCGAGATGGCTTCTTTTGCCGCCAGGGCCGGCATCAACAACATTACCGAACAGAATTCATAAGATAAAGATATGGGAATTTTTTCGAAGTTTAGGAAATCTAAGAGCGAGGCATCAGACCGCAACACCATCTGGCACCGTTATATGAAAAACATCGTGCCGGCGGTTATTGTGCTGATAATCCTCATGGACATTAGTATATATAGTGTGGTGGCCCACTACTCCAAGAACATGAAGACCGAGGACTGTTTCAGGACCGTGGACCTTCAGTGTCAGAATATCTCGCAGATATTCACCCGCTACATAGCCGACATGGAGATTATGAGCCGCGAGTATCACGGCGATCCCGAGCAGTTTATGAAGTATGCCAAGGAGTTTGTGAGCGGCCATGTAAACGAATATTCGTATGTGCGCATCACTCTGCCCGATGGCGAGTCGTGGACTTCCATTGCCGGCAAGGACCCCAACGACGCCAAATACCGCAAGCTCTACAAGCAGATTATGGAGCAGGGCAAGAGCCTTTCCATCAACAACGCGCATCCCACTGATGTGTGCGAGGGCGAAGTGTTCAGCATTTCCATTCCCATAAAAAAGGCTGATGCCACAGCGGCCATAATTACCGCAGTGTTCCCTGCCGAGGTGATAGACTTTTATCTGCGCCAGCGCATGGACGAGAGCCGCGACGGTTTCTTCGCCCTCCTGGACGACAATGTGGTGTTGCGCCTCTATCACGGCAACATCATATCCAGCCCTCTGGAAAACGTGGTGAAGAAAGGTTTCGTGGGCCTCGACAATACTATCTATTCCGGCATCAAGAACTACGAGCAGGGCATAAAGATTGGAACCGGCCAATACAAGACTCCCGACAATTTCACTATGGTGTGCCATTATCAGTCGATAGGCGATACCGGCTGGTTCATAACCCTGAACATACCGGAGATAATGCTCAATATGGATATCCTTATCACCAGCGTGGCGCTCACCATCACGGGTATCCTCACCATAATCGTGGTTTTGCTTATTATCCGCGGCATCACCAACAGGGTGGTGCTGGAGCCTCTCAAGTCTATCAACAAGGTATCCAACGACATCGCCAACGGCAAGCTGTATTCCAGCAATGCTGATGCCGCTGTGGTGAACGACGAGCTTGGCGATGTAAACTCCAACATCAGGAAGATGCAGCAGAAACTGTTTTCCGTTGTGGAATCGCTCCATAATTCCACCAGCGTGATTTCCGACTGCTCCACCTCCATCAAGGACAAGGTGTTCCGCATAAGCGAGGATGTGCTGGTGCAGTCGGCATCGGTAGACAACATATTGAAGTCGGTGGACAGCATGAACGAGCTGATATTGCAGAATGCCGACCTGGCATCGTCTGCCAAGGATAATTCCGACCAGATAGAATGTGATATCGATATGATAACGATGGCATCGGACAGCACATTGGAGACCATCCAGAATGTAATCAACAAGATCAACATCATCAACGAGATATCATCCCGCACCGACCTCCTGGCCATAAACGCCGCCGTGGAGGCTGCCCGCGCCGGCGAGAACGGAAAGGGTTTTGCCGTGGTGGCCGCCGAGATCAGGAAACTGGCCGAGCGTTGCCAGAGGGCTTCGGTAGAGATCAATCAGCTGTCGTCCGACAGCCTCTTCATCACTCAGCAGAGTTTCGAGTTCATAAAGAACACAATCCCGAAAATCCGCGAGAATGCCGAGTCGGTTTCCAAGATTTCCGATTCTTGCAACGGTCAGCTGGATATGACTCAGGTAATCAGCCAGGCAATTGCCCAGCTTGCCGACATCACTTCCAACAATGCCAAGAGCTGCGACGACATGCAGGTGTTTACCCAGACTCTCTACAGCAATATGGAGAAGCTCAATCAGTCGATGGAGTTCTTCAAGCTGGATGGCAACTCCGAGCAGCGCCGTCAGGAGATTGTATCCGAGATTCAGCAGCATACTTCCGAGATCCTGAAGCTTAAGTCGAGACTGGTGATGGTGGCTGATACTCCCGACGATACCAGCGAGGCCGACGATGTGTACAACAAGACCATGGACGCGCAGCCTGCCGGGGAAGTGGATGTGCCTGAAACCCCAGCATCAGCTCCCGAAAAAAATGACGACGCAGCCCAGCAGGCCGACGATGCCAACGAGTTTTTCGGCAACGACAATGCTCCCGAAAAGCCTTCCGCAAGCTCGGAGGTTTTCAGGGGACGCACCCAAAACGGACTTGATTCCGAATACGAGACTTTCTAAATGAGATTCAGAATGAATATTTTATCCAACATAAAACAGCGTTTCCAGAAATCCAACAAGATGATATGGGGCAAATACATGATACGACTGGTGCCAATGGTGCTGGCCGTAATCATCGTGATGGATGTGCTGATATTCCTTGCCGTAAAACGCACCAACGAGCGCAACACCGAGTATATGGCCCGCCAGAGCATCACTTTGCAGGCCACCGCCATCGACAAGCTGCTGAAAAGCTATTCGGTGGAGCTCATGATGATAAGAAACTCGTATTACTTTAATACCGACATCAACGTTTTTCTGGCTACGGCCAAGGGAATGTTGCAATACAGCCGCAACAAGTGGAGCTATGTGCGTGTTACCTATCCCGACGGAAGGTCGTACACAACGGAGGGCGGCCTCGACAATCTGGACGGCACCAAGACAAGGTTCTACAAGGCCCTGATAGAGGAGCACAAGCCTTTCCACCTGCAGCCTCCGTTCCAAAACCACCACGGCAGCAATGATGTTTGGTACTTTACAGTGCCCGTGCTGGATATGGACGGCAACATCATGTGCCTGATGTCGGCGGTTTTCCCTTCCGACGAGATAGACCAAATGATGTTTTCTCTGAAGGCCAACGGCGAGGGCTACAGCTCCATCACCGGCCGCGACAATATTTTCCGAATCTACACCGACACTATCCAGAATGGCAACAAAGTGCCTGTTATCAAGGAGGTTCCCCTGGAGGCTATGACCAAGAAGGGATTCACCAACCTCGATAAGCTGGTGGAGATAGGATGGAAGAATAAGGCCGAGAATCCCTATTTAGCAGGCAAGTATCAGACTCCCGAGGGATATGACATACAGGCCTACACCTACTGCATAGGCGAGAGCGGCCTTGCATTGTGCCTGAGCATTCCTGTGGCGATGCTGCACGCCGGCACCATTACGGTGGGCCTGCTGCTGTTGCTTACCGCGATACTCACTGTTGTTATTATAATAGTGGTGGTGCAGAGGGTCACCAAGAAGGTGGTGATAGAGCCCGTGAATGCGGTGAGCGGTTTTGCCGCCGATTTCAAGGAGGGCCGCCTGTATTCCACCGAGGCCAACAACATCACTTCCGAGGACGAGTTTGGAATCCTGAAGCAGAACATCAACACCATGCAGGAGCGGGTTTTCACGGCCATAAGCTCCATACGCAAGTACACCAACCAGATAGCCGACGGCGCCAGCGTGATGCGCGAGGCCGTGGACAAGATTTCGTCTGACACCAAGCTTCAGAACGATGCCGTGTCTGATATTTCGATGTCGGTGAACAGCATATCCGAGCTTGTGCGCCACAACAACAACAATACCGCCCACACCAAGATTGTCTCCGACCAGATATCAGAGGACATCCAGTCGGTGACATCGGCATCCAGGGAAACCGTAGAGTGTATCCAGAATGTTATCAGCAAGGTGGAGATTATCAACGAGATAACATCCCGCACCGACCTCCTGGCCATAAACGCCGCCGTGGAGGCTGCGCGCGCCGGCGATAACGGAAAGGGTTTTGCCGTGGTGGCCGCCGAGATCAGGAAACTTGCCGAGCATTGCCAGCAGGCCAGCCTGGAGATCAACGAATCGTCGGCAGAGAGCCTCAAGATTACCCAGAGGTCGGCAGAGCTTATTCAGAACATAACGCCTAGGATTCAGGAGACCGCCGACAAGGTTTCTGAGATTTCGGAATCGTGCTCGGAGCAGCTCAATATGGCCATGAAGATAGAGCAGGCCCTCATGATGCTGCTGAACATCACTTCCAACAACAGCCAGAGCGCCGAATCGCTCAGCAACTACGCCAACCAGCTAAACGAGCTTCTGGGCTACCTGAATGTATCTGTGGAGTTTTTCAAGCTTAGCGAGAGGGAGGCCGAGGGCCGCGACGCCATCATGCAGGAGATCGACAAGCACACCACCGAGATAATGCGCCTGAAAACCGAGCTGATAGGCATAGTTACTGACAATCACGACAATACGGTGCCGGCATCAGAGAGCAGCCAGGCATCAGAGGCAATGGACGCAGCCTCAGCCGTGGTAGAGCGCACATCGGCAAATGCCGCCAAGGATTCGTCGCACAGCAAGAAGCCTGGCCCTGATGCCGCCGCCAACGCGCAAAAAAGCGTTAGAAAACCCGGCGTAAACATAGATTTGAACGATATCGACCAGGAATATGACTCTTTTTAATCCCTGAACTTAACATTGAGTTAATATAGTGAATTTTAACAATAGATGTCCACGACACATTCAAATTAATAGTTGTATAAATCACAATCAAAATGCTTAACATTTTGGTTGTGATTTTTTGCGTTAGTATCAGTTTTAATTAAGGATTACTTAAATGCAAAAATTTTGCAGATCCGCATATTCGCCATATCTTTGCAGTGTAATCAGAAAGAAAAACTGACTTACGAGAATCAACATTTTTAGAGGTTCTTTGAAATTCCTAATACTGCAAAAAGTCATAATTGTTCATCAAACAAATTCACTAACGCACCCCAAAATCTTATCCCTGTCGACGATGCATCATGTATGCATTACAAGACTTGTATAAAACAAAAAAGGAACTCCCCAACACACATAAGGAGTAGGACAAACGAAAACAATATAGTATTAATTTAAAAAAGAGAAACATTATGAAAAAGTTAGTAAAAAACGCAGTAGCAGCAGCAATGGTAATTGCAGCAACAATGATGAACACAGTAAACGCTTTCGCAAGCTTCGACAACATCGACACTCTTGAGGATGGCGACAAGCTCGCAATCTCTCCTGATGGTGAGGATGATTTTGACGAAGAGGCTACAATCGCTCTCGAGGACTGGATGTTCGAAGAGATCGTAGTAGAGGAGGAGAAGGCAATGGCTCTCGAGGCTTGGATGTTCAACGACATCGAGGTAGTAGAGGAGGATGCAACAATCGCTCTCGAGGCTTGGATGTTCGATGAGATCGAGGTTGTAGAGGAGAGCGCAACAATTGCTCTCGAGGACTGGATGTTCGAGGAGATCGAGGTAGTAGAGGAGGAGCCTATCCAACTCGAAGACTGGATGTTCGAGGAGCTCTAATCCAAAACCCAAGCAAAACCGAAACACGTACCTTATTACAAACTAATGATTGGAAAACTTTGACTTTTAGGCAGTTTTATTAGAAATTTCGACGAAAAACATCTGGTTTCCAATTTCCCTCTTGGAACCGGATGATGCGGCGGTGAGGGAAAAATTCTAGAGATTCACTTTTTAACCGAAGTGAATTATTTTTTTTTATATATACCCCTTCTTTTTTTTATTCACCCATTATTTCTTTACAGAAATCGAGTTCACCACATCACCGGTATTGAGGCTGAGAACCACGTCCATGCCGCTCACCACTTTTCCCACTACTGTGGCGGTGCCGTCCATTATGGCGCTTGGATACAGCATTATCTCCCATTGTGTGGCATACGATTCGCGCAGCTTTGATGTTGATAATATCACGCTGCCCTCCTCCAGATCTGTGTTCTGAAGCTCCGACGGCATCATTACCGACTGGTTTTCGTCGAAGAGCGATTCCGATCCCCTGTTGGATATCCTGTTGGTGATGTTGCCGTAAAGGCATGTGTTGTCGAAATATTTCTGTTCGGCCAGTTTCAGGAACTTGGATACTGCCACGGGGGCGTTGTTAACATCTGTCCTTATCACAAACTTGCCCTTTGATGTGGACACCTCAACCTCGGCATCAGGCTTTATCTGCGATACGTAGCTCCAGCTTATGGTGTCGCTGTAGTTGCACTCGTGGCTCATGTCTACGCCGGCCACAGATTTCAGTGCGTCCACCAGCAGCTTGTGTGTCTCTATGTCGCGCGGAAGCTGGCACTTGTTTATGGCCTGGTTTATGAAGAAAGTGTTGCTTAGATACTCGTTAAGCTCGCTGTGGCGGGTAAGGAAATCGGCCGCAATGGCCACCATCTGCGAGTTGCCGTTGGTGATGATGTTCTTGAACATCACGGCAAAATCCTTCTCCACGTTGTGTTCCTCGTTTTTGAGTTTTCTGGCCGCAAAATCCTTGAACTCAGGCGATTCGTACATAGCCACCAGCGTTCTTACGCCCTCTGTGCGCACTGCTGGCAGGCTGTGGTAGAATGTGTTGTTTTCCACAAATGATATGCAGTTTAGGTCGTACTTTAGCGCGCTCAGCAGGGCGGCCTTCTCGTACGGATTGGGTGTGATGTCGAATCCCGACATTATGCCGTCTGATATCGGCTGCTTGTTGTTGGAGAATTTTAGTGCGGCGGCCAGCAGTCTGGTTCTGGGTTTCCAGTCCAGCTTGCTCTGAGAAAGATTCCAGTAGAGGGTGGAGTCGGCGGCAATGCCGTGCTGCAGCAGATAGTCGGCCGATTGTATCGCAATCATGCCGTTGTCGCTGTTCAGCAGGCTCAGCATGGTTTCCTTGCAGTCTTTGTATTGGAAGTTTTGCAGCGCATCGGTAACGTTGCGGATTATCCTGATGTCGGTGCCGGGAGTATCCAGAAATCCCTTCAGTATCTGTCTGGACCTCTGGTTGTTGCATTTTCCGAGAGCCAGTATCAGGTTTGTCTTGTTGTTTATAAGCGTTGCGCTGCCCAGGGCCCGGGCAAACTCGTCGGTGTATAGCGACAGCTCGGCATCGCATATTCCGAAATATTCGGCGGCTATTGCCCTGGCGCTCTCGTGTATGGTGGTGTCGCAGATGTATTCTATGGCTTTCTGATGCGTCTGTATAGAGTACATTCCCCTGCTGGCCATCCAGCACATGGCCCTGCACTGGGCCGATACCAGAATGGCGTTGCTGTGGCTGATGCTGAGCTCCTCGATGTATTTAAGCGACTTGGCGCCTCCGCACTTGCCCAGGGCCACTATTGCAGCTGCCTTTACGTCGTCGGGCTGCATGTCGATTCCGTTCTTCAGGATATAGTCCTCAGCCTCAGGATGGCCTATCTCGCCCATGGCAAAGAGCGCCGCCGTCCTCACCACGTTGTCCTGATCGCCTGTCATGGGCGCAAGGGTATATATAGCCATGCTGTCGTGCAGCGCTGCCAGGGCCATTGCTCCAGCCGCACGGTACGATGGATACTGCGACGTGCAGTATTTTACAAGGTCTACGCCGCGTCGCGAGGCCCTCAGGTCAGATATCTGACGCAGAGTGGCATCGTTGTACAAGTTGCTTACTGTATCTTCTGTATTGGTATTGTTGCCGCAGCCGCATATCGCAAAAACTACAACGGCCATTACAGACGCTAAAAAACCCTTCATAACAAAAAATGCGAATTATATAATATTACTTATTAGGGCTTACAATAAGCGTTCCAAAAAATCCGTGTTTCCTGATGCTGCTGTTATTTAACCCTGATTTCCAGAAGTTTGCGTCCGTCAATTTCGGCCTCCAGATGGTCGCCGATGTTCAACGGGCCCACACCCGCCGGAGTGCCTGTAAATATCAGGTCGCCCTGCTTTAGGGTTACGTATTGCGATATGTGCGATACTATCTGGTCGAAGCTGAAAATCATGTCTCTTGTGTTGCCGCTCTGGGCCACCTGCCCGTTTATCTTGAGCGCGAAATCAAGGTCCTGCAACGATGGCAGCTCGCTCTTTGGCACAAAATCGCCCAGCGGCGCCGACATGTCGAAGCCCTTGCTCAGAAACCATGGCAGGCCCTTGGCGCGGTATTCGTTCTGGAGGTCGCGCGCGGTGATGTCGAGACCAACCGTTACCTCGTCGTAGTATCTTCCTGCAAACTTGGGGCTTACGGCCTTGCACATCTTGCCTATCTTTATCACTATCTCGGTCTCGTACTCTATCTGCCTGGAGAATTCTGGGATGTAGAAGTCGTAGTGGTTTCTCAGCAGCGAGGTCTCGGGTTTCATGAAGAAAATCGGTTTGTTCTCGGGCTGCAGGTTTATCTCCTCGCCGTGCTTGCGGTAATTGGCTGCTATGCAGAATATTTTCATTGCTTTATGTGTTTTGTGTAAGTAATCTTTTGTTGTGGTTTTGTGGCTGAAGCTTGCCCCGCCAAAAATCCGCCACAAAATTAAAATATCTTAAAAAGAAAAAAAAATGTAATTTAATTTTAAAAAAAATAATTTGTTACGTTAAAAATTTCTATCTTTGGAACGCCAAAACGGGGCTTGGACAAAAAAGTTTTGTCTAATGCTAAATTTCGGTATATATATTGCAATCACAAGAAACGAGTGCAATCATAAAGGCAACTTGGTATGAAAAAAATAACATTATCACATTTCTTAGTTAAAAACTTCGATCTGAAACAGCAGGAGATTCCTATCTTCCTGATGCTGTTTCTGCATTCGTTTTTTCTGGGACTTGCTGGTGCGTTTTATTTTACCCCTGCCAACTCCGTATTTATCAATCACTTCGGCAGCGAGCACCTGCCATACGCCTATATGGTTTCGGGCGTGGCCGGCTGGCTGATGACTCAGATCTATTCGTGGTTTCAGAAACGTATCGAGAGCCGCACGCTCTTTATGGGCGCGCTTATATTCATGACACTCGTCACTCTGGCCACACCTATTATACAAGGACCCGACAACGAGGTCTGGCTGAGCTTCTTCGTATTTATCTGGGCATGGCCCTTCCTGTCGATGGTGGGCATCGAGACAGGAGCCCTCTCGCTCAAGTTCCTCAATCTGGTTCAGGTAAAGAGGATTTTCGCCTTGTTCAGTATCGGAGGCGTATTGGCCGCTATGATGGGTTACCTTATTATCCCTGCCCTCAACAAGGTGATGCCGCATCCGTATTATCTTCTCTATATCAGTGCGTTCGGATTCATAGTCGGCATTGTGTCGCTTATAGTGCTGTATCGCAATTATCCCGAGAAGATGCGCGAGGAGCGTGCCATACTGGCCAAGCGCAAGGAGGAGGGGCAGAAAATACTTTCCCTGAAATCTTCCAACGATGGCACAAGCCTTATCGAGCTGCTGAAAAACGATTATTTCAAGTACATATTTATATGTGCGCTGCTCTCCATGACCATCATCTACATCACCGACTTCTCTTTCCTTTCTACGGTAAAGATTCAGGTTTCTGATGTAAACACCCCACAGTTCCTTACCCTCGTGTATGGTGGTCTCAAGATTGGCGAGCTGCTGCTCTCGTTCTATTCGGCCAAAATCCTCAGCAAGTATGGCGTAAAGCTGGGCCTCATGATATTGCCTATAAGCATGGTGGTGGTGGTTTCGCTGGCTGCCATTGTGGGATTGTCGTCGGTGGAGAGTATTATGTTCCTGATACTTATCACATTAAACAAGAGCCAGGAGCGTATCCTGCGCCGTGGACTGGACGATCCCGCATTCAATATTCTGTATCAGCCCCTTCCAGATAACGAGAAGGTTTCCGTACAGACCAAGGTGGGTGTGGTTCAGCAGTTCTCCACAGGCATAGCCGGTGTGATACTTTTGGGCGTAAACACCATAATAGGCCTAAGCGGCCATTACGACTTCAAGTATTTCATGCTGTTCTTTATTCCTGTGCTGGGTTTGTGGGTATGGAGTTCCAAGAAACTTTATGAGAGCTACAAGGCCACCATCAACAAGATTTCCAAGGACTTCAGCAAGGAAAACAAGCGCGATACCAGCAAGAATCAGTATGGCGCCGAGCTTTTGCGCAAATATATAAAGGTGTCGAACCCCAAGATACAGAATATGGCTGTCACCATACTCTCCGAGACCGCGCCAAGGTCGCTTGAGGGATACGCCGCCCAGCTTATAGAATCCAACGACGAGATGGTGGAGAAGGCCGTGCTCCGCAACGTGGACCCCACATGGAGAAAGCGTATTGCCAACTCATGCACCGCGCTCTTCAAGCAGACCACCAATCCCGAGATACGCCTGCTCTCCGAGAGGGCTCAGAACTACCTCAACTACACCGACATCAATAAGAATCCGGAACCCGAGGAGATTCAGCGCCTTGCCGAGAGCGATTTTGTGGCCGATAAGATTAAGCTTGTTAAGTATATGTTCAACAATCAGAAACTGCTTAACGAGGATATCATATCATCGCTGCTCGACAGCACCGACCGCAACGTAAAGGGCGCCGCAATTACACTTGCGGGTCAGCTGCGTACCCCTAGAATGATAAACAAGCTGATATCGCTGCTGGAATCGTCGGAATACTACAACACCGCCGGAGTGGTGCTCCTGGATATGGGCGACAAGATTCTGCCCAACCTTAACCAGTATTTCGAGAAGACATCCAGCCCCGAGATTCTGCTGCGCATAATAGAGCTCTACGGAAAATTCGGCTCGGCTCCGGCACGTGCATATCTCATCAAGAACATCAACTATCCAAACCGCGATGTTCAGCTGGCCATCATTGACGCGCTGTATTTCTGCAAGTTTCAGGCCACCGACGAGAAAGACATTGCCACCATCAAGCAGAAAATCAGCGAGACAGTGGAGAACATTGTCTGGATAATGTCGGCCCTCAACGACATCGAGGACGAGAAAAACACACTAAAGCTGTTCCAGAGCCTCGACATCGAGCGTCAGAACAATATCGAGATACTCTTCAACCTGCTCAGCATGCTGGAGGAGCCTCGCCTGATAAACCTGATACAGAAGACCATCATAGGAAAGAACAACATCTTTGCCGTCGAGATTATCGACAACAACTTCCCTCAGGATATCAAGCAGATTATCAAGCCTTTGTTCGACGACCTGTCGTCGTTGCAGAAGATAAAGAAGCTGTCGGATTTCTTCCCACAGGCTACCTACACTTTCGAGGACAGACTAAAGGAGATCCTGAAACGCGACTACTCCAAGCTGAACAGCTGGACAGTATCCAAGGCGTTGGAACTTCTGGGCAAGCTGCACAAGAGCAAGGCCAGCAACAACTCTAAGCAGAGCTCCATCGACTATAAGGACCTGAAGCTCTGGATACGCAGCAACATAGAGGATGTGATGGCCAAGATCAGAAAGTCGGAGATGCCCGACGAGATTTTCCTCTGTCTCTATCACACCGAGGAGATAATATACTCGATGGCGGCCAAAATCATCTACGACGAGAATCCGCTTAAATGTTCCGACTATCTCAGCAACATGTCGGCAGAGAAACAGCATCTCTACGCTCAGCTGAAGGCTGAGGAGCCGCTGCTGTTCGATAGGATAAAGATCCTGAAGAAGCATCCTATGTTCTTCAACCTGCCGGAGCACCTGCTTGCCCGCATCGCCAAGAACGTGAGGGTAAAGTATATGAGCAAGGGCGACGAGATTAATCTTGAGGAATCGGCCGAAGACATATTCATCCTTCAGCGTGGCTCGCTGTGCGCCAAGGAGGCTTTCGCAAATGATCTGATTTTCGACAACAACGATATTATCGTTATCGGTCTCAATCTCGATCAGGGTTCGAAGGCTCTGATGGCAAATGCCGACTCGGTGGTGCTGGTAATCAACCGTTTCGCATACTTCAACACTCTGGTGCGCGAAACCGAGATTATCCCATACATCCTCGACGACAACAACAGGGCTATGCGTGTTCAGGAAGAGGCTGCGGCCGAGTAAGTTTATGTCTGACTCTTATTTTATGAAACTACTATAAAAAATCAACCCCGGATATCAGAAATGTTATTCGGGGTTTAGTGATTGAATAAAATACAACACACTATAATGAAGAAGTTTTTTACAACATTTTTGCTGCTGACATCCACTTTGGCGGCATTGGCGCAGAGCCTGGAGGATTGTCAGCGATTGTTCGATTCGGGATACTGGACCAAGTCGCGGCAGGAGCTGGAGAGTCTGCTGAAATCCACCGACGAGGCTTCCAGCGATTATTACAGGATTCTGAGTTTCTACGGCGAGGTGCTCTTCTATCTAGACAACCGCACCGAGGGCGATTCGCTTATGAAGCTGGCATACAGCAAGATGCGTAGCAAGGCTGTGCTCAACCTGAACGATGACGTGCAGGAGGTGATAGCCCGATACCTTACATATTCCAGCAAGACCGACATCAAGGCGTGGGGTTTGTCGCACCTGAACAGAATAGAGATCTCTGGCGACGACATCGAGGAGCTAAGCGTGGACATGGCAAGCAGCAGCAACGTAAGGCTCCTGCAGCTGATGGCCGTTCGCAATATGAGGAAGGGCCTTACGCCGTTGGCAAAGAAAAACCTGAACCGCGCCGACGCCATTTTGAGCAGCAGCTATGCCGACTATGTGCAGAGTATCAGGATGCTGATGCACTGGACTCAGTATTACTTCAACATCACCAACTATTCCCGGATGCTCAGCTATTGCAACGATGCCATAGAACTGCTTGAGCGTCAGAGGCTAACCGACGGAGTCAGCTATGCCGAGGCGCTGGTATACAAGGCTGTGGCACTGGCCCAGCTCGGACAGCACAAGCAGAGCATCAGCCTCCACGACCAGGCTCTGGAACTGTACGCCAATATGCTGGGTATCAGCCATTCGAGATACGCCTGGGCTCTCTATCACAAGGGCCGCACGATGGCCATACTCCACGAGGCCGCCAAGATGATGGAGTGCGAGAAGGCTGCGGCTGATATCTACCGGCAGGCCTTGGGCGACCACACCCCCGACTATTCGGCCGCGCTCAACGAGGTGGCCATGGCATATTCGATGCTCAACGACACCGCCAACGAGTTCAGATACTACAACATGGCGTTGGAATCCAACAAGAAAATGCTTGGCGAGGGTTCGCTGCATACCGGAAAACTGTATTACAACATGTCGCTGGCATACAGCCAACGCGGCAATTATCAGCAGGCCCTGGAATGCATCAAGAAGGCCAACAGGATAGCCGCCACCCAGACCGGCGTGAACTCCGTTTTCACTGCCGACTGCCTCACTCAGAGGGCTTTGCTGAATCTGCGGCTTGGCAAGGTTAAGATAGCCAACGTTACCCTGCAGGGCGCGCTCAGGATTTACGAATCGGCTCTCGACGCCAGCAGCCCCAAGCTCGCCCAGGCGCTCATGGTATTGGGGCAGTGTCAGTATCAGCAGGCCAAATATGCCGAATCGGCGCAGAACATAGCCAACGCCGTGGAGATTTTCCGCAACGACCTGGTGGAGAATTTCTCGTTCATGACATCGCAGACCAGGGACCAGTATTGGGAAAACTCGTCGGAGAATTTTGCCGAGATGCTTAGGCACTGTTTCACCGACGGCGAAAATCCCGTGGTGACAGGCACCGCCTACAACTGCGAGCTTGTGGCCAAGGGCATTAAGCTGAGCTCCGAGCTGGAATTCTCCAACATAATAGCGCAGAGCAACGATCCCAGCCTCATGGAGAAATACACGCAGCTTCAGGAAAACCGACAGCTGATAAATACCGAGCGCGGCCTGCCTGCCGATGAGCGCAGCGTGGACCTGGATGCGCTTGAGAAATCCACCGACAGAATGGAGCAGGAGCTGGTGGAGCAGTGCAAGGAATACGGCGACATGGCCCGCCCTATAAAGGTGACGTATCAGGATGTGCTGAAATCGCTGAGGGGCAACGACGTGGCCATAGAATTTGTGAAGCATCAGGCTGATACTGCCACTATGTATGGCGCGCTGATACTGAAGGCCGGATGGCAGACTCCAAAATTCGTGAGCCTGTTTTCTGACCGTGAATTCGATGACAGCTTCGGATCCAGGATTAAGCCCTACACCAACAACAAGCTTTACCAAATGGTGTGGGAGCCGATGAGGAGGTATTTCGACGACAACTCGGTGATATATTTCGCGCCCACGGGCCTGCTGTACAGCACCGCGATAGAATATGCGCCGGTGGATGCCGACAACGACCTTACCATTGCAGAGGAGTATCAGATACACAGAATATCCTCCACACGCGACCTCACTGAGCACCGCAGCCCGCAAAAATCGCGCAAAATTGCCGTGTATGGCGGAATCCTATACGACACCGATACCACCACAATGCGTCAGGAGAGCGATGTGTATTCACACAGATCCATCACCGACGAGTATCTGAGAAACTATTTCTCGCGCAACGGCGGCATCAGCGCCAACTATCTGCCCGGCACCGAGAAGGAATCCAAGGCCATTGTGGAGTGCATGACCGGGGCCAGTTTCGATACCGAATTCTACACCCGCGACAAGGCCAACGAGGAATCGTTCAAGAACCTCTCGGGCAAGGATCTGGATGTTATCCACATTGCCACACACGGTTTCTATGCCGAGAGCGCGGGCAGCAGCGCCTCAGTTGACAACAGCCTTCTGTTCTCGGGACTGCTGATGAGCGGATGCAACAACATTCTGAGCGTGCCTCAGGACATAGAGGACGGAATACTTACCGCCAGGGAGATCTCGTTCCTGGATTTCAGGAAAACCGACATGGTGGTGCTCTCGGCTTGCGAGACAGCTCTCGGAAAAGTTACTGACGATGGCGTTTATGGCCTTCAGAGGGGTTTCAAGAAGGCGGGAGTCAGGACCATAATCATGTCGCTGTGGCCGGTAAACGATTATGCCACACGTCTTCTGATGACCAGCTTCTACAAGTATCTGGCCGATGGACATGGCAAGCGCGACGCTTTCATGGAGGCTCAGCGCGACCTCAGGGAACACAACGGCGTAAATCCATCCCACTGGGCAGCGTTCATAATGCTGGACGGGGAGTGAAAGTTTAAAGAGTAAAGTTTAAAGAGTAAAGTTTAAAGAGTAAAGAGTAGAGATTAGAGATTAGAGATCAAAAATCAAAAATCAAAAATCAAAAATATTATGAAGAACGCATTATTTGTATCAGTCATTATCGTGGTGCTGATGTGGCTGAGTTTTCTTACCGACTTTGTATTGCCGGGTGAGTTTGCCCACGTGGGCATTCTGCCAAGGGAGATCAGCGGACTCAAGGGCATCCTGCTGGCGCCGTTTATCCATGGCGACCTTGGACACATCACTTCCAATACGGGTGCCATCTTTGTACTTACCCTTGTGCTGTTCTGGATGTACGACAAGATTTCGTGGAGAATCTGGATTCTGTCGATGCTGATGG
>JAKSLV010000150.1 GCA_024401025.1 Bacteroidales bacterium
TTACAGATATCGCAGCGTGGTATCGAGATGCCACAGTCGCCTATTAGAAAACTCGCTCCTCTGGCATACGCTGCCAAGGACCGCGGTGTTAAGATTTACCATCTCAATATCGGTCAGCCCGATTTGCCTACCCCGCAGAAGGCTCTCGACTGTCTGTCGCATATCGACCGCAAGATATTGGAATACAGCCCTTCGCAGGGATACAGATCATTGCGTCAGGCCCTCGTAAACTATTACGAGCGCTATCAGATAAAGCTTAATGCCGACGAGATTATCATAACCTCGGGCGGCAGCGAGGCCGTATTGTTCGCCTTTATGAGCTGCTTGAACCCCGGCGACGAGATTATCGTTCCCGAGCCTGCCTACGCCAACTATATGAGTTTCGCGATATCGGCTGGCGCCGTTATCCGCACCGTTACCACCACCATCGACGAGGGATTCTGCCTGCCAAAGGTGGAGAAGTTCGAGGAGCTTATCAACGAGCGCACCAAGGCTATCCTAATCTGCAATCCAAACAATCCTACCGGCTATCTCTATACCCAGAAGGAGATGAACCAGATACGCGACCTCGTGAAGAAATACAACCTCTATCTCTTCAGCGACGAGGTTTACCGTGAGTTTATCTACACCGGATCGCCATACATTTCGGCAATGCACCTTGAGGGCATAGAGCAGAACGTGGTGCTGATAGATTCGGTATCTAAGCGATACAGCGAGTGCGGAATCCGCATCGGCGCGCTCATCACCAAAAACGAGGCCGTAAGGAACACCGTTATGAAATTCTGCCAGGCCCGTCTTAGTCCTCCGCTCATAGGTCAGATAGTGGCTGAGGCTTCCATAGAGGGCACCGAGGCATATTCGCGCGAGGTATACGAGGAATACACCGAGCGCCGCAAGTGCCTCATAGACGGTGTAAACCGCATACCCGGATGCTACACCCCGATACCTATGGGCGCGTTCTACACCGTGGCCAAGCTCCCCGTTGACGATGCCGAGAAGTTCTGCGCCTGGTGTCTCACCGACTTCAGCTACAAGGACGAGTTTACACCTCCTTTCATCGACAACAAGGGCCCAATGGAGTGCACCGGCGAGAGCGTTATGATGGCGCCGGCAGCTGGTTTCTACACCGACCCCGAACTCGGCAAAGACCAGGTGCGTCTGGCCTACGTGCTCAATAAGAACGACCTCCAGAGGTCTATGAAGGTGCTTGCAAAGGCCCTGGAAGAGTACAATAAATTGTAAGGAAATTTCTGTAGAGACGGACCGTGGTCCGTCTCTATTTATTTAATATAAAAAGTTTCGCACAGATGACTGTGTAATCTGTGCGACTTATTTTATTTAATTAATCACGCAATATTATGAAATCTTTTGCAAAATTTCTTGTTCCGATGGCGTTGCTGGCATCGTGCGGAACTGCGCCAAGCAGCAATAACGGCAGCATCAGCCAAAGCAATATCGACGGCAGCATCAGCCAAAGCAGCCAAAGCGAAAGCATCAGCAACCAAAACGAATACGACGACCCTTCGCTCCCTGCCGATTACAAAGAGTTTATGGCTCTGAAGGATCAGGCTTTGGCTTTGTGGAACGAAAACAAGGTGGGAAATTATACTGAGGATCCAATCTACTATGACTTTATAGACGTGGATGATGATGGAAACAGGGAGCTTTTCATTGCCAACAAGAATGGTTATAATGTACTTGTGCTCGGAAATGATGGCGGAAAGCTCTCTACAATTCTGTATGGAGAGGAATCCTTTATGTCTATGTGTGATAATATTTTGTGTGCCGGTGGAAATGACCTGGCTACGAATCTGTATTCCGAGATTAAGAATAGTAAGTTGGTGGAATTTTTTGCTGCCAATTTGGATTTTGATACAGAAGAGTTGATTTTTTTTGTTCCAGGCGACAAAAACAAACCTTTGGATAATGATAAATATAAGGCAAAGGTATCGAATTTTTCCAAACGCAAGCCATTGTATCCAAGATGGAAGGCTATTGACGGCAAGCCGCATCCTCTCTTCAAAACCGAATGTGAGTTTGAGCTCGGTACAGTGAAAGTGGAGAATGGCCAAGCCAAACTTTATTTCAAGGATTGGAATCAATTGGAGGAACAATATGATCGTGTGTTTTATAAACTTCCTATGGAGCCTGTTGATACACTTACTGTCCGCAACCACAATCCTGAGATTGTAGGTGTTTGTGAGTTTGGACGAATGGAAGGTGATATGGGCAATACTTTATGGTTCAAGCACAAAGGCGGCGGCGTATCCAAAATGCATATTAGTGATTGCATTACTCATTGGTATTTTGGAACAGGTTCTTATTTCAAGGACGTGGATACCATCCGTAATTGGTCAGACTTGATGAATTCCTATGTTTTTGTTTTCGACAAGAAGGATAATGAAATTGAGTGCTCTGATATGCGTTCATTTGATTGCTATATCCCGAGAGACAAACAGTCGCATCCAGATATTAAGCTTTATGTTTTGGATGATGGCAGGGTAATAAGACACGAATTATACTCGGAGGACAATTTTGATATTACGTACGGAACCCTCGACTATTGTAAGCAAACTGAAGAAACAGTTTACGAGTATGGATATCATCTCTATTCTTTCTATAGCAAAGGAGAATTTAAAAATTTGCCAGTAGAATGCTGCGGTTCGTTTATCTTCGACTACAACGATTATAAAGAAAGATTTTTAACTCCTAAAGACGGTAATGATATAGCTTGCGGCGAATCAAAGGCACCCCGCAAGGCTGTCACCATTTATGATTATGAGCATCCTCGAGAGTAATCTTCTTGCCCGTTCTTGGGTGAACGAAGGTGATTCTCTCGGCGTGGAGATATAGCCTGTCGGATTTTCTGCCGTAGAGTCCGTCGCCCTTTATGGGAGTGTTAAGTCCCTCATAATGGGCGCAATGCACACGTAGCTGATGCGTGCGCCCAGTGTGTGGGTATAGGTAGATTTTTGTTTCGTTAGCTGACTCTGAGACCACCTCGAACTCCGTAATCGCAAATTTGCCGTTTTCGCGGTCCACAATCTGACGCGGACGGTCGTCGAGGTCGGGGCTCAGGGGGAGGCTGATTTTTCCCTTTTTCTCCGTAATTTTTCCATCGAGAATGGCCACGTAGCGCTTCTTTACCGTGTGGCTCTCGAACTGTCCGCGGATATATTCGTAGCAAAACTTGCTCTTGGCGAATATCAGTATTCCCGAGGTGGCCATATCGAGACGGTGGCAAATCCATATCTCATCATCCTGATGCTGCTCTTTTACAATGTCGTACGCAGATTTCAGGTCGCTCTTGCCGGGCACGCTCAGCATTCCCTCGGGCTTGCTTACAGCTATTATGGCGTCGTCCTCGTAGATGGTTTCCAATCCGTCTTTCTGAGTGATTTCCAGCGGATTGGCAGGGTAGGAGAGTCCCCTGAGCATAAAGTTGAGTATGGGTTTGCATTTGCCGTTGCAGGCCGGATAGAAATTTAGGTGATGGCGGATTTCCTGCCTTGGACTCTCGCCATACCAGAATTCGGCCATCGAGATAGGCTTCAGACCGTTTAGAAAAGCGTGTTGCAGGAGTTTGGGCGCGCAACATTCACCGCTTCCCGACGGCGGAATTGTGCCGTTGAAGTCGCTGAAAATGTCAAGCACGTTTTTCCTCTCGCCAAGATAGTTTACAATTACAAACTGGCTGAAAAGCCATCTCTGAAGCTCGTCGGATTTTTGCTTTCTAAGGTTTCGCAGGTCTTGGATATTATTGTCCCAGGCTTTCAGCTCGCTATCTGCCTGAGCGATACTGGCTTTCAGTTTTTGCTTTATTCTGTTTAGTTCAGCCTTCTGATGCTGACTCTCTCTTATAAGTTTCTGTTCGGTTTCGGGAGTAAGGTTGCCTTGCTTTCTTATCTCGTCGCGGCGCTGTTTTGCCTCGGCAAATTCGGATTTCACGCTTTTGAGGGTTTCCTCGGCGGTCTTTTCTATCATTCTGAATTTCAGCTGCAAAGTCTTCCTTTCCAGTGAATCCATCTTCTGAGAAATCTCGCGGTTGATATCAGAGATCTCCCTCTCGTGAACCTTGAAATATCCGTCCTCGTCCAGATAGTCGAAAATGGCCGGAACGAAATAGTCAGTCTCGAAAGTGGAGTTTATCTGACCCGAATATGCAGCCAGGAATCCGAGATTCTTTTCCTGATTCTCCACCACCAGCACGCCGAACATTTTGCCTTTCCGTGCCTCGGCTACGAATTGCTCATCGGCAGATTCTATGTAACTTACCACACGCTCAAAAGCCTCCCTGCACAACGAATCCGCCTCGTAATAGAAGGGATTGTTGAAGCAAAGGGGCTT
>JAKSLV010000151.1 GCA_024401025.1 Bacteroidales bacterium
ACCTGTTATTTTCATAACTAAACAGCAATTAATTATTTTAAAACGCTATAAAAAATTATGTTTATTTTGATGATTATAGTTTTTGTTCTGGGATATGCGGCCATCGCATTGGAACATAAACTAAAGATTGACAAGGCGGCCACAGCCCTGATGCTTGGCGCCATCATGTGGATTCTTTTCGTGATAGGAAAGAATTCTATCCTCAACGACTCCGCCACTGGCGAGCCTGCTACAAAGGCCTGGGCCGAATACATTGCGGAACATTCCCAGGATCCAGATTTCAACAAGGACGAGGCTGTCTCTAAATTCATCATTGAGGAGCAGAGCCTTCATCACCTCGGCGAGACTTCGGAGGTGCTCTTCTTCCTTCTTGGAGCCATGACTGTGGTTGCCATCATCGACAAGCACAACGGTTTCACCATCATCACAGATCAGATTACAACCCGCAGCAAGAGCAAGCTTCTGTGGATGCTAAGTATATTGACATTCTTCATGTCGGCAGTTTTGGACAACCTTACAACTACCATCGTAATGGTGACGCTGCTTAACAAACTTGTGGGAGATAAACACCTGCGCTGGATATATGCAGGTATGATAGTTTTGGCAGCCAATGCCGGTGGCGCATGGAGCCCTATCGGCGATGTCACCACCATCATGCTCTGGATTGGCGGTCAGATTTCGGCAGCCAAGGTAGTTGCCATGCTTATAGTTCCAAGCCTTGTATCCATGATAGTGCCTCTCGTAATCCTGAGTGCTCAGATGAAGGGTGAGCTTGAGCGTCCTCAGTTGCAGGCCGCTTCATTGGCCCCCGAGGATAAGAGCCTTCAGACCTTCTGCCTCTACTGGGGCGTTGGATCGCTGGTGATGGTTCCTGTTCTCAAGACACTTCTCCACCTGCCTCCATATATGGGTATGATTCTCGCACTCGGCCTCTTCTGGCTTATCACCGACATCATTCACCACAAGAAGGGCGACCACAAGGACAACTCGGTTATCAAGATCCTCACCGATGTTGATACACCAACAATCCTCTTCTTCCTCGGTATCCTTACAGCTGTGGCTGCATTGCAGACATCAGGTCACCTTACAGGAATGGCCGGCATCCTCGATTCAGCTTTTAACAGCAATTCATACGGCATCGGTCTCACCATCGGTGTACTCTCGTCAATAGTTGACAACGTGCCTCTCGTGGCTGCATCAATGGGTATGTATGCCATCGATCCTGCATCTGCAGATCTTATGCAGGATGGTACATTCTGGCAGTTGCTGGCCTACGCCGCCGGTACAGGTGGATCTATCCTCATCATTGGCTCGGCCGCCGGTGTGGCTGCTATGGGTCTCGAGAAGATAGAGTTTGGCTGGTATCTCAAGCACATCAGCTGGCTGGCCTTGATTGGCTACCTCGCAGGTGCAGCTTGCTTCTGGCTTATCGACACTTGTTTCTAGAAATATAACAATATTTTATTTGTAAAAAAAGGGAATTGCCGGTTTCATTACGGCAGTTCCCTTTTTTTGTGAAGACGCAGCTACGCTCATAATTAAACGTGAATTCGACGAATTGTTATTATTTCGCCTACAGCGTTTTTTGAAGACATAAATTACCACGAATTAACATAAATTATTCATAAATTTTCTCTTAGAGAGTAATTTTTGAAAAATTTTTGGATAATTCTTGATAATTTTTGTCAAAAAAAATCTTCGCCAGATAATCTGTAAAAAATCTGTGTCATCTGTGCGGATCCAACCATTTCCCCAAAAAAACAAAAACGGCTACAAGCAGCTGGATTTCAGCTTGCTTGCAGCCGTTAGGATTTAATTTTTAACCTCTGAATTATCTCTGAAGCTTGTAGATCTTGAATGTCATGGCAGGCAGATTGTCGGTGAGCGAAGTTGTTTTCTCGCCGCTAGCTGTCATCGAGCCGTTATGAGGTGTAATCCTGTTGGGATTATCCAGACTGTTCTCGGCCTCCATATTGTCGGTGTGCAGGGTGATGGTCTTCACATTGTGGCTGCCCTTGATACCGTTGAAGTTGAGAGCTATAAACTGCTCTTTCTTGCTGGTGTTCACCACTTTCACTATTACCTCGTTGGTCTTGTTGTCCACCACAGCCGAAGCAAATAGACCATCCTGGTTGTTGTCGCCGGCCACGGTTTTCTTGCCAATCAGCAGAGGCACTGTGTTTGTACCCTTGTTGGTGGCAAACATCTGCTGAACATAGTAGCTGCAAGTGCGGAACGAGCTAGAGTTGTCGAACCAGATGGCATCAGGTCTCCACTGCCAGCCCTCCACGTGGGCAAAGAGTGGCGCAAAGGTGGCCATGTGAACCACGTCGGCGTTGCGCTCCATTCCTGTCATGAAGGCGGCCTCATAGATCGACGATTCAAAACGGTTGTACTTCTTGTCCTTGGCGTGGCAGGCGTACTCACCGGCAAAAACCTTTGGACCGCGGCGGTCGTACTTGTCGTATCTGTGGCCCTGACTCAGGAACCACTTCTCAGGTCTGTAGAAATGCTCGTCGTAGAGGTCTACGCCGATTGTCTTCATGCGGGGCTTCAGCATATCGAAAGCAGGACCCTCAGAATCAGGGCCTGTGGTACCTATAAGCTTGATATCAGGATACTTGGCGCGGATGGCGGCGGTAAACATGCGCAGGCGCTCGGTAAATACGGGGTTGTCCTGATAATCCCACTGCTCGTTGCCCACGCCGAGGAATTTAAGCTTGAACGGAGCCGGATGCCCCATATCAGCCCTCACCTTGCCCCACTTTGTGGATTTGTCGCCATTGGCAAACTCTATCAGATCCAGCGCGTCGTCGATGAAAGGCTGAAGCTCGTCGAGGCTGCAATGAGCCTCCATATCAGGCTCGCCCTCCTTGTGGTTCTGATTCTGGAACTGGCATGCAAGTCCGCAGCTTATCACCGGCAGAGGCTCGCTTCCGAAATCCTCGCACAGCTGGAAAAACTCAAAGAATCCCAGTCCGTAGCTCTGGAAGTAGTCGGGGTAGAACCTGAAATCGAAAGTGTAGTGCCAGCGGTTCTCGTTAAGCTTTCTGTTCTCCACGGGGCCCACAGAGTTTTTCCACTGATACCTGGATTCCAGGTCGGTGCCCTCCACAATGCAGCCTCCGGGGAAACGGAACACGCCCGGTTTCAGGTCGTAGAGCGCCTGAGCCAGGTCCTTGCGCATGCCGTTCTCGCGTCCGCGCCATGTGTCGGTTGGGAACAGCGATACGTGCTCCACATCGGTGGTGTTTATCTTCTTGCTGTCGTTTGGCCTCAGGAAAATCCTGATGCTGCCTTTTTTAATAGAGGTCTTGCCCTTGAACTTGGCCTCGTATTTCTGCCACTCCTTGCCGTCCACGGTTATTGTAAAGGACTGAAGCTCCTGTGTCTCGCCCATGCTTGCGTTGTCCACCACTTGGAACTGAAGCTTCGATTTTCCGCCCTCGGGACATCTGGCCCAGAGGCTCATGCGGTATTCCTCGCCCTCCTTGATTGTGATTCCGAAGAATCCCTCGTTCTCCAGTCCGGTGTGCTTGTGGGGATGTCCGGCGTATCCCAGACGCGCGTAGTGGGGATTGTTGTTGAACGGGCCGTCTTTGCGGAGGCTTACGTTTCCGAATGTGCGCCATCCCATGAAGTTTTGCGGAAACTCGAACGATCTGTTCTTTATCATCTCGGCATACAGACCGCCGTCGGCGGCAAAGTTTATGTCCTCGAAGAAGATTCCGTACATGGTACTCTGGATGGGAGCGCCCTCCTTGTTGACGTTGACGTCCATGACGTGGCTGCCCTGAGCCAGGGCGCCCAGCGATGTGGCAACTGCCAATGCGGTACTAAGTAATTTTTTTCTCATATTTTTTGAATTTTTCTCATTTGTAAAGTATTTTGCAAATATAATTTTTTTTGGGAAATTAAATGCTCTTTTTGTTTCTTTTTTATGAAAAAACCGATTATTTTTGTGTTTCAATAATCAACATCAGACAGAAAAATGGAAAAGAATTCCCGTATATATGTGGCCGGACACCGCGGAATGGTGGGCAGTGCCATAGTTCGTGAGCTTCAGAAACAAGGCTATACTAATATAATTACACGCACCCACAAGGAGCTGGACCTGATACGGCAGGATCAGGTGGAGAAATTCTTCGCCGAGGAGAAGCCTGAGTACGTGTTCCTCGCTGCAGCAAAAGTCGGTGGCATCATTGCCAATCAGAACGCATTGGCTGATTTTATGTACGACAACATGATGCTGGAGATGAACGTGATACACGCCGCCTGGAAAAACG
>JAKSLV010000152.1 GCA_024401025.1 Bacteroidales bacterium
ATCTGGTCGTCGGTGCCGTCGGTGATGTTCCAAACGTTCTTGGCGTACATGAGGATCTTGGCCTTCTTCTCCTGACGCATGATCTGCATTGTGCCGGGGAGAACTATTGAGAGTGTAACGCCGTGGTCGAGTCCGCAGAGAGCTGTGAGCTCGTGACCGATGTTGTGTGTGCTCCAGTCCTGATTTACGCCAGGGCAGATGAAGAAGTTGAGAGCACATGTTGCGCCCCACATGTAGTTTGCGCAGGCGTCGTATGATGGCTTGTCAACCAAAACCTCTGGAGCAGTCTCGATGATGGTCTTGAGAACGCCCTCGGCCCAGCGGTCCTGAACTCGTGCGTTGATGTCGTTTGTCAGATACTGCTCTATAACGTGGATAAAGCTGTCGGCCAAGCCGTTAGCCTTCTGCTTCTTGGGAATTGAATATACAACCTCGGGATCGAGGATAGATGCTACTGGATAGTTCTTAGGATTGCCGAGGCAGAATTTCTCCTTGAGACGGCGGTTGCTGATTACGGCGTTGCAGTTCATCTCGGAGCCGGTTGCAGGCATTGTGAGAACTGATACTATTGGGAGGCTTTCCTCGAAATCGAGGTTCTGCTTCACCATCTCCCAGCAGTCGCCCTTGTACTCAACGGCCGATGCTATGAACTTGGTGCCGTCGATTACGGAGCCGCCGCCCACTGCGAGAAGCTGTCCTACGCCCTCGCTGCGGCAGATCTCTACGGCCTTCATCAGAGTGTCGTAGTCAGGGTTGGCCTCGATGCCGCCAAATTCTATAACTGGAAATCCCTCAAGGGCTTTCATTACCTGGTCGTAAACGCCATTCTTCTTGATGGAGCCTCCGCCGTAGGTCATAAGGATTTTCTCGCCCTTGTTGAGGAGAGTGTTTAGCTGTGCAATGCTTCCCTTTCCAAAGATTACCTTTGTGGGATTCTGAAATACGAAATTGTTCATTTTTGTATTTAAGGTTAAGAATTATATTTATTGTTCGTCAAAGATATTTTTAAAAATTGAGATTTGCAAAAAAATTAGATGGAAAGTAAGAAATCTCCTTCACACCTTCCTACATTCTATCAACACCTTTTTATCGCCCGCAATCGTAGTCGCGAAAAGATATACCTCGCCGCCGTCGGCAATTTTCATTTTTTTGCGCAGTTCTTCCGGCTTCATGGGGAAGTTCCTGACGGCGATGTTGGCCTTTTTGAGGTCGCGGAAATCCTTTACCGAGCCCGTGCGGACAATCTGGAATTTGCGTCCGGGAAAATCCTCCACAAGCAAACGGCTTACGTATAAGTGGCTGATGCTGTGTATTTTGTCAATATCGAACCTCTCCGACAAAGTCTTGTATGCGCCGGCCTTCATTATTGCGGTGTTGGGCTCGTAGAGATACATTCCGGGCTCTATGGAGCTGGCTATGCGGTAGGGCGTGGCGGCCTCGGTGTCGCGGGTGAATTCCAGTATCTGGTCGTCGTTTTTGGCGTATATTTTTGGAGAGCTGATGCCTGGTTTTCTGCGCATTACCACCAGCAGTTCCTTGCATTCGTTTCCTGATGCCACCACGTGGAGTTCCATGACGTTTTTCAGCAGCCTCAGACACTCCGAAATATCCAGCATGGGCGAAAGCTTTATGATTGCATAGTCGGATTTCTCCAGCAGAATATCCTGAAACTCAACTATGTTGGGCTCGCAGTCTTGTATGTGGATGGTTTTTCCGCCATGGCTGTCGCGGCGGGCGGGATCGAGGAATATGCAATTGAAGCAAGCATCAGAATTCTTGATGAAATCCACGCCGTTGCCGTTCACAATCTTGAAATTCTCTCTTCCCAGAATCGCGAAATTGTGGCTGGCTATCTGGCAGAGCTCCTCGTTGCGCTCTACGTAGAAGGCAGCCTCAGCCCTCATTGACATAGCGTAAAAATCCACTCCAAAGCCGGAGGTGAGGTCGGCGAAATTCTCCAGTCTGGGACATATCCGCTCCAGTATCAGGGCCTTGTATGAGGCGGTATCAGCACTGGAACACTGCTCCAGCGACAGGTGGACCGGGTACACAATATCCTCAGCATCAGCCCACTGCGGCATTTTTTTCTTCATGGCCTGATGCCCCGCTATCTGCTGGAGCACATACTGTGGGCGCAGATTGTCGGCAGGCCTAAGTTTCAGGGCCAGCGCGCGGATGTCGTCGGCTAGATGCTGCCTGATGCAGGCCCTCTCGGCTGGGCTGGGGAGAATTTGGTTCATTTTTTGTGATAATTTTTTGCAAATATAGCAATTATTTGTAATGATTGGATATTTTTTGTAGATTTGCGGAATAATGTAAAAACAATTTTATAAACAACAATTAAATCAACTGTAAATTATGGATTTTGGAAAGGAAATGTCGGGCGATAGCTCTTATATTGATGAGCTTAACAGACAGAGCAACCAGGCTCAGGAGAAATTCGTGAGCGAATCGCGCGTGGGCATTGTGATGGCCACTTTGACGAAGATTCTCAACATACCAGTGTCGCTGGTAGTGGGTTTTGTGCTTGTGTCTTTGTTGAAGGATTTCACGCGTAGGTCAGGTCAATGGATGGTCATAGGTGTGTCTGGTTGCGTGATGTTGTTCAATTTCATCACCAAGCAGATATACAAATCGCTGATGAAGAAGGTCCGCAACTATTATCCCGAGGTAAAGAGTTTCAACGAAAAAGGCACCGTGTGCGACGGCGGCAATTTCAGCGTATATCTAAGCCCTATGGCTACTAATGTAAGTTCCGAGACTGAGGACTCGTTTATATGTGATTTCGACGGCAAGTGGGTGACTATGAACGAGTTTAGGCTGATGGCAGGCAAAGACGACGACAAGGTTGCGATTTTTGAGGGCGAGGCGTATCAGCATAAGCAAAAGCATGAGCTTCAGCACACTATTCTTATCGATATGGGGCTTGGAATAGCCAATTCCAATGGCCTGATAGCTGTGGAGGGCAGCGACTATTTGTCGGATGGCATTTGCCAGGGCTGTAAAGTGTACGTGAGCGATGCCCGCGCACTGGCCGATTGGAACATCGACAGCAATCTTCAGAAATTCATAGTTATGGTGAATTCTTTCTTGGGCGGCAGCACTCTGCGTATGGCCCTAAGGGTTGATAATCAGACTGTAACCCTTATCTATCCAGCGTCTACCGATACTTTCGATTCCAAGATTTCTGACTTGAATTTTGCACGACTGGTGCGCCGCGATTTCAAGCACGTAAGCACCCTTCTCAATATCGCCAGGGCCATAGTGGCGTTTGCTGATTTTCAGGAGACTCCTGAGGCTGCCGACGACAAGAAGCTGAACGACACACTATCTGCCGAGGCCGCCGCCGAAATGCAAAAGAGGGAGGAGGAGAAGGCAGCTCGCGAGGCCCGCAGGGCTGAGGCTGAGGCCAGAGGCGAGGCTACGGATTTTATACACAAGAAACCATCCTGGGGCAGAAAAAAATAACCAATGAGACGGATTATCGGCATAGGCGAGACAGTTCTCGACGTTATCTTCAAGAACGACCAGCCTCAGAAGGCGGTTCCCGGAGGCAGCGCCTTCAATGCGCTCATCAGCCTTGGGCGCACCATAGGTGTAAGGTATCCTGAGGTCAGCATCCAGATGATAACCGAGACCGGCGACGACCATATCGGCGACCTCGTGGTCAACTTCATGAAAAAGAACCACATATCCACCGACGGCGTGGTAAGGAATCCCGGCACTCAGACACATCTTTCGATGGCGTTCCTGGATGACAACAACGATGCGCAATACGAGTTCTATAAAAACCACGGCGCCGCCAATATGCAGGCCATCAGCGGCTTCGATTTTCAGAAGGGCGATATCGTGCTCTTCGGCTCGTTTTTCGCCATCAATCCCAAGATTAGGCAACTGACGTTCACTCTTCTGAAATCCGCTCACGATGCGGGCGCGATATTGTTTTACGATATCAACTTCCGCAAGAGTCACGTCCACGAGATTCCCGAGGTGATTGAGAACATTGAGCAGAACTGCCGCTGGAGCACAATTGTCCGCGGCTCGGCCGACGATTTCCGCTATCTTTACGGCTCCGACAATCCAGCTGATGTTTTCCAAAACCACATAAAGCCTCACTGCCAGAACTTCATCTGCACCCAGGCCGACAAGACCATCGAGGTGTATTCCGGCGACCATCATTATTCCTACGAGACCGAGAAGATAAAAACCGTAAGCACCATAGGCGCCGGCGACAACTTCAACGCCGGATTCATCTACGCGCT
>JAKSLV010000153.1 GCA_024401025.1 Bacteroidales bacterium
TCGAGGCCCATAATGTGGAGGATAGATGGAGCAACGTCGGCGAGAACACCGTCCTTTACCTTGGCGTTCTTGTTCTCGGTTACGTAGATGAAAGGAACTGGGTTCAATGAGTGTGCTGTGTTTGGAGAGCCGTCAGCGTTGAGGGCGTTGTCAGCGTTGCCGTGGTCAGCGATGATTACTGTCTCGTAACCCTTGGCCTTGGCAGCCTCTACAACCTCCTTTACGCAAGAGTCAACAGCCTGAACTGCCTTCTCGATTGCTGGGTAAACGCCGGTGTGACCTACCATATCGCAGTTTGCGAAGTTTACAACGATGAAGTCGAACTTCTCGGTGTTGATAGCCTCTACGAGTTTGTCCTTAACTCCGAAAGCCGACATCTCAGGCTGAAGGTCGTATGTGGCAACCTTTGGAGAAGCCACGAGGATGCGCTCCTCGCCCTCGTATGGAGTCTCGCGACCGCCGTTGAAGAAGAATGTTACGTGAGCGTACTTCTCGGTCTCTGCTGTGTGGAGCTGCTTCAAGCCCTTGGAAGCGAGATACTCGCCGAGAGTATTGGTAACGTTCTCCTTAGGGAAGAGGATGTGAACGCCTGTGAATGAATTGTCGTATGGAGTCATACAGTAGTACTGGAGACCTGGGATAGTCTTCATACCCTGCTC
Source organism: Bacteroidales bacterium (assembly GCA_024401025.1). Taxonomy (GTDB): domain Bacteria; phylum Bacteroidota; class Bacteroidia; order Bacteroidales; family UBA3824; genus UBA3824. The sequence goes on from JAKSLV010000153.1 coordinate 660, forward strand.
TGGCATATCCTGCTGAGTGAGAACGATTGTGAGCTCCTTGGCGCGGTCGTTGCGGTAGTTGAAGAAGATTACAACGTCGCCCTCCTTGATGGTGCCGTCAACATTAGAGTTGATGAGTGGCTCCATAAACTCGTCGGTGTTCTTGTGCTCGTCGGTGTGAGAGTCGTAACAGCTCTGTACGCCCTCTACCATATCAGCTACCTTGCGGCCCTTGCCCTCTACGAGCTGGTCGTAAGCCACCTTTACGCGGTCCCATCTCTTGTCGCGGTCCATAGCGTAGAAACGGCCGATGATAGAAGCGATGGCGCCTGTGCCTACCTCGTCGATGTGCTTCTGGAGGTCGGCGATAAAGCCCTTGCCGCTCTTAGGATCGGTGTCGCGGCCGTCCATAAAACAGTGTACGAAAGTATTCTTAACGCCAAACTCCTTGGAAATGTCGATGAGTTTGAAGAGGTGAGCCAATGAAGAGTGAACGCCGCCTGTTGAGGTCAAGCCCATCAAGTGAACGCTCTTGCCGTTGGCCTTGGCGTAGCCGTATGCAGACTGAATCTCTGGATTCTGGAGAATAGAATTGTCCTTGCAGGCCATATTGATCTTTACGAGGTCCTGGTAAACGATTCTACCGCCACCGATATTGAGGTGACCTACCTCTGAGTTACCCATCTGACCATCAGGAAGACCTACATTCTCGCCACAGGTAAGGAGCTGAGAATTAGGATAGTTTGCTGTCAGGTAATCCATATAAGGGGTAGCTGTCTGATAGATAACGTCGCCCTTGCTCTTGTCGCCGATTCCCCATCCATCGAGAATCATCATTAATGCTTTCTTTGCCATAATGTTTTTGTATGATTTTTTATTTAAATTTTATCTCTTCTCAAACGACTCGCTCTTGCAGTCGTAGTTTACGAAATAAGTGCCCTTGGGCAGAGTGCTTATGTTCACTGAAGCTCCGTTGCCCTTGGATACGCGCTTGCCGTAGAAATCGTAGATCTCGTAGTCGGTATTGCGCGAGAAGGTAATCTGAGTGGTGGCCACACCGTTGTTGCCGGGCTTGAATGTAACCTCAGGCTCCATATTGTTGATGGTAACCTCGGCCGAGTAGCGCGGCTTGTTGGTGCAGTCTATCTGCTTTACTCGTATCTTGTTGATGCCCGAGTGCAGGATGATGTTGAGCGCGTAGTTGTTGGCGGAAGGAGTTCCCTTGCCCTCCACAGAGCCTACGGCAACCCATTTCTTCCACTTGAACTGCTCCACCACGAAAGGCAGCGATCCCTTCTCGTTCTTGGTGCTGAAAGTAACCTTGCCGTTTTTCTCCACCTTAAAGGCTGTTATCTCGTAGGTGCTCTTGGGCTTCAGCACCTCTGGGTTCAACACCTTGGGATTGCATCCTTCCTTGTGCTTGATAACTACCTTTACAGGGTCACCCTCTGCCAGGTGATACATTGCCAGATTTATCTCGAAGGCCGAACTGTTGATCTCGTCGGTTGCTACCTGTCCGTTTACTGTTATCTCGAAGATGCAGAAACCTACGCCCGACGGCGCAAAGGGATTCTTCACGAAAAGGTTTTCGCCCCTGAAGATGCCTTCAAGTTTTATCTCCGAACCAAAGGCGCCCATTGCGGTGGCTACGCATAGCAGAGCGGTCACTAGTAATGTCTTCATGTTTTTCATAATGTCAATTTTTTTTAATAAGATTAGTTCTTGCAGCTGGCAATGCCAAAAATAGTTGTTTGCAAAGTTAGTTTTTTTTTATATTATATATGTGAATTATCTATTAATTTTATCAACTCTTCCACTGCATTTTCCTCGGGGATGCCTTTTTTCACCATTTCGCCGGCCTTGTAGAGCGCTATCTTGCCTTTTCCCATGCCCACGTATCCGAAATCGGCGTCAGCCATCTCGCCCGGGCCGTTCACTATGCAGCCCATCACGGCTATCTTTATGTTGCGGTATTTGCGTGTGGCCTCCTTCACCTTCCTCACGGTTCCCTGCAGGTCATACATTGTGCGTCCGCATCCGGGACACGATACATACTCTGTGCCCGAAATCCTCAGCCTGCTTATCTGGAGTATCAGGAACCCGGTCTCAGCCATCTCGGCCGCCTTGCCGCGGGCCTGCAGACATACGCCGTCGCCAAATCCGTCTATGAACGCTCCGGCGCACTCGGCGGCAGGCGCGAATGTGGCAAACCTCTCGTCCATCTCGCCTCCGTCGCACTTCAGCAGCACGGGGTTCTTTATCTCTAGTTTGCTGATGCTGTGGAAAATATACCTGAGCGCCGCTGTCTTGTTGCGGTTTTTGGGCTCGGCCACTATTATCATCTCGGGGCTGATGCTTGCCTCCTCCAGCTTGGTGTCCTCGTCCACGAAAACCACGCCCTCGTTCTTGCACATCACCCTCACGTCTCTCAGCAGGGCCTTGGCCTTGCCGGCAATGTTCTCGTCTAGGCATACCACAAGGTCGGGCATGTGGTTGTCGGCCCTTAGTTTTTCTTGTGCTGATGCCAGCTCTATGAGTTCTGCCTCGCTCTCCAGCGCAATGGCCACCGTGGCCACGGCATCGCCGCCCACGCCATTGGTCTTCTCCGACTTCCTTTTCTGATAGTGGTAGGGGTCGTAGAACATCGGAATCTCGGGAAGAGCCTCAGCCTCAGAAATATACTTGGCGTACTCCGCAATCTGCAATCCCGGCTCTATCTCGTTTTCGGGGTCCTCGGTAAGCGATACGCGGATGGTGTCGCCTATGCCGTCGTTCAGCAGGGGGCATATTCCTGATGCTGACTTCATCCTGGCCTCCATGCCCTCGCCGGCCTCGGTAACTCCAAGGTGCAGGCAGTAATGCATATCCTCGTCGTTCATGGCCTTCACCATGAGGCGGGCGGCGCGGATGGCCACGGTTGGGTTGCTCGATTTCAGGGATATGGCTATGTTCTGGAATTTCTCCTCAACTGCCACCCTCAGAAACTCCATCACCGATTCCACCATTCCTTCAGGTGTGTCGCCGTAACGGTTTAATATTCTTTTCGATAGCGAACCGTGATTGGTTCCAATTCTTACTGCCGTGCCGTGCTCCCTGCACACCCTGAGGAAGTCTCTGAAAGTATCTTCCAAGAGCTTGCCCTCGGCCTTGAACTCCTCCTCGGTGAGGCAGGCAAGGTCATGATGGCCGAAGTTTCCGGGATTCACGCGCACCTTCTCAACAATCTTTGCGCACTCAAACGCTATTGCGGCATTAAAGTGGACATCAGCCACAAGGGGAATGCTGATTCCCTGATCCACAAGGCTGTCGTGGATCTTCTTGAGGCAATCCACGTCGCTCATGGATGGCACTGTTACGCGAATGATGTCGCATTTTGTGTTTTTGGCCACATTCGCAATCTGCGCCACGGTTTTTTCCACCTCGTTGGTGGCTGTGTTGCACATTGTCTGTACCTTTATGGAATTCATGGCGCCAATCTTCTTGTTGCCGATTGTCACCTCCATGGTCTTGTTTCTGCCGTAATTGGTAAGCGATTCTGTATAGTGCATTTTTGTTGTTGAATTATTCCTTATGAATTTGTAATTTCGCACAGATAACACAGAT
>JAKSLV010000154.1 GCA_024401025.1 Bacteroidales bacterium
GCCGAGCTTGGCCGCCGCATTGGATTGGCTAATATTGGATCCGACGTTATCGTAAACACCACTGAGGCTGCCTACAATCTTATGCGCGATCTCCGTCAGATATCCCACGAGGAGTTCTGGGTCATCTACACCAACAATTCCGGAAAGCTGCTCCGCCGCTACAAGGTGGCTGAGGGCACTGGCGGAAATGTGCCTGTCGACATAGCCAAGATAGTGCGTCAGGCCATCAACGTAAATGCCACAAGGGTGCTTCTCTGCCACAACCATCCTGGGGGCAGTATGCGCCCTTCCAACGAGGACATTCAGCTCACCCGCGATATCCAGACCGTCTGCAAGTGCCTCAATATTTGCGTGGTGGAGCATATCATCATTGCCGGCGACCAGTATTACAGTTTCGTGGAGAATGATTTGTTGTGAATTATACACGTACGTCCGTGCGTCTCTACGAGCATCTTTAAACTTTAAACTTTACTCTTTATACTTTACTCTTTCATCTTTCAACTTTTTTTCATATCTTTGCACCTTGTAATCTGTATTGTCAAGATTGTGGAAATTAGGGTATTGGACCATAGTGAGATCGATATTGAGAAGTGGGAGAGTTGCGTGAGTAATTCCCTCAATGTCTGCATATTCGCCCATTGCTGGTATCTTGATACTTTAACGTTTGGGTGGGAGGCCCTGGTGATGGACGATTACGATGCCGTAATGCCGTATTTCACCGATGGCAACAAGGCTTGCCTTAAATTCGGAGTGGCCTGGACGGGCATATATTCCCAGAAGGAGCTTACGATGGAGGTCTGCCAGCATTTCCTGAATGTGCTGGATAGAAGGTTCAGGAAGATCGACCTGGTGTTCGACAAGTTTTTCGTGGTGCCTGATACCGGGCTCAGGGGGCTGTTCTCCAAGGAGACGGTCCATCAGGTGGACACCATCAATCCCCCTTATGAGCTATCCAGCTCAAGTCAGATGCTGGATATGGCTGAGGCTGCTTTCCCGAAGGATTTCGTGCCCATCCTTAGGCTCCGCGAATACGTGCCACAATCGATAACACGCCTTTTGTGCGAGCACTTTATGAAGCTTGACAGGAGACTCGGCATCAGGTCCGCACTTAAGCTAAAGGCCCTCGCCGAAAGGTCGGTAAGCAAGAAGTTCGGCTATTATCTGGAGCTGTCGAAGGACGAGACCAATACACACGCCGCCATTCTGGTAACGTTTTGCAACCACTACATTTTTGTGCCGTATATCAAGTGCAAGGGTATGTCGGAGGCATACGGGCAATACGTTATGCTGCTCGATTTGTTGAGAAAACACTTTGTGCACAGTCCCGGAATTCTGGTGCTCGACGATGCCAGGCTTAATATCAGCCCATTGGTGCTGAGGTTGCTTAGGGCTGAGGCTTTCTCTATCTACAGATACCGCGCCGGGATGGATGTAAGCATCAGGAAATTCATAAGGACCAAATTGTTGAAGAAATATAATAACACTTTGTAGATGAAGATAATATCATACAATCTCAACGGAATAAGGGCTGCCGTAACCAAGGGCCTCTACGATTGGCTTAGGACCGAGGCTCCTGATATTATGTGCATACAGGAAACCAAGGCTCAGCCCGAGCAGATCGACGAGGTGGAGTTCCGGCGCCTGGGATACCGCTGCTACTGGTTTTCGGCCAAGAAAAAGGGATATTCCGGCACTGGAATAATCTCCAAGACCGAGCCAAGACACGTGGAATACGGTATGGGGATTGCCAAATACGACGACGAGGGCCGCGTTTTGAGGGCCGACTATGACGGATACTCCGTAATCTCGGTCTATCATCCGTCGGGTTCCACGGGCGACGAGCGTCAGACTTTCAAGATGCAGTGGCTGGAGGATTTCACGGCTTACGTACAGGAGCTTAGGAAATCTTTCCCAAAGCTGATAATAAACGGAGACTTCAACATTTGCAGGCTCTGGATAGATATCAACAATCCGCAGAAGCACGAGGACGTTTCGGGATTCCTGCCGGAGGAGAGGAAATGGTTTCAGAGTTTCGTGGACCTCGGATACGTCGACAGCTTCAGGGAATTCTGCCAGGAGGAGAAACAGTATTCGTGGTGGAGCTACCGCGGAGGCGCCAAGCCAAAGAACTTAGGTTGGCGCATCGACTACAATATCATTACCGACAGCCTCAGGGCCGACCTCAAGGACGCATTCATACGTCCCGAGCTCAATTTCAGCGACCACTGCCCGATAGGCATCGAAATTTTCTAATATATGATAGGAACTGTGATAAAATCTACCGGAAGCAACTATCTGGTAGACAACGGAAAAGATATAATAGACTGCAAGATACGTGGCAAGATAAGGCTTGCGGGCATCAGAACCACAAATCCCGTCTCGGTGGGCGATGTGGTGGATTTCGATATGGAGCCTGCCGGCGATGTGGGCGTGATAACCCGAATCCACGACCGCCGCAACTACATTATCCGCAAGGCCACAAACCTTAGCAAGGAATCGCACATTATTGCGGCCAATATGGACCAGTGCCTCCTGGTTACCACGCTTCTTATGCCTGAGACTCCGCTGGAGTTTGTGGACAGATTCCTGGTGACTGCCGAGGCCTACAAAGTGCCGGCCATCATAGTGTTCAATAAATGTGATCTTTATGTGGAGGGAGCTGAAGAAGTGCTTCAGGAAACTATGGAGATTTATCAGAGCATCGGATACCGCTGCCTGGCCGTGTCGTCGGTTACGGGCGAGGGCATCGAGGAGCTCCGCGGGATTCTCAAGGACAAAACCACGCTGCTCTCGGGAAACTCCGGCACGGGAAAGTCCACACTAATAAACACCGTGAATCCGGGCCTTAACCTCCGCACCGGCGAGATCTCGATATCTAACCTTGCGGGCAAGCACACCACCACCTTCGCCGAGATGTTCAAGCTCGATTTTGGCGGCAACATTATCGATACCCCCGGCATCAGGGGATTCGGAATAGTGAGGATGAGCCCCGAGGACGTGGCGCACAATTTCCCCGAGATTTTCGAGCGCCTCAGCAACTGCCGTTTCTACAACTGCACCCACACGCACGAACCCGGATGCGCCGTAAAGGAGGCTGTGGAGAACGGCGAGATTTGTCCATCGCGCTATCACAGCTATCTCTCCATCATCAGCGACGAGGAGGAGGGCGGAAAATACAGAACAAAAACACATTAAAATATATAATGAGAGTATTTAGATTTCTGATGCTGATGCTTCTGATATCGGCATCGGCGCAGGCTCAGAGGTATTTCCAGCCGCTGGGCCGTATGTACGACCTGGAGATGCAGCACAACCTTTTGCAGGACACTTCCTCATACGGGAGTTTCTCTGCTATGAAACCCGTGCTGATACCTGTAACAAGGGAGCTTAAGGCAGAAAAAGAGGGCCTTCCCTTCGGCAAGTGGATGAAGAAACACTTCCTGGAGGACGATTTCCTGCATTTCGAGAGCGATGAGCACGAGATTACCGTGAATCCGATTTTTGATTTTCAGCGCACCTACGACCGCGATATCAAAAACGACGAGAAGATATACTTCCTCAATACCAGGGGTTTCGATATCTATGGACGTCTTGGCAAGCGTGTGTACTTCAAGAGCGAGTTCTATGAGAACCAGGCCCGCTACCCACGTTACGAGGACAGCATCATCAATGTGATGGGCGGCATTCCCGGGCAGGGCTTCGCAAAGAGTTTCAAGGGCAACAGCGGCGACCGCTCAGGCAAGGACTGGGGTATCATCTTCGGCTCGCTGTCGGTGAATATCAACAAGAATATGACCGTAACCCTTGGCAACGGAAAGAATTTTGTGGGCTCGGGCTACAGGTCGGTGGTGCTCAGCGACGTAAGCTTCAGCTACCCATACCTCCGCACCGACCTCAAGTTTGGCAATTTCTACTACTACGTGCTCTGGGCATATATGCAGAGCGACAGCTGGCTGTATTTCACCCGCGGCGACTCGCACTACAAGTACGCGAGCTACCACGTGGCCGGATGGAAGCCAAGCCCTAAACTCGAGATGTCTATTATAGAAGGTGTGATGTGGGACAACACCGACAAGAACGGACTCTACAAGTATTCCAAGCCAAACGCGCAGATGTTTCTCCCGGTAATGCTGATGCCTACGCTTATCAACGGGTTCAACGCCGACAACCGTGTGCAGATTGGCTACGATATCAACTACTCGCCAATCCACAACCTGAAGTTCTACCA
>JAKSLV010000155.1 GCA_024401025.1 Bacteroidales bacterium
CGTGGTCGTGGGAGGATATCGGCAACTATTTTGGCGCGGTGCCCAACGGACTTACGGTCTGCGACAATATGGTTACTCTCCATTTCAAGACCGGGCGCGAGGGCTCCGAGGCTGTCTATATGGGCTGTACGCCGGATATCAAGAACCTTAATGTGCTGTCGATGGGCGTATCGACAAACGTGGCGCAGGAGAATTCCAATACTTTTGGAAAGTCGTATCAGCTCCATAAATATGTTCAGGGCCCCATGCCTATGAACAGGAAGGATGTGGAGGTGCGTAGCATAATGCCTGATCCTCCGCTGTTTATAGCCTCTCAGCTTAAGGACAGCCTTATGGCCAACGGTGTTACGGTGTTTGGCCTGCCGTTCAGCGCCGCAGATTACTCGCGGTATCAGGCCCTGAAAAACGAGCCTGCTGATACTCTGTGCTCGCTGAAATCCCCCAGACTGGCCGAGATCATAAAGAAGACCAACCTCTTCAGCGTTAACCTCTTTGCCGAGCACTGCCTTAGTCTCGTAGGCATCAGCCAGGCCAAAACCTCTGATGTGGAGAAGGCGGCGTGGGCCATGATGGCGTTTTGGCAGAGCAAGGGCGTAGGCATCAGGGGTATGAGCCTTAACGACGGATGCGGACTATCGCGCTACAATATCTGCACGCCCAGACAGCTTTGCCAGGTGCTCACGTATATGAGGATGAAGTCTCAGTACTATGAAGCTTTCAACCAGAGCCTTACGATGTGCGGAGGCCTGGGCACGATGGGCAATATGTGCCTGAACACACGTGCGCAGAACAACGCGCGAGGCAAATCGGGCACCATCAGGAGGGTGAAATCGTATTCGGGCTACGTGAAATCGAGATCGGGCCGAGAGCTGGCTTTCTCGATAATAATCAACAACTTCACAAGCTCGAGCAACGATACCCGGCGCATGATGGAGAAATTTATCGTGGGCCTGGCAGATTACAACAATTAATGTGCGAAAATTACAGATTGAATCTGTAGGCGAATCTTGCGCCAAGTGTAATGGAATGGATGGCTTCAGTAATTTTCTTGCAGTGAGGAGTGTATAGGTTCCAATCGGCGAAAAAGTTTACGTCGAGATAAGGGCTGGCCATTATTCCCGACGATATTCCGGCCGTAAGGCATGCTCCCGATCTGGATGAGGCGCCGAATTGCTCGTTTACTATCTTCGGGAAATGGTTGATGCCTGTAAGTATCTTGGGGCTGAAATACCAGTATTTGTAAATGTTGTAGTTGGAATATACGCCTATCTGAATGGTGGATATGTCGAGCGTTCCGCTTACAGCATCGTCGTCGCCGTATCTGTAGTATACGCTCGATGCGCTTAGCCTGCCGCCCATTCCCCAGTGAGTGTTCCAATACCAGGCGCCTTCCAGACCTGCCACGCTTCCGGTGGAGGTGCTGAACGATTTTTCAAGATTGGGTCGGTATTTGAACAGCGGAAACTGGAATCCCACGTAAGTGCCTATGAATGAGGGTTTGCTTGGCTCGTAATTATGCCACAGATCTACGAGTTCGGATCTCGTCTTTTCCTTTTTGAAAATCATGTCGCTAAACCAGTATCCGAATTCGGTGGCCATTATTCCAAATCCCGCACCGGCCATTATGTCGCTCATCCAGTGGCGGTTGTTGGCCATTCGCATCAGTCCGGTGGCGGTGGCGTTGGTGTATGCCAACATTCCCACCCAGGGACTCAGGTGTCCGTATTCTTTGTTAAGCATGGTGGCGGTCATGAATGCCGTGGCGCTGTGACCCGATGGAAAACTGTTGTGGGAGCTGCCGTCGGGACGCATCAGCTTGGCGGTGTTTTTTACTCCATTCACCGATATGGCCATCAGCGCTATGGAAAACGCGTCGGCGGTAAGCATCTCGCCCCATCCGCTGCGGCTCTGTACTCCGCAGGCCTTCATGCCAAACATTACTCCGGCCGGCAGGTACTGAGTGTAATTATCTATCTCGCTGTGGAACTTGGGGATGTAGCTGTTGCGCAGCTGTCGGAATTTCTTGTTTTGCTCTATCTCTATGATGCCGCCCAATACCAGAGGCACTCCTACGTGAGTACATTCGAGCAGACGTGTGGCTGGATATTTCAACGAGTCGGTTTTGGTGGCAGCCAATGGATTTTTTATTGCTATCAGCTGCAACATAATAATAAATAAAAACAGATGTTTCATTTTTAGTTTATCTTATTTTATAGTTGTTTTTACGGCTGCAAAATTATATAAATTTCCTATATAAAGTTATTTTTTTTCTGTTTTTCGATTTAATATTTTATATTAGCGGTCGCAATTGAAATTAAAATTATGAAAGACAAATATCCACACCTAAACAGCCCCATTACATTGGGACGTGTAACATTCAGAAACAGAATGTTTTCTGCACCTATGGGTGCTACTGATATAACACCGGAATGTGTTCCCGGTCCGCGTACTCAGGGATTCTATGAACTTAGGGCCAAGGGAGGCGCCGCCGCTGTTACAGTAAGCGAGTTGGTGGTTCATCCCGAGACCGATGGAAGCCATATGCTTCACCTGAATTTGGAGACCGTGGGATGCCTGGCCGCTCATACTTTTGTGGCCGACAGCATCCGCCGTCACGGTAGCGTTCCAAGCATAGAACTCTCGCACTCAGGACAATACGCCGGCACATATATGTCGGATAAGAACAAGAAGGCATCGCTCTGTCAGTGGGGACCAAGCGACGGCACACGTCCCGACGGTCGCCCCGTAAAGGCTCTCAGCAAGGAGCAGTTGGCTGATATCGTGAAGGCGTATGCTGATGCCGCAACTCTCTGCAAGCGTGCCGGATACGAGATGATAATGGTTCACGCGGGTCACGGCTGGCTTCTGCATCAGTTCCTCTCGCCATACCTGAACCACCGCACCGACGAGTACGGCGGAAGTCTCGAAAACCGTATGCGCCTTATGGTGGAGGTTCTTACAGCCGTGCGCCAAGCAGTGGGAGAGGGATTCCCCATCGAGGTGCGTATCAGCGGAAGCGAACTCTTCGACGGTGGCTACGGCATCGAGGACGGTATCAAGATTGCCCAAGCCGCTGAGCCATTGGTGGATATGATTCACGTTTCGGCCGGAAGTTATCAGTTTGGATTCTTCAACACCACACCTCCGATGTTCGATCCCCACGGTGTGAACGTTTGGCTGGCCGCCGAAATCAAGAAACACGTAAAGAAACCCGTTGCAACTCTCGGCGGCCTCAGCGACCCCGAGCAGATGGAGAAGATTATAGCAGAGGGCAAGGCCGACGTTGTATATATGGGCCGTCAGTTGCTGGCCGATCCTTACACTCCAAACAAGGTGATGGCCGGCGACGATGACAGGATAGTCCGCTGTCTCAGATGCTACACCTGTATGGCCGAGCGTCCGGTGACATTTACACGCCGTTGCGCCGTTAATCCTCTGATTGGCCGCGAGATAGAGGGAATGGAGGTGACACCCGCCGTCAGGAAAAAGAAAGTGATGATAGTGGGAGCCGGCGTGGCTGGATTGAAGGCCGCAATCACCGCCGCTCAGCGTGGGCATCAGGTGATACTCTGCGAGAAGACCGACAAGGTGGGCGGTATCTTGAAATCAGAGCAGGCTATATCCTTCAAGTACGAGATGTATCAACTCGGCGTAGTGCTTGAACGACAGGCCATTGACGAAGGCGTGGAAATCCGCCTGAACACCACCGTAACTCCCGAGTACGTGGAGAAGGAGGGCGTTGACGCGCTGATTCTCGCTGTGGGATCGTCGCCACTCGTTCCGCCAATCCCCGGCATCGACGGCGACAATGTAGTAATCGTAAACAATTATTATCTGGAAAAGGACAAGGTTCAGGATTCTGTGGTTGTGCTTGGTGGCGGTCTTGCAGGTTGCGAGTGCGCTGTTCATCTCGGACAGGAGGGCAAGAAGGTTCATCTCGTGGAGATGCGCGATACTTTGGCTCCCGACTGCAATATCAGAAACCGTCCAATCCTTATGAAGAAAGTGGCTGAGTTCAGCGAGGCTCACACAGAATACAAGGGCTTGAAGATTACCGCCGATGGTGTTCTCTGCGCCGACAAGGACGGCAAGGAGGTTCTCGTGCCCGGCAAGACTGTAATCTGTGCGTTAGGTCAGCGTAGCAACCGTGCTGATGT
>JAKSLV010000156.1 GCA_024401025.1 Bacteroidales bacterium
AGAACGACAAGCTCGTTCACAGAACAGACTTCGCCCTCGTTAAGTGGTTGTAAGAAACATTTTTGATTGTCGATTTTTGATTTTTGATTTTTCCGATTTCAGAATTTCAGGAATTGATGATTGAGATATAATATAAAAGGCTGCTCTCCTAAAGGAGGGCAGCCTTTTTTTGTTGTGATTATCTCGTATTATAATGACCCCAGCCCCTTCTCGATTATCTCCCTGTGGTCGAAGGCCAGTTGCATATTGCAAAGCTCGGCTATATCGTACCACTTGCACATTATGGCGTCGCTGTCGGCGATGGGTTTGGCATCAGCCTTCAGCTGTACCAAGTACGCCACAGAGACAATCCAGCCACGGGGATCGCGGTTGTTGCCCGACGACACCTTTATAAGTTGCAAGTCGGAAGCTGACAGCGAGATTCCGGTTTCCTCGCGGAGCTCACGGATGGCGCAGTTCTCGATGGTGTCGTCGGTAGGAGTGTAGAAACCGCCGGGCAGAGCCAGACAGTTTGCGAACGGGTGGTTGCCTCGGGTGATGAGAAGGATGCGTTTCTTGTCGGCGGAAATCACCACAAGGTCGGCGGCCACCGATGGGGCGTCGTACTGCTTGCGGTTGTAGGTCTCAAGATAAATGCTCTCGCCCTTCTCGGGGTTCAGGATGCGGGCCGCCATCTGGAACATCTCCTCCTTGCTTCTCTGGCTGTAGAAAAACGGAATTATTCCGTAAAGGTGGTGGCTGCCGTATTCCGTAAGCATGAAAGTGTCATCGTCTACGAAGTGCATCAGCGAATTGTCCTCCAGATACTTGATCTCGTTGGCGAAAACCTCCCTGAAGTCCTCGCCGAACCTCTCCCTGTACGATTTCATCGAGATGAATCCGAAATAGAACATCACCGATAGAGCCTTGGCCCTCACCTCGGCCAGAGGCATGTCGGCTATGTCGTTTATTGGCAGCTCGTTGCGCTCTATGGCGGCAAAATATCTGTCCATCTTGTGATTGTCGCAGCCCAGGTTGTAGGCCAGATAATTGCCCACAAACGATTGTGCGCCCAAACCCATTCCAATGTACGATGTGGCGTTTACCACTCTGGTAGTCAGGTAGTCTGATGTTCCTAGGTCGCCCTCTACGCGGCTGAATGTGTTCTTGCCCACATTGGCCATGTATCCGGCCTCGCGGAGCAGTCGGTACGCAATCTCATACTGTCGGTTGGCCTTGAAGAGGCTCACACCCTGCGATTCCTTCTCCAGCTTGGTGCCCTTGTATCGGTTGCGGTATAGGGTTATGTATTCCGGATCCATGGCTATGGTGTATTTCACGGTGTTGGCGAAATCCTCGTCGCTCTGGTTCAGGAATCCGTACATCAGGTCGATGTTCAGCCTCTTGTAGCCGGCCAGGCGTATGTTCCTGACGGCCTGCTCGTAAATGGACTTGCCGCCCTCTCTGCCCAGCGATTCCAGCAGTGTGGCTGATACTGTCTGGAAACCCATGCTGATTCTGTCGTAGCCCAGATTGCGCACCATCTTGAGCTTCTCCAGCTCCTTGGATGCTATCACGGGTGTGGTCTCGATGCTCCAGCTCACTCCAGGCGCAAAGTTGAATTTCCTGATGCTTTCTGATATGCGCTTCAGGTTGTATTCAGTAAGGTACATTGGAGTGCCGCCTCCGAGGTCGTAGCCCACTATCGGAGTCTGTCCCACTATGCCGCGGTACATCTCCATCTCCTTCAGCAGATAGTCAACATACTTGTCCTGAGGCACCTCGTTGGGATCGTTCATCACCACGTACTCGCAAAACTTGCATCTAGCCTTGCAGTATGGCACATGCACGTATAGGTTCAGGTTTTTCTGAGCCCTGATGTTGCCCTCCACCAGAGACCTTATTGCGGCCACATCGTGCAGCTCGTACTCGGCCATAGAGTTCACCCTGAGGGGATAGGCGGTGTTGGTGTAGTGGTGGAACTTGATTCCCATATCGAAAATCTCGTCTAATGTGTAGTTTCTCATAGTTTGTCGTTTTTAATAAATATGTATATAATACGCAAATATAAAACAAATATTGTGAACCACCAAAAGAATTTTGAGATTTTTATTTATACTACTACGGTAAGTGTCAAAAATAAGTAGTTGCCGTAGTAGTATAAAGTGTTTTTCTTGCACGGATGCCAATGCTATAATTAATATTGGAATGTGTGGAGCATAATGAGGAATGTTATATATACATAACTCTCTCTAATTCTCCAAAAATATTCATCACACGTTTCGTGCGGATTATGTGTAAAAAATCACATAATCCGCACGTAGTGTGTGTAAAAGTAAAGAATAATATAAAAATTTCAGCGGAAGCCTCCATCAAAATTCTGATGGAGATTTCCGCTGAGATTGTTTTTGTTGTAGTGATTGATTGTTATTCTTTTTTTTTAACTGACACGGCGAAATTTTTTGTGTTAAGTTTTGGTCAGGGGAATCTTTTTTGGATTTTTCAACTGAAACCATTATTTTTGCAATCAATAAAAAAGCGGAAACTATGGCAAAGGAATTCAATACAACAGTTACCTGCAATGCTGAGAGGCATTATATGGTTGATATTTCCAGCAAGATGAAATATGTGGATGATTTGATAGAAAGGGCCAAATACTTCACCATCAACCGTGCACGTCAGTTTGGAAAATCAACGGTGTTGAAATACATATACGAGAATCTAAGTGACAGGTACTACGTGGTTCCTATCAGCTTCGAGACTACATCCTCTTACGCATGGGAAAGCGAGGAGGGTTTCGTTGACAATGTCTGCCAGAAAATAGCAAAAGCTTTCTCAACTATAAAAACCAATGTTCCCGAATACCAGAAACTTTGGACAGAGGCTCGCAGCCTGAAGAAATTCGACAATTTATCGAATTTCATAACTGAATTTTGCCCAAGAACTGACAAGCCTGTAATCCTGACTATCGACGAGATGGACAAGAGTCTCGACAATCAGCTGTTCCTGAATTTCCTGGGAATGCTTCGCAACAGTTATCTAAACAGGGAGGAAATGGGAATGAATTCCACTTTCCATTCCGTAATCCTTGCCGGAGTTTACGACGTAAAGAACCTGAAACTTAAAATCCGTCCCGACGCCGAGAAGAAGTACAATTCGCCTTGGAACGTGGCCGCCGATTTCAATCTTGATATGACATTCCATCCTCACGAGATTGCCCAGATGCTCTCCGACTATGAGGCCGATTATCATACAGGAATGGATATCAAGGCAATATCGGAGGAAATATACAGATACACATTTGGATATCCGGTATTGGTGAGTGCACTTTGCAAGATAATCGACGAGCAATTGGACAAGGATTGGACATTGGACGGAATTCTGAAATCGGTGAAAACCTTGATGAAAAGCACCGAATTCACCCTCACCGACGATCTTTCGAAAAATCTCAACAACTATCCAGAGTTGCACAAATACCTCTTCGACATCTCTGTAAATGGCGCCCAATACTCGTTTTCTCCATTGGATCCAGTGATGAAGATGGCCCACATGTTCGGATACATCAAGGAGAAGGACGGTCAGGTGGTAATCCACAATCTATTTTTCGAGGAGGCCATGCACCTCTATTTCACCGAGGAATACAAGCGCAAAAACTCGTTTATGGATACAATGAGCAGGTCGGTGTATATCCAGAACGGCACTCTCAATATGGAGAACATCATCCGCCGTTTCAGCGACCTGATGCACGAGGAATACCGCGACCGTGACCAGAAATTCATAGAGCAGCAGGGACGTCTGCTCTTCCTCTGCTATCTGAAGCCGATTATCAACGGCACGGGATTCTATTACGTGGAGCCTCAGACAAGGGAAAACGCAAGAATGGACCTCGTTGTTACCTACAACCACAAGGAATACATCATTGAGCTGAAAATCTGGCACGGCACCAAGTACGAGACCGACGGCAAGGTTCAGCTGGCTGAATACCTCGATGCCAAAAACATCAGCGAGGGCTATCTCGTAACCTTCTCGTTCCTGAAAAACAAGACATACTGCGAGCCTGAATGGAAAGTACAGGACGGCAAAAGGATTTTTGAGGCGGTGATATAAAACAATCAGCGGAAGCCTCCATCAAAATTCTGATGGAGATTTCCGCTGAGATTGTTTTTG
>JAKSLV010000157.1 GCA_024401025.1 Bacteroidales bacterium
TCCGTCAGCTTGTAAAAGCCTGTGTAAATGATAAAATACAAGACGAGATGGATGTTGAGGATGATATCTATGACGAGATAGAAATGTGGGGCCAAATGCTGGACAAGCAGGCTAAATTGCTTGACGAACAGACCAAGCAGTTGGACGAACAGACCAAGCAGTTGGACGAACAGACCAGGCAATTGGACGAGCAGAACAAGCAATTGGACGAGCAGAACAAGCAATTGGACGAGCAGGCCAGACTTCTTGTTGAAAAGGACCGCAAGATGGCCCAAAAACTATATGCCTCAGGTGATTCCATTGATGAGATAGCTGAGTTCCTTAATATTAATCCTGAGGTGGTGGAGAATTATATTGAAAAGGATTGATTTAATTTAATCCGACAACTCAATTTTTGTTTTCCACAAACTAAATATCTATCCTTATGAAAAGTATAACAATCTCATTGTTGATGTTTTTCTTCTTGACAGCTTTTAATTGCCTGGCACAAGAATATATTACCATCTACGCCAACGGCGAGCCTATCGAAATGGTTTACGTTCAGCACGGCACCTTCACCATGGGAGCCACCCCAGAGCAGGGAAGTGACGCTTATGATGACGAGAAACCTGCCCACAGCGTAACCCTCACAAACGACTATTACGTAGGCAAATACGAGGTAACGCAGAAGCTCTGGAAGGCGGTGATGGGAAACAGTCCGTCCTACTTCAAAGGTGATGATTTGCCTGTGGAACAAGTTTCGTGGAACGACGTTCAGGAGTTCCTGCGAAAACTAAACTCCATTACTGGCAAAAACTTCCGCCTGCCCACCGAGGCGGAATGGGAATACGCCGCCCGAGGCGGAAACAAGAGCAGGGGATATAAATACAGCGGAAGCAATGATATCAACGAAGTGGCTTGGTATACTACCAATTCTCACGACAAAGGAACTTCAAAGGTCGGTTCTTTTGCTCCCAACGAGCTTGGTATCTACGATATGTCGGGCAATGTCTGGGAGTGGTGTCAGGATTGGTATGATAATTATAGTAGCACGTCACAGAGCAATCCCACAGGACCGTCTTCTGGCTTCCGCCGCGTGCTCCGTGGGGGCGGTTGGTACGACGACGCGGGGCTCTGTCGCGTCTCGTGCCGCAACGGCTACACCCCCGGCAACAGGTTCAGCTTCATTAGCTTCCGCTTGGCGCTCTAATTTATATTGTCTCGGCATTCCCACCCGGGCATCACCTGTGGTGTATCGTGGCTGGGGCGTGTGCGACGTTTCTCGTATTGGTGTCCGTATTGGTGCCCGTATTGGTTTCCGTATTGGTGCCCGTAGAGACGGACCACGGTCCGTCTCTACAGAGGTTACGTCTGATATTCCCCTGCCTCTGGCATCGCCTGAGGCTTTCCCGCTGGTGTATATTCGCCCATATATCCTCCCGTGGAGATTTCGTAATTTTTTTCTCCTTATTAATACACTTTTCCAAAATATTTTCCTATCTTTGCGCCCGTAAAAATATTATTTAAAATAAAATGATGACTTCAAAAGAAATACGCAAGTCCTTTTTGGATTTCTTTGCGTCTAAACAGCATAAAGTGGTGCCTTCTGCACCTATGGTAGTCAAGAACGACCCTACCCTTATGTTCACCAACGCCGGTATGAACCCTTTCAAGGATATTTTCCTTGGCAACGCACCTGCTACAGATAAGCGTGTGGCCGATTCGCAGAAGTGTCTGCGTGTATCGGGCAAGCACAACGACCTCGAGGAGGTTGGCCATGATACCTACCACCACACTATGTTCGAGATGCTCGGAAACTGGAGCTTCGGCGACTACTTCAAGAAGGAGATCATCGACTGGGCTTGGGAATTCCTTACAGAGGTTATCAAGTTGGATACCAACAGATTGTACGCCACAGTATTTGAGGGCGACAAGAGCGAGAACCTCGATCCAGACGACGAGGCTAAGTCTTACTGGCTGAAGCACTTGCCAGCTGAGAGAGTTCTCCTTGGCAACAAGCACGACAATTTCTGGGAGATGGGTGCCACAGGTCCTTGCGGTCCTTGCTCAGAGATCCACATCGACCTCCGCTCTGACGAGGAGCGCGCCAAGGTTCCTGGAGTAGAGCTCGTTAACCAGAGCCACCCTCAGGTAATCGAGATCTGGAATCTCGTGTTCATGCAGTTCAATAGAAAGGCCGACGGCTCGCTGGAGCCACTTCCAGCCAAGCACGTGGATACCGGTATGGGTTTCGAGCGCTTGTGCATGGCCATCCAGGGCAAGACCTCTAACTACGATACAGATATTTTCCAGCCTGTTATTCAGGAGATTGGCCGCTTGACAGGTATCAAGTACGGCAGCAGCAAGGATACCGACGTGGCTTCGCGCGTAATCGCCGACCACATCCGTGCTATCTCGTTCGCCATTGCCGATGGTCAGTTGCCAGCTAACGCCAAGGCCGGCTACGTAATCCGCCGAATCCTGCGCCGCGCTGTAAGATACGCATACACATTCCTCGGCCAGAGCGAGCCATTCATGTACAAGCTGCTCCCAACACTCATCTCTGTGATGGGCGAGGCTTATCCTGAGCTCGTGGCTCAGAAGGACATCATCGAGAAGGTGATGATAGAGGAGGAGTCATCGTTCCTCCGCACCTTGGAGACCGGTATCAAGCTCCTCGACAAGGTGGTTGACAATGCAAAGAAGGCTGGCAAGACCGAGATCGACGGCAAGACAGTTTTCGAGCTTTACGATACTTACGGATTCCCTCTCGACCTCACCGAGCTGATGCTCAAGGAGAAGGGTCTCACACACAACCAGGCCGAGTTTGAGGCCGAGCTTCAGCAGCAGAAGGAGCGTTCAAGAAATGCCGCCAAGGTTGACAACGGCGACTGGATTGAGGTAACCGCCTTCGATACTGAGGATTTCACCGGCTACGACAATCTCGTGGAGGACGTCAAGATCTGGCGTTACCGCAAGGTGGAGGCCAAGGGCAAATCGTTCTTCCAGCTTGTATTCGACAAGACTCCATTCTACGGCGAGATGGGAGGTCAGGTAGGTGACCAGGGCTACATCGAGGCCAACGGCAAGAAGATCTCCATCACTGATACTCAGAAGGAAAACGGTCTTTCTATCCACATCGTTAAGGAGTTGCCAGCTGACCTCAACGCCACATTCAAGGCTGTAGTAAATGCTGAGAAACGTGCAGCAATTGAGGCCAACCACTCGGCAACCCACTTGCTCGACGAGGCACTCCGCTCAATTCTTGGTACTCACGTAGAGCAGAAGGGTTCGCTCGTAACAGCCGACGCTCTCCGTTTCGACTTCTCTCACTTCTCTAAGCTCACCGACGAGGAGATTCAGAAGGCTGAGGAGATGGTGAACGCCAAGATCCGTCAGGGCATTGCCCTCGAGGAGCACAGAGACATGCCTATCGACGAGGCCAAGAAACTCGGCGCCATCGCACTCTTCGGCGAGAAATACGGCGAGAAGGTTCGTGTGGTTAAGTTCGACAGCTCAGTAGAGCTCTGTGGTGGCTGCCACATCAGCAACACCGGCAAGATTGGCTCGTTCGTTATCATCACCGAGACAGCCGTTGCATCAGGTATCCGCCGTATCGAGGCCCTCACAGGCAAGGCCGCTGACGACTACAACCGCATTCAGCGCACTGTGGCTCAGGAACTGAAGCTTACATTCAAGGCAAAATCCGAGGCCGACGCCATGAAGTCGGTACTCGCACTCATAGACGAGAACGCTGCCCTCAAGAAGCAGATTGACGCCCTCGAGCGTGAGAAACTCGTTTCCGTAAAGGATTCGCTTCTCGCCAAGGCTCAGAACATCAACGGCGCAAATGTAATCGCCGAAGTTGTAAAGGTTGGCAACAAGGACCTCTTGAAGGACCTCTCATTCCAGCTCCGTCAGCAGATAGAGAACGCCTACGTGGTTCTCGGCTGCGAGATCGACGGCAAGCCAACTCTCTCTGTAATCATCGCTGACAACCTCGTGAAGGAGCGCGGCCTCAACGCCGGCGCAATCGTTAAGGAGGCTGGCAAGGAGATCAACGGCGGTGGCGGTGGACAGGCTTTCTACGCCACAGCAGGCGGCAAGAATTCAGCCGGTCTCCAGGCAGCCGTAGAGAAGGC
>JAKSLV010000158.1 GCA_024401025.1 Bacteroidales bacterium
GTTAATTACGAAAAATCAAAATTTTGGGCTGGCAATAGTTGTTATGTTTTAACTGTTAAGGATAAAGATACTTTTGTGCAATTTTTTTATAGAGCATTGTCGTTTAAGCAATATTTGCTAATAGAGAATCAGCAACAAGGTAGTATCCCAGCGGTTAATAAAAATCAATTAGAAAATTTTGTCCTTTTATTTCCTCCCACCCTCACCGAACAGCGGGCGATTGCAGAAATCCTAAGCGATATGGATGAAGAGATAAAGACCTTGGAGCAGAAGGTTGAGAAAATGCGGAATATCAAGAGCGGAATGATGCAGCAATTGCTCAGCGGAAAAATCCGTCTCGTTGGCGATGAGGCCGATAACGTCAGACAATTCGTAGAAAACAATTTCGGGGAATTTGCCTTGGCGGCGGAACAGGGAAAGAAGTTTGCTGGAAAGTAAAAAGACAGACTTCCCCCTGTCTTTTTCAGCGCAACGCCTTCTTATTTTCCCTCAATATCAGCTTTGCGAGGTCGTTTTTCTGGCGGGCGGATTTTTTGAGCCAGTATTTTGCAAGCATCAGGTTTTGCTCCATGCCCACGCCCTGACGGAAAAAATCACCCAGTGCGCACTGAGCCATGTCGTTGCCGCCGTGGGCCGCCTCCTTGTATAGCGCTATGGCCTTTTGGGTGTCCTGCGGCAGGTATTCGCCATTCTCGTAAGCCTCAGCCACCTGATACTGCGCATCGGCGTCGCCAGCCTCGGCCGCCTTCAAATACCATTTCAAGGCCATTTCGGGGTCCTCGTCCACCATCTCGCCATACAGGTACATATCGCCCAGCAGCGCCATGTAGGTGGCATCGCCGCTGTCGGCCAGCCTTTCTAGGTATTCCAGAAACTGCCTCTGGCCAAGGCGTGAATAGATTTTCTGATACTTGCCGCTCATGTAGATATACAGCAGCAGGCCCATTGCCTCCAGGCTTCCTTTCTCTGATGCCTGGGTAAGATATTCAAGGCCAAGGTCACGGTTTTTCCTGATGCCTGCGCCATAAAACAGCGAATAGCCCATCTCGCAGAGCTCCTGAGGGCTGGTGTAGGATACCTGAGCATCAGCCCAAACGGAAAGCATCAGCATCAGGACTATGGGGAAGAAATGTTTCATTGTTTAGTAATACTTTGTTTGATTTCTGTGTGCAAAGGTAGCAACTTTTTGCGGACAAAGCCACTTAATTCCTAATATATTTATTATCTTTGTGAGCAACAAAACCGCACGCAATGGCAGACAACAAATACATAGATTTCGACGAATATTTCCGTCAGGGAGAGCCCTCCAAGAGGGAATCGGCTTTCATCTGGAGCACCGCGATAGGATTGCAGGCCGTGGATGGGCTCAAGACCTCGCAGTATCTCCAGGAAACCGCCCGCAGGAATATCGAGGGAGAGATCACCCTCGCCCAGGCCAAGGAACTGATTTGGAGTTATTATGAGCAGAAATCTACAAGAGAGCAAGTAAACGACGACGATCAGGAGGCTGACAAGGTTTCTGCAAACATTGCAGAGATTTTGTCTACAACGTCTTTGGCATTCAATACCAACGGCTTTATTTCCCTTCACCGTAGGATTTTCAATGGCGTTTTTAAGCATGCTGGAAAAATCCGCACCTATGACATTTCCAAAAAGGAATGGATTCTAAAAGGGGATAGTGTAAGCTACCTTAATTGGCAGGATTTGCGACGTGCCCTCGATTTCGACATAGAAGGAGAACAGAAGTTCGATTTCGTGAACCTTACTATGGACGAGATGATTCTCCATATTACTAATTTTGTGTCTGGAATATGGCAAATCCATCCATTCTGTGAGGGCAATACCCGCACAACGGCCGTGTTTACTATACAATATTTGCGTTCGATAGGATTTGAGGTTGATAACGAAATGTTTGCCAATCATTCTTGGTATTTTAGAAATGCCTTGGTGAGGGCTAATTATGGAAATTATCTGAAAGGCATCCAAAGGACAACCGTCTTCCTTGAGCGTTTTTTCCGGAATCTGCTCCTGAACGAGAAATGGGTTCTCAAAAACAGATTCCTGATTATCGATCCTCCCGATGAATACAAGATACAGCCAAGGCTCGATAGTACCCAAGAAATTCAAGTAAGTACCCAAGAAATCAATTCTGGGCCTCAGAGAGGTACCCAAGAAAAACCGAAGAGTACCCAAGAAATGATTTTGGAGGAGCTGGCCGTTCATCCTTTTACCACTCGCGACGAGTTGGCAAAATTGGTGGGTATTTCGCCAGATGGAATAAAAAAGCAATTGGACAAATTGAAAAGAGCAGGAACTATAAGACACGTGGGCGCCACCAAAAAAGGTCATTGGGAAATTATAAGAAAATAACTTACAATAATATAACTAACACTAAGAAAAATGAAAAGAGCAAAACTGACAATCCTCGCCTCATTGGCGATTGCTGCTGCGGCGTGCAACGCACCCAAGCAGGCTGCTGAGAAGCCTTTTGAATCCACCGTTGTAAATGCCGACGGCACGGTTACTTTCTATTACAAAAACGACAACGCCAAGAGCGTTCAGGTAGACGTGCAGTTTGCCGGACGCAACGATATGCAGAAAGACTCGGCATCAGGCATCTGGACCGCCACCCTCGGCCCCGCCGACCCCGACATGTACCCATACTGCTTTGTGGTGGACGGCGTCAGCATCATGGACCCCGAGTGCTGCGAGTGGTTCCCCAACGAGGGCTTCAAAAACTCGCTCCTCGACATTCCCGGCAAGGGCGGCGCGCTCATCCACAGCATTCAGAACGTTCCACACGGCGACGTTCATTACGAGACCTACTACTCCAAAACCCTCGGCTGCTACAACCGCGCCTTGGTTTACACTCCGGCCTCTTACAACAATTCCGCCGACAGCCTTCCCGTGTTCTACCTCATCAGCGGAACCACTGATACTGAGGAGGTTTACTTCAAGGTTGGCCGCATGAACTATATCCTCGACAACCTCATAGCCCAGGGCAAGGCCAAGGACATGATAATCGTGCTCCCATACGGAAACCCAAGCAAGCTCCTCCCACAGGGCAGCAACATTGCGCCTATGCCTCAGATGGGCGACCTCTTCGGCAAGGATTTCATCAACGACCTCATGCCATACATTGAGGCAAATTACCGCACCATCAACGACCGCGACCACCGCGCCATCGGCGGCTTCTCACGTGGCGGCAACCAGGCTCTCTACAACGGCCTCAGCCACCTCGACAAGTTCTCTTACCTCTGCTCGTACAGCTCGTTTACGATGACCAACATTCCCGGCGTTTACGACAACGCCAAGGAAACCAACGACAAGATCCACCTCTTCTGGCTCGGCATCGGCACCGACGATTTCCTTTACGGCACCTCGCGCGATTACTTGGAGTTCCTCGATGGCAAGGGCATCACGGCCATCAAGGAGTTCACCACCGGCAAATTTGGTCACACATGGATGAACGCCAAATATTTCCTTGGCCGCACTATGCCAATGCTTTTCAATCCTGAAGCTTCGGCAAAGGCTATGGCTGAGGCTCAGCCCGCTCCCAAGGCCACCGGCAACGAGGAGCCATTCACACCCGGCGTAATGGCGCGTTTGTTCCCCAAACCTATAATCTCACCTGAGTTCCTGGGCAACGATTCAGTTACATTCAGATTCAAGGCCGAGAACGCAAAAGAGGTATTACTTGAGATGGATATGTCAGCCCCGATACAAATGACCAAGGACACCGCCGGAATCTGGAGCGTAACTGTAAAGTCCACAGGTATTTGCTACAATTTTGTATTCGACGGCACAAAGACTGCCGACCCTCAGAATATGTATATGGCATACGATGGCGGCATCAAGCGCAGCATTCTTTGTCAAAACATTTTAACAGACAAAATAATAAAGTTCCCTCCAATAACTTACAAGACAGCCGAAAACGGAGAGAGATACGCAGTTTGTGAGCCAGAGGGAATATCTGGAACTATCAAAACCATAAAACTAGAGGCTCCTAAGGGCTCTGACTTCGAGAGCTGGTTCAAGATTCTGAGAGTAAACGAGATGGTTTCAGGAAAACCATACCGTCTTGTACTCACCAACCACGGAAGCAAAATCGG
>JAKSLV010000159.1 GCA_024401025.1 Bacteroidales bacterium
CCGGACTTTTTTCAAAAAAATAACACTTAAAATCAAACAAGATATGAAAACAATTTTTTATGAAAGCAAGCCATCCGCCAAAAAACTCAACGGACACGCCTGCAAGAAAACGTCGCAATCACTGCGGTTTCGTGTTTTCTATGCCACAAATATAATGCTCATTTTTATCATAAGCAAACTTTTTTGAAACTTTTTTGCTACATTTTTGCTACAAATTTGTATACCAAATCAGAACCGCGCCGATGTTGACTCGGTATCGAAAAGCATCAGCGTTACCCTGTCGCCCGGCTTCACGGAATGCATGAAGGCCTCGTCCTTCTTTGGGAAGCGCGCCTTGCACTCGGCTATAATCTTGTCGGCTTTCTCTACGAGTTGGGGATTGTTTCTGGCTTTCAGGGCATAGTCGGCCGCCACCCAGTATATCTCGGAAGTCTCGAATGCATCCAGGCCAAAGAGCGATGCATAGTTGAGATAGATGCTGGCGATGGTCAGGTAGCCAAGTCCCCCCGCAGGAGGATCAGACGAAACCATGTCATCGATTTCCCATTGCTTGGACAGGCGCACGGCGTCGGATAAGTAATTCCTTGCCTTGGTCTTGTAGCCCATATCCATGGAGAGAGCTCCCAATCTTGCGGCTATGCTGTAAGATTTCCACAAGAGCTGCATCTGCTCCAGCGCTGATAGGTACAGATCGTTGTGGCAGGCGCCCAGAATATCCATAATCCTCATAAGACGGTCTACATCATTTGCAGCCTCAGGAAGTGAATATCTGCTGCAAACCAGCTTGTTGAATGTCTTGAGATATTTGGCAGACCCGGCGGCAACAGTGGAGTTGAGGGCGCGGCTATACGGATTTTCAGCAGCATCAGCCAACCGCTCCACCCAGGGCATGATCTCATCAAAAAGGCGGCTGGGGCTTATCTTTCCATTGCCGGCCAGCAGAAAACAGCGCTGCAAATATGCATTGCCCACCTCAAGGGAATCAAGCTTCAGGACATCAGCCTTTCTTGCATAAAGATTCCTTATGGTATCCAGATAATGATGAACGCTCACTGAATCAGCCACTTTCATTATCAATTCGTGGTAGATCCTGATGCCGTCGTCATATAGCCTCTTGCTGAAACCGGGACACTCGCCCACCACATCCCAATAGGGCTCCACGGCCAAATCGTACGAGCCCACCTTCATAAACTCCTTATATATTGAATACTGCTTGGCGCACTCGATGCTGGCCTGCTGTCCATGGCAGATAATGGGCAGCGTCAGGATAAAAAACGACAATAAAAAATGCTTCATAATAATATGTAGATTGCGGTAGAGACGGACCGCGGTCCGTCTCCACCGCAGTCCGTCTCCACGGATGGAAACGCAACAAATGTATCAATCAAAAAAAAGAGAAAAGAAGAAAAATCTCTCCCTTTCTCTTTTCATAAAAAACTATTTCTTCATCTGCTGGAAAACCTCCCAGATGGCAATTCCGGCGCTCACGGATACGTTGAGGGAATGCTTGGTGCCAAACTGAGGAATCTCTACGCACATATCGCAGAGCTCCATCAGCCTGTCGTCCACGCCCTTTACCTCGTTGCCGAAGATTATGGCCACCTTGCCGTATGCCGACAGGTCCATGTGGTCTATCATCACGCTCTCGCGGGCCTGCTCTATGGCAATTATGGTGTATCCCTGCTCCCTGAGAGCCACAACGGCCTCCACGTTGTCCTTATAATGAACCCAGTCAACCGACATCTCGGCGCCAATGGCGGTCTTGCGAATCTCGGCGCTGGGCGGAGTGGCCGTAATGCCGCAGAGCACAATCCGCTCTATCCTGAAAGCGTCGGCGGTCCTGAAAATGGAACCCACGTTAAGGGCACTCCTCACATTATCCAGCACCACCACAATGGGCGATTTGTCGGCAGCCTTATACTCCTCCACAGAAATCCTGTTGAGGGTATCCATCGAAAGCTTTTCCATATTACTTGTTGAGGGCAGCCTTTACGAGGTCGGCAATCATCTTGCCGTCGGCCTTTCCGGCCAGCTCGGCATTAGCGGCCTTCATCACCTTGCCCATGTCCTTGATGGAAGCGGCGCCGGTCTCGGCCACAATCCTGTTGATTACGGCGGCCACCTCGGCCTCGTCCATCTGCTTTGGCATGTAGCACTTTATATACTCAAGCTGGGCGCTCTCCTCCTCCACGAGGTCGGCACGGTTTTGCTGCTTGTAGATCTCCACCGACTCGCTGCGCTGCTTTATCATCTTCTGCAAAATCTTCAAAACATCGGCATCAGTAACCTCGCCACCCTTGCCTGATGTCTGCTCCTTAAGTATCTCCGACTTAATGGCGCGTACTGCGGCCAGCTTCAGCTGGTTCTTCTCCTTCATGGCGGACTTCATATCGTCCTGAATCTGCTCTATAAGTGTCATGATATTAGTTGATTATGTTTATGTTGTTCGTAAAAAAAAAATCATCATCGGGCTGATGCAGCCCCTCCTCTACCCCTTCGACAGCTTGGCGTAGTAATCGGCCTTCTGCTTGTCCTTAAGGCGCTGGTAGATTCTGGCCAGAATGGCGGCGTCGGCAGGCTTCTTGGTGATGCCGTAAAGCTTCAGGTAGAGGTCGCGGGCGGTCTTGTACCTTGCAGCCAGAGGCTGAGTCTTCTTCACCATAACGGTGTAGGCCGCATTGGTTTTCTGCGCCTCGTAGGCTTTCACGGCAGCCTGATACTCGTCTTCGGTAGTCTTGTAGGCCTGATACGCCACATGTCCCAGGCCGATGGCATTGTTGTTGTCGATGGAATAAAGCTTCTCGGCAATCTTGTCGGCCTCGTCGGCCTTGCCCAGTTTCTTGCAAACCTGATGGTAGCTCTCCAGCACGGGAAGGCTGTCGCGGCTATTGGCCTGAAGCTTGGGATATCTAAGATAAGCCTTGCGGAACTCCTTCATCTCCACATACCTGAGATAGAGACGCTTGTTGACATACGCAATATCGGACCCATCGGGATACAGGGCCGAATACTGCTCCAGAGCTTCCACCTCCTTCGACAAATTGTCGATATCGCCGTAATACTTTACCCTGAGGCTCAGCATCATCTCGTCCTGAAACCCCAGCTGCTCGGCACGGTTGAAATATTCCATAGCCTGAGGCCTCGACTCCATATAGTAAAGGCACTTGCCGGCAGAGCTGTACAAATCGCCGGGCACCTGCTGTTTCTTGGCCACATAAGATTCTATGATGGAGCTGTAGCTGTCGAAAGCCCCCTGATAATCCTTCTGGAAATACAACAAATCGGCCTTCTGAGAAGTCTGGGTGAGTTTCTGAGACTGCTTGCACGACGACATCAGCATCACTATGGCCAATAGAAAAATGATAAGGCGCATTGGTAAACGAAAACTAAAGTAAATAAAAACTTAATAATCCAAAAAAACTATTGCATCCTGCAGTCTGATAGGCATTTTGAATAGCCCCAAGACAGCAGGACACAATAGTTTCCACGGGAAAAGGTGTATATCACGGCCCGCCTCAAAAGCGGACCTCCGAAACTACTTCTTCATATTCTCAAGATCCTTGGCTGTAACCTTACCCTTGAAAGAGAGGATACCTACAGCGCAAGCCTTCTTGGAACCCTGACCAGGCTTGAAACGTATCGAGATGTAGTAAATACCAGCCTTTGTGCAGATAAACTCGAACGATTTCTTGTCGGTGTTCTGCTCCTTGTCGAATGTACACTCGTAAGGATTGGAATTCTCGGGACGCGACGAATCGTAGAGAGTAAGAACCACCTGATCCTGGAAACCTTCCTGAGCGCAGAGAGTAAACTTGTATTTGGTATTCATATTAAGGTGCTGAGACCACTTCATACCGGTTTCCTCATCAGCAGCATCACGTTTCAGTTTTGTATTAAAGTCACGAAGATAGATTCCATTATCAGACGAAGTTGCACATTGATATACAACCTGCTGTTTGCACTGGGCATTAGCCTCGGTATTGAACAAAGCTAACGAAACAAATGCGAGCACAAATAAGATAAATAGTCTTTTCATATTGTTATAAGATTAATTTATAATTTTATTAC
>JAKSLV010000016.1 GCA_024401025.1 Bacteroidales bacterium
ACGCCACAGCAGGCGGCAAGAATTCAGCCGGTCTCCAGGCAGCCGTAGAGAAGGCAAAATCAATGTTGAAGTAAAATTTTTGTTGGCATAGTATTTTTATTTTGCGTCATTGCTGCAAGGGAAACCGAGTGGCAATGGCGTTTTTTTTTGTTTTTGTATTACTTTTTTTGCTATTGGTATTTATTTTGTTTTATATTTGCATTATCTTTCAAATACAACTAACAAGACTTGGATATGAGGAATTTTTTATTGATTTTTTTTGTGCTTTTGCTGTCTTGCAATGATGCGTTGGCTCAGATTGTTATGAGCGGCAAGGTGGTAACCACCAGAGACGAGGCCCTTGTGGGCGCTCTTTTGGTGGTGGAAGATACGGATTTGGCCGCCCTGTCCGACAATCAGGGCTATTATGTGCTCAAGATTCCGGAGCAGTATGCCGGAAAGATGGTATCGGTATCGTATTACGGATACAAAAACTTGCAGATTCCCGTAGAGGAAGGCACTGTGAATGTGGTGCTTACCGACCGTCCCTCGCAGTTGGTGGACGAGGTTACCGTAAGTACTCAGAAGAGGGCTCAGCGCGAGGTGGAGGTGCCAATTGCCATGACTGTGCTCACCACCAACAGGATGAGGCTGCAAAACTACAATCAGATCGACGAGATGTCGTTTTTTATTCCGGCGCTTCAGAATAATTTCCAGGACTATGCCACCGGCGTGTATGGAATCCGTGGCGTAACATCAGACGGTATAGAAAGCTACGCACAGCAGCGCATATCGGTATACCTCGACAATATTTCCATCGGACGCCTTCAGACATCCATAATAGAGCCGCTCGACCTGGCGCGTGTGGAGGTGGTGAGGGGGCCTCAGGGTACTCTTTTTGGACGCGGCGCGCTGGTGGGTGCGGTGCAGTATGTGCGCAACAAGCCGGCTAGGAACTTCGATTTTAATGTTATGGCCAATTACGGCGCCTACAATCAGCGCGGCGGAGAGCTGATGCTGAACACTCCTTGGGGCAGCAGGGTATCCAACCGACTGGCTTTCAGATACGATGCCCACGACGGATACATCAAGAATCTGGCCGGAGGATCTGCCAACGGCAAGAGCGCCTTTGCTATTAAGAATGCCACGTCGGTTTTCCTGAAAGACAGCAGCTCGGCCATCACCCTTACTCTCGATATGCTGCGCAACAACAATTCCACCACAAGTTTCAAGACCAATCGTCTGGGCACTCCCGACGATCCCGACAACAAGTCGCCTTTTACGGCTGCGTATTTCAATGGCGGCGATACTCTGGGTCTCGACAGGAGTGTCTACAACGCAATACTTCAGTACGACGGCCGCATAGGAAACCATCTGACCATCACAAACACCATAGGTGCCAGGTATTATGATTGCAATCTGGGTTTCGATGTTGACGGTTCGTACAGGAACATTCTTCTGGGCTACGACATCGCCAAGGGACATCAGCTGAGCGAGGAGCTGCGCCTAAACTGGGACAACGGCAAAAACCTGAGCGGATTTTTCGGAATGTCGTATGTTTATGAGTACAACGAGCATCAGTACATTCTGGGTGGCAACATGGGTTTTGTGTTCCCTATTGTGGTGGGTCCCAAGATGTATGTGGAGCTTCAGAGCGTGCCTGATCTTATAGGATTGTCTGTGGTATCATCGTTCAACGATCTGGCCGACCAGGTGAAGGCCGCCGTGCCAGGCGCCGACGAGCAGGTGGACGCCTTGATGGCCACTTTCATGCCGCTGGCGCGCAAGGGCGTGGCCGACAAACTTAGGGAGCGCTACGACAAGCTTTACCGAAAGTCCGACCACTGGGAAAAGACTCCCGACCTTGTGGCCGAATCTGCCGACGTGATATACGATGTGCTTGGCAGTCAGTTGAAGAATATTATGGATTCCAATCCTCAGGTGGGTGCCATTATGGGCGCCGTGATGGGGGAGGCCTCATTAGACCAATTCCTCCACAGCTTGAGAATAGAAGACCAGCTGGCTCAGAACGAGATGCTTTCGGCAATATCCAACGTGTATCTGCCTGACGACTATTACGAAAACGCCACCGACAAGTGCAAGACTTACGAGTTTGGAATTTTTGCCGACCTCACATGGAATTTCTGGCGAAACCTCTATTTCACCGTTGGTCTGCGAGGCACCGACGAATCCATGAGGACCGGATATTTTTCCACCAGCGACGTGGCTCCAATAATCAATCAGTCGCTGCTGCTTACCTCGTCTAACGGCCAGCAGCTCTGGACCGAGCGCAAATACCGCTCGTGGGTGGGCCGTGCCGTGCTCAACTGGAAGTTCGACGCCCGACACAATGTGTACGCATCAGCATCCAAGGGACGACGCCCGGCTCAGGTTTACTACGACCTAAGGCCTGATATCGTGGTGGAGCTGCGCCCCGAGCATCTCTACAACTACGAGATAGGCGTAAAGGGTATCTCTCAGAACGGATACTTCAACTATAATGTGGCCAACTATTATTATGTATGGCACCATTTCCAGAGCACCGAGTATGGCATGCGCCCCGATGGCAGCGTGGGATACATCACCAACGACAAGGGACGTGCGCGCGGTTTCGGAATCGACGGATCGCTCATATACAAGTTCGGTCCCAAGCTCACCACCTTCATCGACTACACATTCTGCAACGGCCGTTTCGCCGACAAGGATATGGACGACAAGGAGCAGGAGCTCAAGGGCAACCGCTTCCGCCTAAACCCCGAGCACAAGTTCGATGTCGGTTTCAATATCACTCATCAGTTTGGCGGACCCAACAAGGTGCTCCACATCCACCCCTCGGTGGCCTTTGTGGGCAAATACTATTTCAGCGAGCCCAACGTCTCGTACCTGCGTCAGGACGCCTATTCGATGGCCAACCTCAATGTGGGCTATCAGTGGACTGATTCGCGCAATATTGTCTACGACATCAGCCTTTACGGCAAAAACCTCTTTAATTCGAAGTATTGCGTGGATGCCGGCAACTCCGGCGATGTGTTCGGATACCCCACCTATGTGGCCGGCGCACCGCTCACATTCGGCGTTGTGTTCAGGGCAGGCCTCAGCCCTCGCATTCATTAATCCTGCCAGAATTCCCAGAAATGCTTTACGGGGCCGTGCCCGTGGCCAATGCTGTAGCCCGCGCCGGCCTCTATGGCCTTGTGGAGATATTGCTTGGCCTTGCCCACGGCCTGCTCCAGGTCCATGCCCAGAGCCAGATACGATGCCATTGCCGACGACATTGTGCATCCCGTGCCGTGCGTGTTGCATGATTCCACCCTGGGCGCGCTGTAGCGGCTTGTGCGTCCGTTTCCGGCATTGTATAATACATCCGTAAGTACGTCGGTATCAGCCAGATGGCCGCCCTTCAGCAGCACCGATCCGCCGGTTATCTTATGTAGCTGATACGCACATTCTTCCATTTGGCTGATGCTTCCGATACTTGTTCCAAGCAGCGCCTCGGCCTCGGGCAGGTTGGGGGTTATCACGCTCGACAGCGGCATCAGCTGGCTTATGAGGGCCTCCATGGCGTCGGGCTGAAGCAGCGGATGCCCCGATGTGGATATCATCACCGTATCCAGCACCTTGGGTATGCCTTGGGCACATTCGCGCAGGGCATCCGCCACGGCCAATACAGTATCGGCCTTCGACAGCATGCCTATCTTTATGGCCTGCGCGCCCATGTCGCTTATCACCGATTTTATCTGGGCCTTTATCACGCTGGCTGGTATGTCGTGTATGTCGCTCACGCCCAGTGTGTTCTGTACCGTTACGGCCGTTATGGCGCATTGGGCGTAGCATCCGCAGGCGCTTATGGTTTTTATGTCGGCGGGTATGCCTGCGCCGCCGCCGCTGTCGGTGCCTGCAATGGCAAGCACGGTATGGTATTTCTGCATGATGTTCCGTTTTTGTGCGGCAAATTTACTCCAAAAAAATATTTCCGGCGGCCTTTTCCATGTATTTTTTTCTTTCGGGCTGAAGCTTCAGTTCTCCGCCCTTGCCCTCCTATGCCTGTGCTTGCCCTGAAGCCTCCGAAAAATGGAAAACTGCATAAAAAAATCTTTGCGCAATCAAAAAAAACAATTACCTTTGCCCGAAAGAAACATAATACACAAAATATGGATATTTTTGACAGAATAGAAGCTTCTACAGGTGGTCCTATCGGACAGTACCGCCAGAAGATCGAGGGTTACTACACCTTCCCAAAGCTTGAGGGTGAGCTTGGTCCTCACATGACTTTCAATGGCCAGCCAGTTCTCAACTGGTCGCTCAACAACTACCTTGGCCTTGCCAACGATCCCGAGATCCGCAAGGTGGATGCCGAGGCTGCCGCCAAGTGGGGTATGGCTTATCCTATGGGCGCCAGAATGCTCACCGGCCACACAGCTCTCCACGAGCAGCTCGAGAAGGAGCTTGCCGAGTTCGAGAAGAAAGAGGCCGCCTACGAGTTCAACTTCGGTTACCAGGGTATCGTTTCTTGTATCGACGCTCTCGTAACACGTCACGATGTTATCGTATATGATGCCGAGATCCACGCATGCCTTACCGACGGCAAGCGTCTCCACCAGGGCAGCAGCTACTCTTACCGTCACAACGACATCAAGAGCTGCGAGCAGAAGCTCAAGGTGGCTTGCCAGAAGGCTGAGGAGCAGGGCGGCGGCGTTCTCCTTATCACCGAGGGTGTTTACGGTATGACCGGAGCTCTTGGTATCCTCGACCAGATTTGCGCTCTCAAGAAGAAATACAACTTCCGCGTTATGATCGACGACGCCCATGGTTTCGGCGTTATGGGTCCTACAGGCCGTGGTACATCAGAGCACTTCGGCGTTATGGACGAGGTGGATATCTACATAGGCGCATACGCCAAGAGTATGGCCACCATCGGCGGTTTCGTAGCATCAGAGAAGAGAGTAATCGACTACCTTAAGTACAACATGAGATCTCAGATGTACGCAAAGAGCCTTCCAATGCCTATCGTTGAGGGCTGTCTTAAGCGTCTCGAGATTATCCGTGGCGAGAAGGGTCAGCAGCAGCGCGAGAAACTCTGGAAGATTACAAAGCGTCTCCACGAGGGCTTCCGCAACCTGGGCTTCGATATAGGTCCTGCCGAGGCTTGCGTGGCTCCTGTAAGCATCAAGGGTGGCGTAGAGCAGGCCACACGTATGGCTCTCGACCTCAGAGAGAACTACAAGATTTTCTGTTCTATCGTAATCTACCCTGTAATTCCTCCGGGAATGGTAATCTTCCGCATCATCACCACAGCGGCCCACACCGAGGAAGATGTTGACTACACACTAAAGGCCTTCACCGAGATCCGCGAGAAACTCAACCGCGGCGAGTACGACGGCGAGATGCCTGATGTAGTAAAGCTTCTCAAGAAGTAAGTTTTTTAAGGTTTAGCATAATATATTAAAGTGTCTGTCTCATGATGAGGCGGACACTTTTTTTGTATTCAAACTCCGAAAAGGTGTGCTTTGGGTCCTAAAACAACTCAGAAAAAGTGTGGTAAAGTAAAGAATAAATTACGGAAAAAGTGTGGTTTTTGCTTGTAAAATACTCCGAAAAAGTGTATATTTGTGCTCAAAATAACCCCGAAAAAGTGTTGAAATGAAAAGGAAAATTTACACTGAGTTGCTGGAATGGAAAAATTCTGATGCCCGCAAGCCGTTGATTATCAGTGGTGCCCGTCAGGTGGGTAAGACATGGATAATGAATGAGTTTGGAAAACGGGAATATTCCAACGTAATTTACGCCAATTTTGACAATGACAACAGACTCCGCAATCTTTTTGAGCAGGATTATGATATAAACAGGATTCTCCTGACACTTCAGGCCCTTATTGGTGTAAAGGCTGAGCCCGGCAAGACATTGATTATCCTCGACGAGATTCAGGAAGTGCCCAAAGGACTCGGCTCGCTGAAATATTTCTGTGAGAATGCGCCGGAATACCATGTGATGGTGGCTGGCTCCCTGCTTGGCATAGCCTTGCATCCGGGTACATCGTTTCCTGTCGGCAAGGTGGATATGATTGACATTCACCCGATGGATTTCGAGGAATTTCTCTGGGCTTCTGGCAACGAGTTGCTTGTGGATGTCCTGAAATCAAGGGATTTTTCCGTAATCAACAGCATCAGCAGCAAATACATAGAATTGCTTCGTCTATATTACTTTGTAGGCGGAATGCCGGAGGCTGTTGATAGTTTCTTCAGGCTCAGGGATTTAAAGAAAGTGCGCAAGATACAGAACAACATACTTTCGGCGTATAAGGACGACATATCCAAACATGCGCCCAAGCACGAGGTTCAGCGCATAAATATGGTGATGGATTCCATTCCGTCACAGTTGGCCAAGGAAAACAAGAAATTCATCTTCGGCGCTATAAAGAAAGGTGCGAGAGCCAATGATTTCGAGATTGCCATTCAGTGGCTGATAGATTGCGGCATAGTCCACAAGGTATCGAGGGTGAGTGACGTGAAACTTCCATTGAAATTCTACGAGGACCTTAACGCATTCAAGCTCTTTTTCGTGGATTGCGGATTGCTCGGGGCATTGTCGCAGGCTCCAGCCGATCAGATTATCGTTGGCAACAACATCTTCAGCGAATACAAGGGAATGTTTACCGAGCAGTTTGTGCATCAGCAGCTTGTGTCACGCAACGACCTCTTCATATATTACTGGAGCAGCGAGAAACGGGAGTTTGAACTCGATTTTGTGGTTCAGAAAGAGTCAAGACTGATACCCGTTGAGGTAAAGGCCGAGGGCAACGTGCATGCCCGCTCATTGCGCAATTTCATGCAAAAACATCAGGAACTCAAGGCCGTACGGGTTTCTATGCTCGACTACATCGACCAGGAATGGATGGAGAACTGGCCGCTGTTCGCAGTGGGAGAGATGTAAAAAAAATGTTTTTTCCTTTGTGGAAGTGTTTTCCTTTCCAAAAATCTTTTCCTATCTTTGTAACGGCCGTTTGATACTCCGTGATTAAGACCAATACTCAGGCCTTGTGCTCGAGCAGTATTTCCGGCAGAAATACTCCGAGGAAGAGCCCGTAACAGCCGTTGGCAGCTACTGGGACCGCAAGGGCGAGTGCGAGATAGACCTTGTCGCCATCAACGGCATTGACCATACGGCCACCATTGCCGGGGTGAAGCGAAATCCGGATAAATACAAGCCCGCACTGTTGCAGGCAAAGGTTGACAAAATCGCCCATTTGCTTGATGGTTATGACGTGAAGGTTTTGGTATTGAGCATGTGCGAGATGTAGCCACAATCCTTAACCCAAATTTAACGAAAAAAATCTCAAAAAAATAGTACAACTAAAAAAAATATTTCATAAATTTGCAAGTGTCAATCAAAAGGACATATTATTAATCAATTTATAAATTTAACAATTAAAATGATCAAATTAGGTATCAACGGTTTCGGTCGTATCGGCCGTATGGTTTTCCGCGCAGCTGTGGAGAACTTCGCAGGTAGAATTCAGGTTGTAGGTATCAATGACCTTCTCGACGCTGATTACTTGGCTTACATGCTCAAGTACGATTCAGTTCACGGTCAGTTCAACCACGACATCAAGGTTGACGGTAACTACATGATCGTTGACGGCAACAAGATCCAGATCTTCGCTGAGAAGGATCCTTCACAGATCACATGGGGTGCTCTTGGTGTTGACGTAGTTGTAGAGTCTACTGGCTTCTTCTTGACAGAGGAGCTCGCTATGGCTCACATCAACGCTGGTGCTAAGAAGGTTATCATGTCTGCTCCTTCTAAGGACGCTACTCCAATGTTCGTATACGGTGTTAACCACACCACATACGCTGGCCAGAAGATCATCTCTAACGCTTCTTGTACAACAAACTGCTTGGCTCCTATCTCTAAGGTTCTCAACGACAAGTTCGGTATCGTTAAGGGTCTTATGACTACAGTTCACGCTGCTACAGCTACTCAGAAGACTGTTGACGGTCCTTCTAAGAAGGATTGGAGAGGTGGTCGTGGTATCCTCGAGAACATCATCCCTTCATCTACAGGTGCTGCTAAGGCAGTAGGTAAGGTTCTCCCTGTTCTCAACGGCAAGCTCACTGGTATGTCTATGCGTGTTCCTACCTCTGACGTATCTGTTGTTGACTTGACAGTAGTACTCGAGAAGCCTGCTACAATGGAGCAGATCAACGCCGCTATGAAGGAGGCTTCTGAGGGCGAGCTCAAGGGTATCCTCGGTTACACAGAGGATGCAGTTGTTTCTACAGACTTCAGAAACGACTCTCACACCTCTATCTACGACGCTAAGGCTGGTATCTCTTTGGATGCTAACTTCGCTAAGGTAGTTTCTTGGTACGACAACGAGTGGGGTTACTCTAACAAGTGCTGTGAGATGGCTCTCGTTATCTCTAAGTAATTTCTGTTAGCTGAGTAAACACTCAACCGTAGAAAACTTATTTCGGGCCGGTGTATCACAAACGCGTGATTCGCCGGCCTTTTTTTGTGTATATACAAAAAAAAGCGACCCCGGAGGGGTCGAGCGTAGCCTGCTGTTAGCCCATAGTGAAAATCCACAAACATAGTTTGTGGATTTTCACTATGGGCTAACGTATGCTTGCGCTCGACCCCTCCGGGGTCCCTATATATTCTTTATACGTTACTCTTTATACGTTACTCTTTACACTTTACTCTCATCTCTCATCTCTCATCTCTAATCTCTAATCTCTAATCTCTAATCTCTAAACTTTCATCTATTCCGCCTCTTGCAGCGTGTAATCCTCGCTGTATTGGAGTACATAGTTGCTGTGGTTCTCGTAGCCGCCAAGTGGTGCCACCTTCCTGAAATCGAACTTGTAGACAAGGCCCTGGCTTGGATCGTCTGGACAGAAGTGGAAGTATTTGCCCTTTTTGCTTATCTGACCCAGGAAGTAGTTGGTGATGTCGAAGCCCGAGAATGCGTAGATGCCTGGCTCGCTGTTGAATCTGCTCCTGAACTCTGATATGAACGTCTTTACATTGCCGTTGTTGTAGTTTACAAAGCTTGACGACCTGTAGCTGAAGTTCATGCCCTGAAGGAACTCGATGTCGATGTTGCCGATCTTCTCCCAGCTCTGGCTTCCGAACAGGAGTATCTTGTAATGGTCGTTCTTCACAAGTCCGTTTAGGTAGTTGAACACCTTGCTTATAAATACCTCCTTGGTGCTGGTCATTATCACGATGTTGTTCTGAGCCGAATTCAATGCCGATTTCAGTATCGACGCGCCTCCGTTGTCGTAGTTTATCTCCTTGAGAGTCAGGTTGTCCACCTTCTTGATGATGTCGCGGTAATTCTTTATCAGCGATATCTCGTTGGGATTGTTGTTGCCCTCGTTGTCGTATACCAAAACCACGTTGCTGCCCTCCAGACCTGCAAAATAGTTGAGAGTCTCCTCTATGGATGTTGCGTTGCTTGGAGTCATCTGGAACAGGTAAGGATTTTCCTTCAGGAGGTCGTTCTTGATGGCGAACGGCGACACCATTGCTATCTGGTTGTCCTTGGCGAATTTGGCCGCCTTTATCACGTTGTCGGTGTAGAGAGGGCCAATTATCAGGTCAGCCTTCTTAAGCTCGGGATTAGAGCATATCTCGTTGGTCTTAGATGTAGAGTTCTCTGTATCAAGGATGTCGAGCTGTATGTTGAATCCCCTCAGCTGATAGTCTCTGGTGGCCATCAGCACACCCTCGTAAAACTCGTAAATCTTCTCGCTGTTTTTGCTGTAGAGGCTGTTCTTGTTGGGGTCTTGGCGGTATGCGTCTATCTTGGCCGCATTCTCGCTGATGAACAGTGGCAGCATCACGGCAATCCTTATGGTCTTGCTGCGGTTGTAGGTGAAATTCTCGCAAGGGCAGTAGTCGCTGTTTTTGGCAGCCTCCAGCCTTACAAGGTCCTGCTGGTCAATCATTTCGGGCTCGTCCTCGCCGTCGCTGTTGTTGCGGTTCATGTATTCCGGAGTCTTGGGCAGGGTAAGGATCATGCCGGCCTTGAAATCTGTCTTGGCCTTGGGATTGTATTTCAGCAAGTCGTTGATATCCACCTTGTAGAGCACGCATATCGAGTTTATGCTCTCGTTCTGCTTCACCGAGTGGTATATGAACTCGGCATTCTGACGGTCGGGATTGTCCACGTGACCTACTGGAATTTTCAGGGTTTCGCCGCTTTTGATGCCGAACCTGGCCTCAGGATTGTATTTGTACACATCCTCCTCGTTTACGCCGTATTTCTGGCATATCGAATACAGGGTCTGCTTTTTCTCCACTGTGTGGTAGGCGAATTCCTGAGTGCTTGGAGGGGTAGAGTTGTTGCTCAGCACGGGTATCTTTATCAGGATTCCGGGCTGAAACTTTCCCGTCTTGTCCTGATTGTTCATCTTAATATCCTGTACTGTAGTCTGATACGCCTTGGCTATATCTTCCAGGCTCTGTCCCTCGGTAATCTTGTGCAGGTAGTATCGGGTGCCGTTCATGGATATAAATCTGTCCGATTTCACCACCTGGGCGCTCAGTGTGCCTGCCAGGCATAATGCCGTCAATATCAGTAATATGCGTTTTTTCATTTGTATTTTGTTATTTTCTGCAAAGTTACTAAACACACTTTATAATTTGAAATCCATTTAGTATTTTTTTTCAAAAATCTTTATCTTTTATTGCTGCTTTTCGTTAATTTCGCATTTGCAAATCATTGTTGCTTATAATACTTTACTTTATATGAGAAATCTTTTTCTTTTATTTTTTGTCCTGATGCAGCTCTCGTTGCATGCGCAGGATACCGGCGTGTTCTCGCTCGAGATTCCGCGCCCTGCCCACATCGATCCCTATTCCGACGGCATGCACGGCAGCAGGGCTTTCGCCAAAGTCTTGCCTGTTGGTGTGCAGTTCCCGGGAAATATTGTGGCTGATACTTTGGATTCCGGGCTCCGTTACCGCATGCGTATCAGCTCGCCGGATGCTTTCTCTTTGGGCTTATGTATCAGCTTCTTGCAAATTCAGGAAGGTGTGGAGCTTCAGCTTTCGGGCCCTGATGCTTCCCATTCTGTTGGTGTGTCCCCGTCCATGGGCAGCCAGTCCGACGGCCTTGTGCGCACTCCGCAGATACCCGGCAGCGAGATCCTGCTGGATATGTTTGTGCCATTTGGGCAGCCTCAGCCCGATATGATGATAGAGAAACTGTACTACGATTTTTCCAATCTTGATGCCTCTGTGCGCAGCAAGGAGAGCACCAGCTTCTACGATCTCTGCTCTATAAACGAGGATATAAATTCGGCTTTCGGCGCCGATTATCAGGCACTTAAACATTCCATCGTGAGATATTCGTTCGAGGCCGACGGCTATCTGTATTATTGTACGGGTGTGCTTCTAAACACTACCCTCTGCGATACCGCCGCCTACCTTCTTACGGCCGCGCATTGCATCTGCAACCAGCAGACAGCCAACTCCATTGTCTCGTATTTCAACTTCGAGCTGGAATCCGGCACAATGTCACATGGCAACATCTTCAGCGATCAGTATCTTGATGGCGCGCGCCTGCTTGCCACTTCGGTTCAGCAGCCATACGTGGATAAGTACGGCAAGGAATCGCGCAAGAAGTATTCCACGCTTGATTTCACGCTTTTGCAGCTTCCGGCTATTCCAAAAAGCTACAAGCCATATTTTGCCGGAATCAATATCTCTGATACCGACAATTCGCGCAGCCCTTTCACCATACATCACCCCTGCGGCGGACAAAAATGCATTGCAATATCGTCGCAGTCGGCATATACCGACAACTATCCCGACGAGGATCCCGATTGCCATTATCTTAAATTTACTCATTGGCATATCGACCGTTGGAAATGGGGCACCACTCAGGGTGGCTCGTCGGGTGCGCCGCTCTTCAACGACCAGAATCTCGTAATCGGCACTCTCAGTGGTGGTTACGCTTCGTGTTTTACTCCCGAGAACGATTATTTCGCCAAAATAAGCTCTTCGTGGGATTATTATCCATCCTACCAGAATCAGCTTAGGGCCTGGCTTGCTCCCAACAAGGACGTAACAGAAATTCCGCCTTTCGATCCCTACAATCTCGAGAATCCATTGCCAAAATCGCATCTTTCTGCCACTTGCAATGCCGATTCCAGCAAGGTGCATCTGTCGTGGAACATTCCTGACAATTCTTTGCTCTCACTTTCTTTCGATGATCTGGATCTGGACGACAACATGAAGCAGATTTTCTATGTCAATATAGATCACAATACCTCGCAGTCGTATCCATGGCGCATCACCGACAAGGATTTTCATTCGGATTCACATTCCATCATGAGCGTTAAGCCCTCATTGAAGCAAATAGCCGATTATTACCTCGTATTGCCCAAGAAACAGCTTTCGGGCGGCGAGGTCTTGTCGTTCTGGGCACGCAGCTCGTCGGGAATGTCCAGCCTTACTGTCTCGTACAGCTCCAGGGGCTCCAATTTCCACAAATATTCCAATCAGAAGATTTCTGATGCCTGGGCTCATTACGAGATTGACCTTGCCGAGCTCAGGAGCGGCTCTTATTACATCAATCTCAACAACGTTACCAGCTATCTTGGTGCTGATACTCTCTTTATCGACGATATCGAGATTCTTGACCGTCCTGCAGGCACTCAGAATGCCGTTTGCACCGGTTACCAGCTCTATTGCAACGATGAGCTTTTGCACACTTTCAGCGACGTTTCAATATCCTCGTTTGATTATGATATTTCGAAGGGCAACTCATACACCTTTTATATATTGAATCTGTACGGCGATAACGAAATCTCTGGAATGAGCAACTCCGTTACAATTTCGCCCGGCTACGTGCCGAGTCCTTCCACCGCCGTTGGCGATATCATATATAATAAGGTGAATCTTGCTGCTGAAGTTTTCCCGAATCCAAGCAGCGGAGATTTGCATATTGTGGCTGATTCCGACGTTGAAAACGCCATTGCCGACATCTTCGACGCGCTTGGCCACTGTGTTGCCACAATTGATTTAGGTTCTCTGCAATCAGGAACGGCATGCAACATTAAGCTTGATTCTCTTGAATCCGGAACATATCTGCTGTTGTTGCGGTCAGGCTTCAGCAAGCTTTATTCCTGCAAGTTCATTATCAGCCATTAAGGCCAATCCGCCTCTTCTGGGCTTCGGCCAGCCGCTGATTATGTAAATTTAGTGTTAAGAAGTAAAGAACGGTTTACTATCAAAAGGGTCTGTTTATTGCTTGAAATATTAAATAAGTTAAAAAAAAAATGACAGTATTAACTACTTTTGATTCTATGTACACTTTACATTCTGTTACAAATGCGTAATGAAAGTTACTTTTTGGGGCTAAATGTTACAAATGTTACATAGATTTGTAACATTTGGATATAAAAAAGAAGCCTAAAAATTTGTTAACATTAACAAAAACTTGCAACTTGCATCCGTGAAATTAATCCCTGCCGGGCGAGTGCTTCGTGTGTGGATTTTGGTTTCATTACGATTAAATTCGCAAAACATTTTACTAATTTAATTCACTAAATTTTTTAATCTATGAGGAAAGTTTTTCTTCTGGGGTTATTCCTTTTGTTAATCCCATTTTCGATTCTTGCCCAGAACATAAAAGTTACTGGTAAAGTAATCGACGGCGCAACCAACGAGACTCTCGTAGGTGTAAACGTAGTACAAGCCGGTACTACAAATGGTACTATTACTGACTTGGATGGTAACTTCGAGATCAATGTTCCATCTGATTCAAAACTTACCTTCTCTTACATCGGTTATCTTTCGCAGACTCTCGATGTAGCTGGCAAAACCACAATCATCTGTACATTGTCTTCTGACGACCAGCAGATCGACGAGGTTGTTGTAGTAGGTTACGGTACACAGCGCAAGAGCGACCTTACTGGTTCTGTAGCTTCTGTAAAGAGCTCTGACCTCCAGAACAGGTCTACCACTGATGCCGCTGCCGCTCTCCAGGGTAAGGCTTCTGGTATCCAGGTTCTCAACTCTTCTGGTAAGCCTGGTCAGGGTGCTTCTATCCGTGTTCGTGGTTACTCTTCTAACTCTAGCAACATCGGTCCTCTCTTGATCGTTGATGGTCTTCAGGTTAGCAGCATCCAGTACCTCGATCCTTCTATGATCGAGTCTATGGAGGTTCTCAAGGACGCAGCTTCTGCTGCTATCTACGGTGCCGAGGCTGGTAACGGTGTTGTTCTCATCACTACTAAGTCTGGTAAGAAGGGTCAGGGCTCTATCTCTTACGAGGCTAAGTTCACAAACCAGCAGCTTGGTAAGGTTCCACAGCTCCTCAACGCTACTCAGTTCTCTGACTGGATGTCTAGACAGATCACCGAAAAGCAGTTCGAGGCTGATAAGGAGCTTGCTATGTCACGTGGTTGGGATCCTAACACCAACACAAACTGGCTTGATGAGTACTTCGAGAACACTTGGGCTCAGCAGCACACTCTCTCTTTCCAGGGTGGTAACGACCGTGGTTCTTACTTCGCTAGCATCTCTAACGTTAGCCAGGATGGTATCGTTAAGGGCAGCAAGGATAAATACAACCGTCTTACAGCTCAGCTCAACGCTGATTACAAGATCAAGGATTGGTTGAAGATTGGTACTAACACTTCTATCGAGAAGTGGGCTAGCCGTGGCGTTTCTGAGAACGGTTACGGTACAGCTTTCGAGACTCTTATGCTTATCGACCCATTGACTCCAGTTTACTGGAAGGATGAGACTAAGTACATGGACTACCTCACTAACGCTATGGATGAGGTTGCCAATGGCAAACAGCAGTACCGCTTCTTCGGCGACGAGAACGGTATGTTCGCTGGTTCTTCTTACTTCTTCGACCGTCTCGCCGGTGGTAACCCATTCGCTCAGAGAGACCGTGCCGAGGGCAAGTCTAACGGTGTTAACGTAAACGGTACAGCTTTCGTTAACATTACTCCTATCAAGGCTATCACTTACACTTCTCGCTTGGGTTACAGAATCTCTTACAACAACTCTAGCGACTGGCAGTATCCTTTCTACATCAACCCAATGTGTAAGAGTGAGGATTACAAGATCTCTGGTGGTATCGGCAACTCACTCTGGTACAACTGGGAGAACTTCGTAAACTATAACCAGACTTTTGCTGACAAGCACACTGTTTCTGCAATGGCTGGTATGTCATACCGTCAGGGCAACAGCAACAACATCAACGCTTCTGCTTCTGGTCCAGACATCCTCAAGGACTACAAGCCAAACTGGATCTACCTCAGCTACGTAAACAGCAACGAGGAGACTTCTAAGGCTTTCGATGGTACTCCTAACACTTCACGTGCTATCTCTTACTTCGGTCGTTTGATGTACAGCTTCGACAACCGTTACTCAGTACAGGCTAACTTCCGTGCTGACGCATTCGACTCTTCTAAGCTTTCTGCCGACAACCGTTGGGGTAAGTTCTTCTCTGCATCACTCGGTTGGACATTCTCTAACGAGTCTTTCTTCAAGGATAACATCGATTCTGACATCATGTCATTCGGTAAGTTCCGTGCTTCTTGGGGTCAGAACGGTAACGTAAACGTTCTCGGTGGCTTCCCTTACACAGCTGGTATCGCTACCAACTCTACTGCTTACTCTATCGATGCAGAGTCTAACACTGTTGTTCTCGGTTCTAAGCCTAACAAGCTTCCTAACCCAGAGCTTACATGGGAGACTTCAGAGCAGATCGACTTGGGTCTCGATATGAGATTCCTTAACGACAGACTTACTCTCGGTCTCGACTGGTACAAGAAGACAACCAAGGACCTTCTCGTAAATGCTAAGGTTCTCGCTGAGTCTGGTATGACTGAGATGATGAAGAACGCTGGTGAGGTTGAGAACAAGGGTTTTGAGGTTGAGCTTTCTTGGAAGGACAAGATCGGTGGTGTTAACTACAGCGTAACTGGCAACCTTGCTACTCTTAAGAACAACGTTACTTACCTCGAGCCTTCTATCGACCGTATCCAGGGTGGTGGCCTTTCAGGTGCCAACCCAGAGACTATCAAGTGCTGGTTCGAGCAGGATCATCCTATCTGGTACATGCGTGGTTACAAGTACCTCGGCCTCAACGACGAGGGCAAGCCTTTGTACCAGGGTGCTGATGGCAACCCAACTGATACTCCTACCGATGGTGATATGACTGAGATCGGTTCTGGTCTTCCTTCAATGACTTACGGTCTTACAATCTCTGCTGACTACAAGGGCTTCGATCTCTCATTGTTCGGTACCGGTACAGCAGGCAACGACATCTACTACAACCTCTATCGTACCAACTATGCTAACGTAGCTGAGGGTGTATACGATATGTTCAATGGTAAGGATATGCCAGATCCAAGCCTCATCGCTGGTGACAAGGTATTCTGGAGCTCTTCTGCTCTTGTTTACAACGGTTCTTTCTTCAAGATCAAGCAGATCCAGCTCGGTTACACATTGCCTTCAAGCATTGTTAAGAAGGCTTACATGCAGAATGTTCGTGCATACGTTTCTCTCGACGACTTCTTCACATTCACAAAGTACATAGGTCTCGA
Organism: Bacteroidales bacterium; assembly: GCA_024401025.1. Classification (GTDB taxonomy): domain Bacteria; phylum Bacteroidota; class Bacteroidia; order Bacteroidales; family UBA3824; genus UBA3824. The sequence continues at coordinate 16,560 of JAKSLV010000016.1, forward strand.
TCCTGAGACATGTACTCAGAGCTACAACGCTCCTGGTTTGGATATGGGTGCATATCCTAACATGAGGAAGATTGTTCTTGGTTTCAACATTACATTCTAATCTATTTAAAACGAATTTTATATGAAAAAGTTTATAGTTCCTTTTCTTGTTGCAGGTGTATGTTTTACTGCCTGTAATCAGGATTTGTTGGAAGTAGAGCAGAAAGGTGTAAATACTCCAGAGACTTTCTATAGCTCTGATGATGATGCATATTCTGCCAAAATGGCCATGTATGCTACATGGAACGAGGAGATTGGTGGTACAGAGGGTATCTGGAACGCTTATCTCATGGGTCTCAACTATTCTTCAGACGACGTTTTTGCAGCTGGTGAGAGTATCCACGACCACGAAGGCTTCCGTGAGGTAAACGAGTTCAGATATGATAACGCTACTTCTATCATCAAGACTCTTTACAGCCGCCTCTATAAGTCTATCTATCCTGCCAACCTCGTTATCACATACTTCGGTGGCGAGAAGGCTGATACTCCTGCTAAGAAGCAGGCTGTAGCCGAGGCTAGAGTTGTTCGCGCATGGTGTCACATGATTGCAGCTATGGTTTACAATCAGCCACCTCTCATCGACCACCTTATCGAGCCTAGCGAGAATCCTACAAACGACAAGACCATGAAGGAGATTCTCGAGTGGTGTACCAAGGAGTGTGAGGAGGCTATGGCTGACCTTAAGGAACGTGAGGGTCAGAGCGACAAGGTAGGCGCTTACATGGTAACTAAGGGTTTTGCCCAGTACGTTGCTGGTAAGGCTGCCCTTTATGCCGAGAACTACGACAAGGTTATCTCTTGCTTGAAGCCTCTCGTTGAGTCTCCTAACTACGCACTTGTTCCAGGTGACCGTTTCCGCGACCTCTTCCACGTAGAGGGTGATGGTTGCGAGGAGAAGCTCTTCGAGTTCAACTATTCTGCCAACACTGAGGTTGCTGGTGGTAATGATTCTTGGAGATCATACAACATCCGCGGCCGTTGGATGGTTGCCAACGTTCTCAACTGGCGTGGTGACTACATCCAGGGTTCTGGTACAGCTGTAAAGATCATCTCTTGCAACGGTTGGGGTGGCGGTGCCATCAACGATCAGTTTGCTCACAAGATGTACAAGCACGAGCCTGACAGCTACCGTAGAAAGGCTACATTCGTAACTTCTGACGAGTTGTTCTACGATGAGACTCTCGTTCCTTGGAAGTCCGACTTCGATGCTGATGGCAACTCTAAGGGTCTTACAAAAGAAGAGAAGGGTAAGGATTCCAAGCGTGGTGTTAAGTACACTGGTGGTGTATTCTCATACTGCGATATGTGGCAGGTTAAGAACCTGATGGCTCCTACCGATCAGGGCTTCAACGATACCGACAACAACACTAACTTCTCTCTCGGCCGTCTTGCTGAGGCTTACTTGATGTATGCTGAGGCTTGCATCCAGAAGGGTCAGCTCGACGAGGCTAAGAAGTACATCAATATGATTCAGGAGCGTGCTGGCGCACCAAAGTCTGCTTCAGTTGATCTTCAGACTCTCAAGGACGAGAAGCAGTACGAGCTCTGGTTCGAGGGCTGCCGTTGGAAAGACCTCGTTCGCTGGGGTGATGATATCGAAGCATACGAGAAGGTTCTCGACAACATTCCTTACGCCTACGACGAGTACTACTGCAAGCAGAACGCAGCCGGCGAGTGGGAGAAGGACAAGGATAAGGGCTCAAAGCCTCACAACCTTGTTTACGTTATCAAGCACCCATTTGCTGACAACAAGACTCCTCTCAAGTACGAGCAGAAGCACAGATTCTGGCCTATTCCTAAGGATGTTATGGAGGTTAACCACAACATGAAGCAGAACCCAGGTTGGTAGTCTTCTACACGTAGTTACTAATCAATGCTTAGAATTTTTAATCGAGAATTTTGGTTTTCGCATTATTATATTTTAATTAGTAATTTGTAATTAGTAATTTCAGCTTTTATGGAGCACCGGTCTTTATATAAGATCGGTGCTCTTTTTTTATTTTATCAACGTGAGTTCGACGAATTGTTTTTTAGAACGCAGATAACACAGATTAAGCGGATTATCACAGATTTTTTTTTAGATATATTAATCTGTGATAAATCTGTGTCATCCGTGTTATCTGTGTGATTTGAATAATCTCGTCACAATGGGCAAAAAAAAGCCCGTCAGATGCGTAGAAACGCATCTGACGGGAGTAATGTCATAAAGTTTTATTCGGCTTAGTATTCCTCCTCGTTGAAGAAGAAATCTTCCTTGCTTGGATAGTCGGGCCAGATGTCCTCGATACCCTCGTAAATCTCGCCGTCGTCATCAATCTCCTGCAGGTTCTCGATGAGTTCCAAGGGCGCTCCAGATCTTGTGGCGTAGTCGATAAGCTCGTCCTTTGTTGCTGGCCATGGAGCATCCTCCAGCTTTGTTGCCAATTCAAGTGTCCAATACATAGCGCTGTAAGTTTTTATTGTTTATATTATTTTCCTTTTTCCTTTTCTATTACAAAAAGTGCGCAAATTTAAATATTTATCTTAATTATTCAACTATTTGGAGCGATTTTTATTGTTAAATAATGTTATAAGAAGCGCTTTATCAGATCGTCTTCGCTAAGTCCCTGAGCCTCGGCCTGATAGTTTCTTACTATGCGGTGCCTCAGTACCGGCAGGGCCACAGCCTTTACGTCATCGATGTCCGGCGAGTATTTGCCGTGGAGCAGAGCGTAGGTTTTGGCGCCAATTACGAGGTATTGCGATGCTCTTGGGCCTGCTCCCCAGTTCAGGTATTTCTTTGCGTCAGCGTGGGCCGTAGGGGCGTTTGCGCGGGTTTTGGCTGCCAGGTCCACAGCGTATTTTATAACGTTGTCGGCCACGGGCACACGCTTTATCAGCTCGCGGAAATAGAGAATCTCCTCGGCGGATATCACCTTGCGTGGCTCCACGTTGCGGTCGGCGGTGGTGTTTTTCACTATGGTGTATTCCTCCTCGGGCGATGGGTAGTCCAGTATCACGTTAAACATGAATCGGTCTAGCTGAGCCTCAGGCAATGGGTATGTTCCTTCCTGCTCCACGGGGTTTTGTGTGGCCAATACGAAGAAAGGCTCGTCAAGCCTGTATGATGTGCCCGATACTGTCACCACATGCTCCTGCATGGCCTCCAGCAGTGCGCTCTGAGTCTTGGGAGGAGTACGGTTGATCTCGTCGGCCAGGATGATGTTGCTGAACACGGGGCCGCGCATGAACTTGAATTTCCTGTCGTCGTCCAGTATCTCCGATCCGGTGATGTCGCTCGGCATCAGGTCGGGAGTAAACTGTATGCGCTTGTAGCCCAGGTCCATCACCTTGGCTATGGTGTTTACCAGCAGGGTTTTTGCCAGGCCCGGCACGCCTACCAGCAGACAGTGTCCGCCGGCCATCATCACGGTTATCACCTGCTCTATTATCTCTTTCTGTCCAAACACCACCTTGCCAATCTCCTCCAGGAGCTCGTCGTGGCGTTTCTTGAGGCAGTCTGCCGCCTCCACGTCGTTTTTGAATTCTATCATTGTGGGTATGTGGGTCGTTATCTTACAATGTCGTTATGAAGCCATCCGTCGTATTCGAAAGGGCATTTCTTGTAGTCGGGGGCTATGCGGATGTATGTGGATTTGGATTTCTCCACCTTCCACTTCTCTATGGCGTCCTCGTATTTCTTGTTTAGAGCCATGTCCTGGATTATCTGGTAGTCGGTTTCCAGCGATGCCTGATGCGGAGCCTCCTTGCTCTTCACCATCATTATCTTGTACACGCTGGATCCCAGGTCGTCCAGGGTCTCGAACGGACGGCTGAATTCACCCGGCTTCAGGTTCTTTATGTTGTAGTAGTCCTGCATCAGGATGGTCTCCACGGTAAACTTGGTGTCGGCGGTGTGGCGGTTTATCATCAGGCCGCCGTTCTTGTTGGTTTTCTCGTCCTGAGAGTATAGGCGCGCGGCGTCCTCGAAAGTAAGCTTGCCCTCCTTCAGCACCTGATAGAGGCTGTCGGCGGTCTGCTTGGCCTTCTGCTTGGCCTCTATGGTGAATCTGGGTTTCATGAGTATGTGGCGCACGTTTATGCGCTCGCCCTTGCGGTCTATCATCTGTATCAGGTGGTATCCGTAGTCGGTTTTTATGATGTCTGATATCGAGTCTTTCTTGAGTGCGAAAGCAGCGGCCGAAAACTCAGGCATCAGCTCGTTTCTCGACATGTAGCCCAGCTCGCCGCCCGATGTGGCCGATCCGGGGTCCTCGCTGTAGAGTATGGCCTTGGTCTCGAAGAGGGCTCCCTGATGCAGCACCTCGTCGCGGAATCCCAGCAGGCGTTTCTTCACCTCGTCGATGTCTTTCTGGCTAATCTCGGGGTACAGCACTATCTGGCACATCTCTATCTGGAGGTCGATGAGGGGCAGCGAGTCCTTGCTAATCGATTTGTAGAACTTGTGCACCTCCGATGGCGACACCTTTATGTCCTTGGTGATCTCGCGGCGCTCTCCGGCGGCCAGCAGCTCGTCTTCGGTTATGTCGCGAAGGTCGGCCTTTATCTCGGCCAGCGGCTTGTTGAAGTTCTCCTCCATCTTGTCGATGCCGCCCATCTGGTTGATGAACTGCTGCAGGCGGTCCTGAATCTCGCTCTCTATCTCCTTGTCGGTTACCTGTATGGAGTCAAGGTCGGCCTGAGCCACCAGCAGTTTCTGATACAGCATCTGCTCGTACACCTTGCACTTGGTGGTGGGTATGTTTCGTACCCTGGCCTGCGCATACTGGTTTTCGATGGCCGATTCCAGTATTGGCTTGTTGCCCACCACGGCCACCACGCGGTCCACCACGATGGTGTCGCCCTTCTGGTTGGGGTCTATTATCTGTGCGCTGGCTGTGTCTGCCACTCCTGCCAGCAGAGCCGCGGCGGCTATCAGTGATTTGGTCAAGTTTCTCATTTCTTGCGTCTTCGTTAATGTTACTTTTTGTGATGAAATATCGGCCTACTCGCCCGTAAAGAACTCCAGGTTTTTGTTGCTGAGCGCGTCGTCCAGTATCAGCTGCTCAAAATCGTTTATCAGCTTGGTCTTGCGCTTGTTTATTATTATCTGATATATGGAGTTTTCGGCCATGTTTAGCGGCATTTCGCCACCGGCCTGTATGTGGTCCCTTATCTTCAGCATATAGATGTATTCGCCGTTGTTCACCACTATTGTTCCGTTTATCTTTATCACGTCGTTTTTCTCCGATATGGGGTCGGGCATGTTGCGGCCGGCCTCCTGCAGGGTCACCCACCTGTTGTCGAAGTTGTCGAACTTTACGGCGTGCTGCCTGCAAAGGTCAATCAGCAGCAGCGAGTCTTTCTCCGACCTGAAATCCAGCAGCTTGCGTATCTCGGTGTCGTTGTCGCTTACGGCCGGCAGCTGCACGTATATGGCCTTTATGGCCGGGCTGTTTAGCCTGAAATCGTCGGGATGTCCCTCGTAGTAGTCTTTCTTCTGGGCGTCCGTTACCGCCGTATCCAGATTTTTGTTTATGTACTGGTCTTTGTAGCGGTATATCAGCAGGTTGTTCCTGTATTCCTGAAGCTGCCTCTCCACGTCTTTCTCGGCGGGGTCCAGATACAGCTCGGCCACCTTTATCATCAGCTGCTGGCGTGCCCATACGTGTATGTACTGTTTCACCTTCAGGGCGCTGTCTATTGGGTCGGTGCCCTTTGGCACCAGTTCGCCCAGGTCCTCATAATACAGGTAGGTGTCGTACACCTTGGCCACGGGAGTTTTCCCGTTGTGCACGTCGGCGTTGCTGCATGCTTGCAGAATCATTGCCGCCATCACGGCGGCCATCATCATTATGCGTCTCATATTATTGTTCATTATCTCATTGTCCATTATCCATTATTCATTGTCCATTATCTCAAAGCCTCGGCCACAGTCTGGCAGGCGTTGGGCTGCATGGCTAGTCCGTGGCGCTGCCTCAGGTTGCTCATCCACGATTCCATGATGTGGGCGGCGCAGTTGCTGGCCACAATGCTGTATGTTTCGCTGTCGCTCAGGGGCTCGGGCCTCTGGTCTATCTCCACTATGGCAAAGGAGTTTATCTGGTCCAGATATATCAGCCTGTTGGCGGGCATGCGGTATTTGCCGCTGTCCAGCCCGGCTATTATCATGTCGGCGGCCTCGCTCATGCCCAGCTGATATGTTCCGCTCTCGGCAAGCGTGGCCAGGCCCGGGGCTGCCGTGCTGTCCATGGCCAGGGCCTCGGCGTTTTTCATGGCTTTCTTCTTGTTGGCGGCGTCGTGGTAGCTGTATAGCCTCATCCTGATGCTGTGGCTGGTTTTGGGGCTTAAGCCTGTCTCCCTGCTGTATTGCAGCGCCTGCTGCATTGTGGGCATGCCTTTGGGGTGGCTTGGGTGCAGCCTCAGCATGGCGAGGAGGGCCTCGTGGCTGTCGTTGGCCAGGGCCTTGCGGTATCTGGCGTTGCTTTGCTCCATGTAGGCGTATGCCTGGCTGGCCGTTATCATGTTCAGGTAGTCCTGATACCGCTCTTCCACGTACTCGGGTATCTTGCAGTAGGCTGTAACGTACTGAGTGGCCTTTATGTACTCGGCAAAATCGGCATACGAGTAGTTCTGGCCTCCGTATGTGAAGAGTGTCTGGCTCAGGTAGCCCAGGTTTCCGGGCTGCCACTTGGCCTCGAATATTGTGGAGTCGGGCATCAGCTTGGCTATCACGGCCAGGTTTCCCTTCTTGCTGTATCCCGATATGCTCTTTATGGAGTCCATGAAATACTGGCTCATGTTCTGGTATACCACGGTGCCGGGTATGCGCTCCCTCAGGGCCTTCTGGTAGCTGATGCTTACGTCAAGGGCGTGGGTGTAGTCTATCCTGGCAATGCAGAAAAAGTCGGGAGTCTCCATCATGGGCGAGTATCCGCCCTCCTTTATGTTGTCGGCAATGTGGGTGGAATATGTGCGGCAGGCCTGCTCCAGCGACATCCTCTGGCCGAATTTTATATCGCTGTATTCGGTCTGAAGCTGCCCGAAGTCGGCTCCGGACTTCAGCTTGTCCTCTATCCCCAGCATCAGGGTGCGTATGGAGTCGTTTATCCTGGCGCGAGGGGTCTTGCGTATTATTATCGGCGATATGCCCAGGGTGTCGATGGCGGGGCGGCGTCCGTCGGCTATCACTATGTAGTAGCTGTTGCCCGATCTTATGGGTCGGCTGATGCTGGAGCCTCCGTTGTGGTGGGCGTATATGTATTCCAGAATCTCATGGCCGGCAGGTATGTTTACGGGCGATGCCCATCCCAGGTATCCGCCGTTGCTCTTGGTGGATGGCTCGTCGGATATCTGCCTGGCCGTGGCCTCGAAACTTCCCGATGCGGCCATCTCCTTGGCTCTGATGGCCTTGCGGTAGGCCGTGGCGGTGTCGCCGTGGCTGTTGAAGTAGATATCGAACCTCATGAGCCACACGCGGTACTGGTATTTCGACTGAAGTATCAGCTCCTGAACAATCTTGCTGGCCCTGGGGCTGGATGTTATGTGGGCCTGGATCTCCTGATGGCGGTGGTAGTCCATGGCCTTGCGGTAGAGTGTGGTGGTATCCAGCCTTAGTCTGGAGGCCTCGCACACCATTGTGCGGAAATCGGCGTATTGCTGCAACGCGCGGCACAGGCCGCTGGTATCGCCGCCGGCGGTGTATTCGGGATGGTGGTGCAGGAAATCGCCGGCGTAAACATCCTGACCGCCCACTTGGAATATGGCTTGCCCGCCCTGAGCCAGGGCGGATATATATGCTGTAAGCATGGCCAACAGCAGCATCGTTGTCCTCAACATTGCAATTTGTGTGTTTGTTTTCGTAGCAAAAAATATTCAGCGCAAAGTTAGTAAATAATCGTCATTCCACAAAAAAATAGTATATTTGCCGCTATAAAAAAATCTCCCGGCTATGAGCATATATACCGACATACTAAAGAAATACTGGGGCTACGACGCTTTCCGCCCCTTGCAGGAGGAAATCATAAAATCGGTGGCCGATTACGGCAAGGACACTCTGGGCCTGCTGCCCACGGGCGGCGGCAAGAGCATTATCTTCCAGGTGCCGGCTCTCAGCAAGAGCGGTGTCTGCATAGTGGTTACGCCCCTTATCGCCCTCATGAAAGACCAGGTGGAAAACCTGAGGCGGCGCAACATCAAGGCTGCCGCAATATACTCGGGCATGACACAGCGCGAGATCCAGAACGCCTACGACTCATGCATATACGGCGATGTAAAGTTTCTGTACATGTCGCCCGAGAGGCTGGGCACCGAGATGTTCCTGCAGAAAATCCGCGATATGGAGATCAGCATACTGGCCATCGACGAGGCTCACTGCATATCGCAGTGGGGCTACGACTTCAGGCCCAGCTACCTCAGGATTGCCGATGTGCGCAAGGTGCTGCCCAAGGGTGTGCCCGTATTGGCGCTTACGGCCACTGCCACGCCCGAGGTGGCCAGCGACATCATGGACAAGCTGGGTTTCCGCGAGCCAAACCTCTTCAGGAAATCCTTTGCCAGGAAAAACCTTATATACATAGTGCGCCGCGTGGAAGACAAGAATCCGTATATGCTCAGGATTTTCAACTCGCAGCCGGGCACGGGCATAGTGTATGTGCGCAACCGCAAGCGCACCAAGGAGGCCAGCGAGTATCTCAAGCAGTGCGGCATCAGCTCGGAATATTTCCACGCGGGCCTCACCCCGGCCTACAAGGACTACCGCCAGCAGCAGTGGAAAGACGGCAACATCAGGGTGATATGCTCCACCAACGCTTTCGGAATGGGCATCGACAAGCCCGACGTGCGCACCGTGGTGCACATAGACCTGCCCGACAGCATGGAGGGATATTTTCAGGAGGCCGGACGCGGAGGCCGCGACGAGAAGAAGGCATACGCCGTATTGCTATACAACGACCGCGATATCAGCAGCCTAAGGAGAAACCTGACCAACTCGTTCCCCAGCAAGGACTTCATAAAGAATGTGTACAACGCCCTGGGCAACTATCTACAGATTCCCATAGGCGCGGGCAGGGACGTGGCTTACGGATTCAACCTGCTGGATTTCGCCAACAAGTATCAGCTAAACCAGCTGCAGCTGATAAGCGCGCTGCACATATTGCAGCGCAACGGATACATAGAAACCACCGAGGAGGTGTTTACGCAGGCCAAGGTGCAGATGCTGGTATCCAGGGAAGACCTCTACAAGTTTCAGGTGGCTCAGAAGGCTTTCGATTCTTTCATAAAGCTGCTGCTGCGCAACCACGAGGGCATTTTCAGCAATGCCGTGGATGTGGACGAGGAGCAGATGGCCCGCGATGGCAAGTGCAAGGTGGATGTGATATACGCCTACCTGAACAAGCTGGCGCAGATGAGGGTGATAAGCTACATTCCCCAGAAAAACCAGCCTTACATAATATACATATCGGAGCGCATAGATACCAAGGGCCTGATAATACGGCCCGAGACCTACGACCTCCTGCGCGAGAAGTATCAGCAGCGCATAAACGCCATGATAAAATACTGCATGAACGACCAGCAGTGCCGCAGCAGGCAGCTTACCGAGTATTTTGGCGAAACCGACGGCGAGGATTGCGGCGAGTGCGATGTGTGCCGCGCCAGAAAGAGGGCAGGGGAGGCCCCGGCGGCCTTCAACTCCATTTTCGACCAGGTGTTTGCGCTGCTGCGTGATAATGCCGGCGGCATGGATATCGATGCCATACTGGACCGCACATCGCAGCTGGACGACAGCGACGTGCGCGACGTGGTGCGCAAGATGATGCTGGATGCCGTGGTGGAGGTTAGCGAGGAAGGCTTATATAGGCTTGTGGAAACAGCGACCGGGTCTTGATGCCCAGTATCAGGATGTCGTCGATCTGCTCGTAGTTTCTCTGCCAGTGGTTGAGTGTGATGTCGAGGGTTTCCTTCTGTCGCGGCAGTGGCATGCCGTGCATATCGGACAGGGTTTGCCTAAGGCGCGCCTTGGTGAATTTCTCGTGGTTGGGGCCGCCCACCTGATCGGTGTATCCGTCAGAGAACATGTAGATTACGTCGTCGGGGTCCAGCTGGAGGTTGATGGTGCGGAATGGCAGCTGCTTGAAATACCAGCACACCGGATTGTGGGTGCTGCGTATCTCGTCCAGATTGCCGTTTTTGCGCATTATCAGCAGGTCGATGTAGGCGCCGGCGTATTGGGCCTTAAGGGTCTCCTTGTTGAAAATCACCAGTCCGCAGTCCATGCCGTCGGTCGACGACTGGAGGTCGTCGGTCTGGTTGAGCGCCTTTATCACCTGGCCGCGCACCTTGTCGAGCACCTGGCCCGGATCGGGCGCCTCGTGGCTGTTTTGGAACACCTCGTTGAAGAAAGTGATGTTGAGCACGCTAAGGAATGCCGCCGGTACTCCGTGACCCGTGCAGTCGGCCACGGCCACCACGGTGTATTTGCTGTATTCCCTCACGTAGTAGAAATCGCCCGACACTATGTTTCTGGGCCTGTGGAACACAAAATAGTCGCTGAGTATCTCGCGGGCTTTCTTCTCGCCCTGGATGATGATTTTCTGCAGGCGGCTGGCGTAGTTGAGGCTGTTGTTGATGTTTTGGTTGGCCTTGCTGAGCAGGTTGTTGCTCTTGTTTTTGCGCTTGGTTTCCCTTAGGGCCACCAGCAGCGCCACCAGTGCCAGCACCGACACCATCACGAATATTATTATCAAGTTGTGCTGGTTTTCCTTGGTGATCACCAGCTCGGATATCTCCTCCTGTTTCTTGTTGTTGTTGTATTTGGCCGACAGCTCGTTTATCTGAAGGATGGTCTCGCTGTTCTCCAGCGAGTCCTTTAGCTCCACGTGCCTCATTAGGTAGTCGTAGGCGGCGGCGTGGTTGCCCTGCTGCTTGTTTATGTATGATAGCTGGCGGAATATCTTGCTTAGCGATACGTAGTTGTGGGTCTGCTCGCAGTATTCGATGGCTCCGGTATAGTAAAGCGAGGCCATGGTGTAGTTTTTCCTTATCATGTACAGGTCGGCCATGTATTGCGATATGCCCACGGATATGTCGGTAAGCTTGTCTTCCTGGGCGTATCTCATGGCCACACGGTATAGGCTTATGGCCTTGTCGATGTTGGCGGTGTCCAGCGATGTTATGTAGGCAATGTTGTTGTATGTTTTGGCCAGCTCGCGCTTGTTGTTCAGTTTCTGGTAAATCTCTATGTTTGCGTTGAAAATCTCCAGCGCCTTGTCGGTGTATCCCAGCATCATCGATGGCATGGCCACGGCGTTGTTGGCCTGTGCTATCTCCAGCAGTTTGCCCTGATGCTTGCGTATCTTCAGCAGTATCTGGAAGTATTCCAGTGCGGTTTGCTTGTTGGCTGTCTGAGCCTCGGTTATGTGTCCGGGCAGGGTCTCGCGGTCATAGTTTAGCCTGTCGTAGTTTTTGCCTAGCACAAAGTATATCCTGGCGCGGAGGTCCAATATGGAGTCGGGCTCTTTGAAGATGTCGTTTTCGGGCAGGAAATCGTCGGTGTTCGACATGTTGTTGAAGTATTCCATCGACAGCCGGCAGTAATACATCGATTTGGATATCGACACGGTTTCGTAGGCCTCGGCCAGCTGGGCCATGACCTTGGCTTTCTGATAGCCCTGCAGCGTATCAGCCCTCCTCTCCAGGTCTTGCAGGGGCGTAGGCTCCGTGTCCTGGCAGAAGGCTGGCATGCTGCATGCCATGCAGATGGCCGTTGCTAGTATCGATATTATCAGGCGCATTTTCTTTCTGTTGCTTGTTTTTTTTTGCCGCGTGGTGTCAGCACGCAAAATGGTCGTATCCGCCGCCAAAGGCGTTGGTGGATATTCCGTTCTCGGTGTATATCACTTGCTGGCCGGGGGCTGCTGTTATGCGGCCTATGGCCGTGATCTTCATCTTGTTGGCCCATTCCTGGGTATAGAATGCGGGGTCTACGGTAAATAGCAGCTCGTAGTCCTCGCCGCCGCATAGGGCCAGCTCGTTTATCGTGGAGCTGCCCAGGCCCGTCTCCCTCAGCGTCGGGCTTATGGGCAGGGCGGTGGTTTCTATCATGGCTGATACGTTGCTCCTTTGCAGTATGTGCCTTATGTCTGATGCCACACCGTCGGATATGTCCATCATGGAGTGTACCTGGCTGATGCTGCCCAGTTGCTGTCCCAGCAGTATCCGGGGCTTTGGGGCGTGGTGGCGACGTATCAGCTTCAGGGCATTGTCGTTGCGCTCCAGCGATGGGTCCAGTATGTACCTGAGGCCGGCTGCCGAATCGCCCAGCGGACCCGATACGCATATTATGTCGCCGGGCAGTGATTTGTCGCGGCCCTTGCTGCGGCCCTCGGGGCAGTGGCCTATCACGGTTACGTTTATGGCCAGTCCGTGGCGGCTGCCGGTGGTGTCGCCGCCCAGCAGAGGGCATCCATACACTGTGGACAGCTTGTAGAATCCGTCCATGAAGCTGTCGAGAAACTCCACCTCCACATCGCCTGGCACGGCTATGGACAGAAACGCGCCGCAGGGTGTGGAGCCTGATGCCGCCAGATCGCTGAGGTTTACGGCCAGCGACTTGTGCCCTAGCAGGTAGCCGCCTATCTCGGATCGCACAAAGTGCACATCCTCTATCAGCATGTCGGTGCTTACGGTGTATTCGTGACCGCCTATGTTGGGGATTACGGCGCAGTCGTCGCCTATGCCGGTGTATCCCTTGGGCAGGTTCTGGAAGTGTTTCTCGCTGAATCTCTTTATGAATCCGAATTCACCTATCTCGTTTAGTCTCATTGTGTAATGGCGTTTAGTTTCATATCCATCTCCTTGCACAGCTCGCTGATGTCGGGCTCCTGAGCGGTAACTATCAGCGGTGCGTTGGGGTATCGTTTCAGCAGGCTTATGGCGGCCGGATGCGATATCACCCTCTCGTCTATCAGCATCAGGCTTATGGTGCTGAAGTAGTTGGAGAACTGCTGATATGTGTTGTCGGAGTCGGAATCGTCGCTTATTAGTATGGCGCCGTATTTGGCTCCCGTCTTCATTATCTGGCTGCTTATGAGCGCGTTGTTGTATTTGCTGCATCCCATCAGCAGTATGCGGTGGTGGTCCCAGCTGTAGGATGCCTCGTATTGGCCATCGCTGATGGCTGCGGGCCTGGTGTATGGCACCGTAAAGAATACCGTGGTGCCGTTGTTGGGCTCCGATTCTATCCAGAGCCTTCCGCCCATGAGCTCCGCAAGGTTTTTGCAGATGTTGAGGTCTATGGCGGTGTGCTCCAGCTTCAGGTGTATCAGCTGATCGGGGTATTCCTGGCGTCCGGGATCGAATATGTCGGATTTATCGCCCAGGGGTATTCCCATTCCGTTGTCGGCCACACTAAACTGAAGCTCGTTGTTGCAGAGCTTGCAGCGTATCCATATTTTGCCTATCTGCGTAAACTTGTATGCCTGCTCTATAAGTGTGGACAGTATCTGCCTTATCCTCCTGAAGTCGGCTCGTATCAGGTGGGCGTCGCTCGGGAGGTCCACCGTGGTGTTCAGGGTTACGGGTTTCTTGTCCACATACAGGTTTTTGTAGTAATACTGGTCGTAGATCTCTGTTATCAGCTCGTCTACGTTGCCGGTAGATATCTTTATCCTCATGCGGCCTTTCAGTATCAGGTCCAGGTCGGAGAGGTCGTCGGAGAGGTCCTTTACAAAATCGCACCTTTCCATGATCTGCCTTGTGGCCGAGCTTTTGTCGGCGGGGCTTGCGGTGTTGTCGGCCAGCACTTCGGCCAGCTGCCTTATGGTGTTTATGGGCGTGGCCAGCTCGCGGCTGATGTTGGTGATGTAGCCCAGCTGCTGCTTGTGCGAGTCGCTGATTTTCTCGTTGGCCTCGCTGAGTTTGGCGTTTACGTCGTTTATCTGGCGGTTTTGCAGTTTCAGCTCCTCGTATAGACGCCTGAACTCGGCGTTCTGCTCTCGTATTATCTTCTCGTTGCTGCGTGTAAGCTTGTCGTGGAGGTGACGCTCGGTGATGTCGCGTATGATGCCCATGTATCCGGAAGGTATGCCTCCGGGTCCGAATGTCTTTAGTCCTCGGCTGTCGCAGTATACGTTGTATCCTTTCTTGTGCTTGAATGTTAGTCTGCTGTCGAACAGGCTCTCGTCCACGGTGTTGGTGTATCTAAGCAGCGTGTGGAGCGATTCGTTGTCGGTGATGATGTCGTGCGGCATGCGGCCTATGAGCTCGTCGGTGGTGTAGCCCAGTATCTTCTCGGAGTTTCCGGATATGTATTTTATGTGTCCGGTGGAATCCAGTTCCCAGAACAGGTCGTAGGAGCAGCGGGCCAGCATGTTGAATCTGTCCTCGGTGTCGCGTATCTCTTGCTGGGCCTCGTCTTGCAGCAGGCTGGCCTTCATCATGCGCCCCATCATCAGCACTGTGGCCGGCATCAGCACCCATACGGGCAGTATGGTTTCCGTGAGCTGTGCCCTGGTATCGGCCGACGGGGTGATGGCTATGCAGGCGTACAGTATGCCTTGCAGTATCAGCGAACAGATAAACAGGGTGGTGTAGTAGTGGCTGTGTTTCCAACGGGGCAGCATCAGACGCACGCCCTCATAAAGGCCTATTGCCGGCAGGGTGGATATTAGCTGAAGCAGCGCGTCGTGCATGGTGGGGGCGTACCACAGCGTGAAGGCCGTCATCATGGCGGTGGATATCAGCATGGGCAGCCTGCCCCAAAGGAGTCCGGTGATGCAGAGCACCACGGTGCGAGCGTCTAGCAGGGTGTAGTATTCCATCCATACCACCTTTTTGGTGATAAGCAGCACGCCCAACAGGCCCTGCGACAGGCCCATCCAGATGTCGTAGCGGCGTTTGGGATTGGTGGTTTTCAGTTTCCAGAAATAGTCGGATACTACGAAGTATATCAGCAGTATGGCCGATATTTCCAGAAAACAGGCTACTGCGGTGTTGCCCATGCTTTTTTAACGCTTTTTGCGGTTGTCTAATTAAACTGAAATAATCGGGGTGTCAGGCAGATGCTGTTTTGCCTGACGCCTCGATTATCTTGATTGCTTTTGGCTTTGGCGTGGATTGGTGGCGCCGTTATGCCTCGAACTTGAATACTGCCTTGTGGGTGTATTCCTGGCCGGGGCAGAGTGTTGTGGATGCAAACTGTGGATTGTTGGGGGCATCAGGATAGTGCTGAGTCTCGAAACAGAATGCGCTCTGGCGTGTAACCTTCTTGCCGTATGGAGTGTCGAGGGTGCCGTCCAGGAAGTTGCCGGTGTAGAACTGCATGCCGGGCTCCGATGTGTACACCTTCATTACGCGGCCGCTCTCGGGATCCTTTACCTCGGCGGCAAATGTCATCTCGTCGCCGTTCTTGTTCAGGCAGTAGTTGTGGTCGTACCAGAAGTCCTTGATTGTATTGAGCACTGTGGGCTTGCGGAAATCGAAGGCTGTGCCCTCCACGGGGGCTATCTTGCCGGTAGGGATGCTCTCGGCATCCACCTCGGTGATGGCGTCGGCGTTTATCTGAACCTGATAGCCCGATATCGATGGAGTCTTGAAATCGCCGCTCAGGTTGAAGTAGGCGTGCTGTGTAAGGTTTACGATGGTGGTCTTGTCGGTGGTGGCCTTGTATGTTATGGCCAGCTCGTTGTTCTCTGTAACCTTGTATGTTACCTGCGATGTAAGTGTGCCGGGGAAGTTTTCCTCGCCGTCGGGCGATACGTACTCGAATGTGATCTCGGGTCCGCAGGCCTTGTCGTCCATGCTCTTTACGGTCCAGTTTTTCTCATGGAATCCGTGAGGGCCGCCGTGGAGCGAGTTTTGTCCGTCGTTGGCGTTAAGCTTGTATTCCTTGCCCTCCAGGCTGAACTTGCACTTGCCTATTCTGTTGGCGTATCTGCCTGGCACCACGCTTATGTAGCATGTGTTTTTCACGTACTCGTCATAGTCTTTCAGCTGTACTATCACGTTCTCTATCTTGCCGTTCTTGTCGGGTGTGCAGAGGCTTATCATTGTGGCTCCGCGCTCCATAAACGATGCTGTCATGCCCTTGCTGTTGGCCAGGGTATAGATCTTTACGCCTTTGGCGGCGTCGTAGATATCGGTCTTTATCATTTTCTTATGTGAGTGTTAATGTTGTTTTTTTTATTGTTCCAAAATTATGCTAATATTTTATTGTTACCAAATTTTGTTCCGTTTTTTTTTATCTGAAGCTTCCTGATGCTGGCTCCTCCAATATCATGGCGTTCTTGCAGATGTCTGGTTTGCCCTGGGTGTCAATGTATTGCAGCATCAGGGCACTGGCCTTTTGCCCGCTCTTGGCTATGGCGCCTCCCGATGCCAGCTCCAGCGCCTTGGCCAGAAGCGGCTCGCTGATGCTGCCCAGCGGTTCCATGTAGGTGTCGTCCATGGGGAAATCGGGCATTATGCCCTGGGCGAAATCCATCTGCCCACGCGAGTTCTCGCTTGCGCCCACGCACAGGTACAGACACCATTCCTTGTAGGGGATGCCCAGTGGATCGTAGCCCCTGTCTACGTTGTCGTTTATCAGCAGGCATGATGTGAATTTTCCGTATGTGCGCGCGCCTATGGTGGTTACATTTATATAAGGCCTCAGCCCCGATATCAGCTGCTCGCTGGCGCTTGCCGTCCTTTGCGACGTTATCACGTATATGTTTTGCAGGTTTCCCAGCCTTACGTCGGTTTTCACAAACTTCCGCTTGTCGAAATCCTCGCCATACATGTCCAGGTATTGCTGGCTCATGAAGGAGTTGTAGCGCGTTTTCAGGAACACCTCGCCTTCCATGATGCCGGGCAGCAGCATGGATGCCACGGTGTCCATGGTGTTGGCGTATCCGCCGCCGTTCATCCTCAGGTCCAGTATCAGGTTGCTGATGCTTTCGTCCGTTAGCCTGCTGATGCTGTCCCTGAGGGCCTGGGTGCTGCGCGTGAACGAGTTGTAGAGTATGTATGCGGTTTTGTTGAAGGTCTTGGCTATCTGCACCGGGGGTATGTCCATTTCTATCTGGGTGATCTGATGCTGCTCTGCATTGCGTGTGTTTACGCTCCAATGGCCGCTGATATCTGTCTCCAGACTGCCGAACGTGTATGTGGCCGAGCCAAGAGCCATGAGTTCCTGGTAGTTTTCCCTTGTAAGCGCGGTGCCGTTCACCTTTGTGAGCACCTGTCCGCGCCTGATGCCTGCCTTGCCGGCTGGCGAATCCTGATACACGTATTCCACAATGCCCACCACGTCGTTCTCGTAAAGGCTCATGCGCATCTCCATGCCGCTGGTAACGTATTGGTTGTTCAGCTGCTTGGTGAGGCTGGAGTAGTTGCTGTACACCCTGGAGAATCTGTCGTCGGGGTGCCGCCACGAATCGAACAGCTGGGCCGGGCTGGCGTATTTGCTGTATGTTACCCGTTCGGGCACTTGTTGGTTCCATAAGTACATGGTTTCCGAGCAGTCGTGTACAAACTTCCAGATAGTGAAGTCGTTGTTGCCTTCCCTCACGTCGTACGGGTCGGGGTCGTAGATGTCGTGGCAGGAGCATAGAGCTGATGCCGCCATTATCGCTGTGGCCAGTTTGTATATAGTCCTCTTCATTTTTTTATGTTTGGTTTTTGGTGATTGTTTCTGAGTCCAAAGATACATCAAAACGGGATACGTTGTATCAAGCAGATGAAAATTTTAACTGATGCGGTGTTTTCTAGTGCGAAAAACCCGGTAAACATGGCCTTATTAAAAAATTGATAATCAGGCTTGCAAAAAATATTACAAAAAAAGTTTCAAAAAAGTTGTTGAAAAATTTGCACAATCCGAAAATCCGCCTTACCTTTGCAGCGCAATCAGGAAAAAAGATTGAGGTTCTTAGAACAGAATGGTCAAACAAAAGCACAGTAATCTGCGGGAGTAGCTCAGTTGGTAGAGCACAACCTTGCCAAGGTTGGGGTCGCGAGTCCGAGTCTCGTCTCCCGCTC
>JAKSLV010000160.1 GCA_024401025.1 Bacteroidales bacterium
ATTATTATATAAAAATATGTTAAAGATTTGGATATCAACCGAAAAAATAGTAATTTTCGATATTCTAAAATAACCTCAAAATTTGAAAGAAAATGGAAAAATCACTTAAAGGCACTAAGACTGAGGCCAACCTTATGGCGGCCTTCGCTGGCGAGAGTCAGGCAAGAAACAAGTACACATATTACGCCTCAAAGGCCAAGAAAGACGGCTATGAGCAGATCGCATCCCTTTTCGAGGAGACTGCAAATCAGGAGAAGGAGCACGCCAAAATCTGGTTTAAGCTTCTGCACGACGGCGTTGGCAGCACTATCGACAACCTGAAGGACGCAGCAGCCGGCGAGAACGACGAGTGGACAGAAATGTATCCCCGTATGGCGGAGGAGGCCAAGGCTGAGGGCTTCAACGACATTGCAGCGCTTTTCAGCCTCGTGGCAGAAGTGGAGAAAAGGCACGAGGAGCGTTACAGGAAACTTCTCGCCAACATCGAGCAGGGCATAGTTTTCAGCCGCGATGGCGATACAGTATGGGTTTGCCGCAACTGCGGACACGTCCACGTAGGCAAGACCGCCCCAGAGAAATGCCCAGTCTGCAACCACCCACAGGCTTACTTCGAGATGAAGAGCAAGAACTACTAAAGGTCTGATATTGGCTGACAGCAATACAACAAATGCCATTCAAATCATTGATTTGAATGGCATTTGCTTTATTTACAGATTTGCAATCTCCTCGGCGGTGAGGCCTGTGTATTTTGCGATGATTTCCAATGGCATATTATCGGACTTCATCTTGCGGGCCATTTCAAGTTTTTCGGCTTGAGCCTTGGCTCGTTCTTCGGCGCGGCCCTTTGCCTCGCCCTTTGCCTCGTATTCTGCCAATGCCGAACGCTCGGTTGAGATATCAAGCCAATATTTATTGTAGGCTTCCAACTCCTCGGGTGAATAGGCTGCCGTCTCAACAATCTCGAGTGCTTCGGCGGTTTCGGGTGAATTAAGGAGCTCGGGATCCACATCTACGGTGTCGTCGTCGATCTCGGTAAGGAATTTCAGCCAAAGATTCGCCATCTTGTCAACGGCCTTGTTGTCGAATTTGATACCGAGTGACTTGTATTTCTGCAACTCAACAAATATCAGCGAGATATCCTTGTGGACATCTTCAGCATTTTTCTGATTTGTCAGGTAATACTCGTGAATATAGTCGTTGGCGTTATTTGGGGAACATTTAATCTCGGATTCGTTGACAAGGCTCAAGGCATATACATCCTTCAACTTATCGAACGACTGTCCTTTTTTCAGCTGATTGCTGTAAGTGAGCACAGCATTGTAAAGTGTGCGTGAGAAGAATGCCGTTGTCCAATAATTCTGCATCTCAACCACAAAGGTACGGCCATAGTTGTCGGTGCACTTCACATCAACTATGGAATACTTCTTGTCGATAGTGCCGTGATGATTCTCTCCGCTGAGATACTCAACAGAATCAATCTTCATACCCTCAGGCAAGGGCAAAAGGGAATTCAGGAGACTTATCACAAGGTGCTTGTGCTCTCCGAATACCTTCTTGAAGGTAAGGTCCGCTTTTGGGTTCAGATACTTGGCCATTTTTGATTTTTGATTTTCGATTTTTGATTGTTGATTTTCTGAGACAAAGATAAGGATTTTTTCTGAAAATAGAAAAAATCTATAATAAAAATGAAATGGACAAACGCCCCCTTAGAAGAACCTCTCGCAAACCTCCTTCTCGCCTACCAGCCATACCTCGTCACCGATCTCGAGTACAAAGTCAGCTCCAGGATTCATAAACGACTCACCGAAACGGCGCACGCCGAGAAGCATACAGCCTTCCTGACGGAGAGTGGTCTCCTTGAGCTTTTTGCCGGCGAGTACCGATATTGGGGAAAGTATCGATTTCTCTATGCTAACCTCCTTGTTGTCAGCGGTATTCACCACAACCTCGGTCTCGATATCAGTCATAAAACGGGTGAGCTGCTGCTTGGTGCCGAACACGAGAATCCTGTCGCCGGGGAAAATATAATCATCCTGCTTTGGAAGGTTAATCACCTTCTTGCCTCGCGTAATCTTGATGATGGTGACACCATAGGCCGCACGCAGACCCATACTTCCAAGCTGAGTTCCTGCAAAGATACTGTCCTGACCCACAACAAGAACCTCCACTGAGATATCGTGTCCTACAAGCGAATCCTTGATGGCCGTAGACATAGGCGCCTGCTCGCGGGCAGCCTTCTCCTTCTGATTGAGATTGTCGAGGAAACGCTCCTCCAGGAAGTTCATCCGCTTTATGTTCTTGTTTACGAACCATATCAGCAGACCTATGAACAGCGATATCAGAAGCACCGCCCACCACGACAGATGGAAGTAATGGAACAGCACCGTAAGTATCACAGAGAATGCGATGAACAGCTTTATAACATTGATGGCCACAAGTTGAATCTTGTTGACACGGCTGCCGTTCCAGAGGTCCTGCTGAAGCTTCTTCTGCTTGGCGGAACTTGCCAGGAGTCCGGCAAGCATCGGCGACATCACCACCAAAACCACAGCAGCGCATATAATCTTTATCGGGAGGTCGGGAAGATCGGGCAGCAAGTTGCGCACAGCACCCTCAAGCCAGATATTGCTGGCCACAAATGTAGCCACAAGCAACACCAGATAGGTAATAATGCGGATGGCGCTCACTTTTATCAGCTGATTGAAGAGCGATACGTTTTTCTCGTTTTTGCTGCTCTCGTCGGCAGGCTTCAGGTGCGAGAGTATGCTCTCGGGTAGTTTGGCTGATACCCACTCCACTACCTTGCCCGAGAATTTGATATAGTAAGGTGTTGTAAATGTGGTGATTACTGATACCGTAACAATTACCGGATACAGGAACGGACTCATAACGTGGAGCGAGCTGCCCACTGATGCCACGATAAATGCAAACTCACCAATCTGAGCCATCGTCATACCGGCCCTTATGGCTGTATCGAGGCCCTTGCCGGCAAAGAGTACTCCCGTGGTGGCGAAAAGCGGCAGAAGGGTCATTACAACCAACGTAAGTATCAGGATTGGCTTCCAATATTCCACTATCACATTGGGATCTATCAGCATACCCACCGACACGAAAAACACTGCTCCGAATATATCCTTTACGCCTTTTATAAGGTGTATAATCTTCTCGCTCTCAATGGTTTCGGCCAAAATGGAACCCATCACGAAGGCACCCAACGCAGCCGAGAATCCCATCGCAACTGCTATGGCCACCATTGCGAAACATAGGCCAATGCTGAGGACGGTAAGCACCTCGTCGTTCATAAACTTGCGTCCCTTCTTTAGAAGAGTCGGCACAATGTACATTCCCACCAGGAACCAGAGTATCAGGCAGAAAACAAGCTTCAGGATGGCCATCATCATCTCGCCGCCCTCGAAATTCTGACTCGCCGCCATAGTGCTCAAAAGCACCATTATCACCACGGCGATAAGATCCTCAACTATAAGCGCACCATAAACAGGCTGTGTAAAAGGCTGATTCTTAACGCCTAAATCTGTAAACGCCTTTATGATAATAGTGGTACTCGACATACTGAGCATACTGCCGAGAAACATACATTCGATATTGTTCCAGCCCATCGACTTGCCAATCCACATTCCCACCACGCTCATCGCCACAAGTATCGTGGATACGATTATGAGCGCCGTGCTGCCCACCTTGATGAGTTTCTTGAAACTGAACTCCAAGCCCAGACCAAAGAGCAGGAAGATGATACCAATCTCCGACCATTGCTCGATAGTCTCGCTGCTGCCCACAGTGGGGAAAAATCCCAAGTGAGGTCCCACAAGGAAACCGGCCACAATGTAGCCAAGAATCAATGGCTGTTTCAAAGCCTTGAAAATCAATGTCGTAATTCCAGCCGATATCAAAATCAGCGCCAAGTCAATGGCAAGTGAACTATTCTCCTCCATTTTT
>JAKSLV010000161.1 GCA_024401025.1 Bacteroidales bacterium
CCTTTGTTTTCCGACGAAAATTTATTATATTTGCCCGCTAATAAAAATCGAATACAATATGTCCGAAATTGAAGAGGAGGCTCTGGACCTCGAGAACATCCACGTGTATGGCGCGAGGGTCCACAACCTGAAAAACATCGACGTTACAATACCACGAAACCAACTCACCGTAATCACCGGATTGTCGGGTAGCGGAAAGAGTTCGCTGGCCTTCGACACCATCTTTGCCGAGGGACGCCGCAGGTATATGGAAACCTTCAACGCCTACGCCCGTCAGTTTATGGGAGGATTGGAGAGGCCCGACGTCGACAAAATCACAGGCCTGAGCCCCGTTATCAGCATAGAGCAGAAATCCACCAACAAGAATCCACGCTCCACCGTGGGCACCATCACCGAGATCTATGACTTCCTGCGCCTCTGGTTCGCAAGGGCCGGAGAGGCATTCAGTTACGAGACCGGCGAGAAAATGGTGCGCTACACCGAGGACCAGATCTGTCGTCTGATAACCCAGCAATACGGCGGCAAGAAGGTGATAATCCTGGCCCCCGTAATCAAGGGCCGCAAGGGACATTACCGCGAACTCTTCGAGCAGATACGCCGCAAGGGATACATTCAGGTGCGCGTGGACGGCGACATCAAGGACATAATCGTGAATATGAAAACCGACCGCTACAAGGTCCACAACATCGAGATAGTGGTCGACAAACTGCAAGTGCCACAGGATTCAGAGACCGGCGGAGGCATAGAGCGTCTGCGCGATTCGGTGAAGACAGCCCTCAGCCTCGGCAAGGGAATCCTGATGCTACTCGACCACGAGACCGGCGAGGTGCGTCACTTCTCAAAATTGCTTATGTGTCCCACCACGGGTATATCATACAAGGACCCCGCGCCGACAAACTTCTCATACAACTCGCCGTCGGGATTCTGCCCAACCTGCAAGGGCCTGGGAATCATCAACAAGATAGACATCACCAAAGTAATACCAAACCCCGAACTCTCGATAAAGAAGGGAGCCATCGCGCCACTCGGCAAATACTCCGACAACTTCGTATTCAAGCAGTTGGAGGCTTTGGCCGAGAGAGAGGGATTCAGCCTCGACACACCTTTCAAGGATATTCCGGCTGATGCTCAGGATATGGTCTTGAACGGAAGCGCCGAGCCTCTGCACCTGGAGTGGATGAGAATGTACGGATCGTCGCAGTGCACCTACGACGGCGTGATGAAATACCTCGACAACGCTGCCGACGACGAGGACACCGCCGACCTCGCCCTCAAGTATTCAGCCGAGTGTGAGTGTCCTGAGTGTCAGGGCCGTCGCCTCAACAAGGAAGCCCTCAGTTACAAGATAGCAGGCAAAAACATCGCCGAACTCTCAACAATGGACATCGAGGATTTGGGAGAGTTTTTAAGTTCTGTGGACGACAAACTCTCCACCAAGCAGAAAAAGATATCCACCGAGATACTCAAGGAGATAAAGACCCGCGTTGGATTTATGCACGACGTGGGATTGGACTACCTCAGCCTTTTCCGCACGGCTCAAAGCCTCTCCGGAGGCGAGGCCCAGCGCATCAGGCTTGCCACACAGATAGGCTCCAAGTTGGTAAACGTGCTTTACATTCTCGACGAGCCGAGCATAGGCCTTCATCAGCGCGACAACGACAAACTGATAAACTCCTTGAAGACCCTCCGCGACGCCGGCAACTCCATCGTGGTGGTAGAGCACGACAAGGATATGATAAAGAATGCCGATTATGTAATCGACATCGGCCCGGGCGCAGGACGTCTCGGCGGAAAACTCGTGGCCGCCTGCACTCCCGAGGAACTCGTGAAACTCGATACCAAGACGGCTCAATACATCAACGGAACCCTCGACGTGGAACTTCCTCCACAGCGTCGCGAGGGCAATGGCAAGTTCCTGACAATCAAGGGTTGCCGAGGCAACAACCTCAAGAACGTGGACCTTACTATTCCGCTCGGCAAAATGGTGCTCGTAACGGGAGTATCAGGTTCCGGAAAATCCACCATAATCAACGAGACCCTGAGACCGATACTCACACAGAAATTCTACCGCTCGCTTCAGATTCCCAAGGAATACGACAGCATAGAGGGCATCGAGAACATCGACAAGGTGATAGAGGTTAACCAGGACGCCATCGGACGCACTCCAAGGAGCAATCCGTGCACATACACCAATCTTTTCGCTGATATCCGCGCATTGTACGCAGAACTTCCGCAGTCCAAGATAATGGGCTACAAGCCAGGACGTTTCAGTTTCAATGTGAAGGGCGGACGCTGCGAGGAATGTCAGGGAGCGGGCGTAAAGACCATCGAGATGAATTTCCTTCCCGACGTTTACGTAAAGTGTGATGCCTGTGCCGGTCGACGCTACAACCGTGAGACTCTGGAGGTTAAGTACAAGGGTAAGTCTATCTCGGACGTGTTGGATATGACCATAAACCGCGCCGCCGAGTTCTTCGAGAATGTCCCAAAAATCCTCAAGAAACTCAAGGCCCTGCAGAACGTGGGAATGGGTTACGTAACTCTCGGACAATCGGCCACCACGCTCTCTGGCGGTGAGGCTCAGCGCATAAAACTTGCCACAGAACTCGCCAAGACCGATACCGGCAAGACTCTCTACATCCTCGACGAGCCCACCACAGGCCTCCACCTTGAGGATATCCGCGTGCTGATGCGCGTGCTCAACGCCCTGGTTGACAAGGGCAATACAGTCCTAATCATCGAGCACAACCTCGACGTAGTGAAGTCCGCCGACTACATCATAGATATGGGTCCCGAGGGCGGCAAAGGCGGCGGTCAGATAATAGCCCAAGGCACCCCCGAGGAGATTGTGAAGAAGGGCGTGGGCTACACGGCCAAGTATCTGAAGGGAGAGTTGAAGTAAAGAAATATTTACGAAAATTCGGAGTAGTACTCCGAATTTTTAATTAAAATCTGGAGTAGTATTCCGAATTTTCAATAAAAATTCGGAGTAGTATTCCGGATTTTTTATTATATTTGCAACGAATCAACAACACAAGACTCACAAAAGTATTTTCTAAAACTGATATCAACAATTAATACAAAACAATTATGAGAAAACTATTATCAATCATCGCATTGCTGATAACTGTGGCAATCAATGCGCAGGGACAGACTGCTACACAATGGTATAACCAGGGTAATGCTTATGTAAACCAAAAAAATTATAATCAAGCTTTTCAATGTTACCTAAAAGCGGCCAATATGGGTTTAAAAGAAGCCCAATTTAATATAGGAGTTTTCTATTACCAAGGATTGGGCGTGTCTAAAAACGATGCAGAGGCTGTAAAATGGTATAGGAAAGCAGCCGAGCAAGGCTATCCCAATGCTCAATTTAATTTATCTCTTTGCTACGCAGAAGGGAATGGTGTTGCCAAAAACTACGCAGAGGCTGTAAAATGGTATAGGAAAGCAGCCGAGCAAGGAAATGCTGATGCTCAATGCGGTTTAGGTAAATGCTATTATAATGGAGAAGGTGTTAGCCAAAACTATGCAGAGGCTGTTAAATGGTTTAGAAAAGCAGCAGAGCAAGGAGATGCGAAAGCCCAATACAATTTAGGTAATTGCTATTATAATGGAAAAGGTGTTAGCCAAAACTATGCAGAGGCTGTAAAATGGTATAAGAAAGCAGCGGAGCAAGGATATTATGGTGCCCAAGCTTGTTTAGGATATTGCTACTACACCGGAGAGGGTGTTGCCCAAAACTATGCAGAGGCTGTCAAATGGTATAGAAAGGCAGCGGAGCAGGGAGATGATAATGCTCAATTAAAATTAGGTAATTGCTATTATGATGGAAAAGGTGTTAGCCAAAACTATGCAGAGGCTGTTAAATGGTTTAGAAAAGCAGCAGAGCAAGGAGA
>JAKSLV010000162.1 GCA_024401025.1 Bacteroidales bacterium
TCTCAATCAAGTTCTCGAACTTGATCACAAGTGTACGTACTGAATATTCCATTATTATTTCGGTTTGATAAATGATGATGTTTAACGAAAAACTCTCAAAAAGGTTTCAGAACCGACGCCAAATTTTAATATAAATTCAGAACAAACTGAACACCAATCTGATTGTTTTTTACGATTGCAAAGGTAGATGAAAAAAAAATAGCACTTGTGAAAATGATTTTTCACATTTGGGCACTGCTATGCAAAAAGGCTGCAATGCATGTGTCTAAATTTGCATCATGAAAGTTAAAGAATTTACTAACCCTAAAAACATGGAGGATCAGAAATGAACGGATATATTTGGACACCCGACACAGAACGTCTCAAAGACATATTCGGCGGCAAGCTCTTGTTCTAGTAGAGACGCCCACACGCAGAATTGTTCGCTGCGCTCAAAATGGTTTCAACGAGCAAAGACTCTCCCCTCAAAAAAAAACGAGTCCTCGAAGAAGCCGCAATTATTTACTAACCCCAAAAAACAAAGACAAAATGGATGCAAAAGGAATTTTCGAAATCGTAAAGGCTGTTGTTGATGCTGCAGGTCAGATTATCGATGTCTGCAAGAAGAAGTAAAACGGCCCCTAACGCAACAGCGTTGAGAGAAAAAAACGGCTCCCTTCTCAAATGATTTTGAAGGGAGCCGTTTTTTTATCCGCCATATCTACCGAGCGCGGTCTTCAGCATGGCCACATGTTTATCCACCAAACGCTTAGGCTCCAGGATCCTGATGCTATCGGCCATATCCAGCAGACGGTGCTCCAGCTCGTAGTTTATCACCACGTGCATCCTTACCTCCAGACTGCCGTCGTCCTGCCATCGCATCCTGCAGCCGGGATGTATCGGCTTGCTATACACATACTTGGCCTGACGCCCCAATACCACAAAGCGGATATCCTCAGGCTCATCGCCCGGCTTGATGCTGATGCCATACACATCGTCATAGTATTCGGTGATGGAGCGGGGATTGGGTATATATCCGGAATGGCCTCCCACCCTGATATCAGCTATCCTATCCAGCGGAAAACTAAAGTACCGGCCCACATCCTCGTTGTTTTCTGCTATAAGGTACCATCTGGAGTTGAACTCCTTGAGGGCGTAGGGGCTGATATCGAAGCTGAAGTCCTTACTATCGAAATCCACATACTTAATTTCAAGCGTATTACGGGCCGTTATGGCGTCGTAGCACACCTTCCACCACTCATCGAGGCCGGTAAGATAAGGGTTGGTATCAGGGATGATGACAGGATTATCCATTGGCCTGTAATCCACGGCATTGCAGAGATCCATCTTCACCTTCTCGAAACTTACGTTGCCCGGCAGTCCGTCTACCTGGTCGATAAGCTTTACGGCATTCATCAGGATCTCCTTGTCGCTCTCGCTAAGCTCGTTGAGCTTGAAAATGGAAAACTCCCTGTCGCAATAGCAGTATAGGCGCTTGCGTCCATTCCTGGCATCAGGATCCAGGGGAGCGTTCATCTCGTCTTGGAACGCCCTGATGTCGTTGTGGAGCGTTCTTGGGGATATGGGCATGAGCCCCGCTGTATCAAGTGCCGAGTTCACATGCTCCAGCAGCTCGTCGATATCGTACTGCTGGGTGCGGAAATATCTATCCAGAAGCTCGTAGCGTTTTCTGGTGTTTCGGTCCATTGGCATAATATCAGTAAGGTTTCAGTTCTACAATAAGTTCCATAAGCGACAGACACCTGCCCAGCATATCCACCATGTGGTCCACCGTTATCACCTTTAGGTCTTTGGGATGGGCAATGGCGTTTCTTATTGGATTTATGGTGTATACAAGCTCCAGCATGTTCTTGCCGGCGGGGTTTATCCTGTCGCGCATCATGCGGGAGTCCTTGTCGGAGGAGAGGGAGAGCTCGGAGGCCAGATGTTCGAGGAATTTCTTAAGAGAGTCTACACGGGTCCTGATTTCGGGGCTCTCTATGGACTCCAGATACTCGCTTATCTTCTTGCGCGCAAATTCAGGATTGTACTTGAAATCCTTGCCCGGCACCTTGCCCAGTATCACTTTGGCCTGCTCTGACGCCTCGAATGCGTTGCCCAGGTTGCAGTAGTCTCTCACAAAGGTTACTATCGATTCCAGCAGGTCTATTATGGCCGAGTTGTAGTTCTTGTGGGCATAGTGCCACCTGGCCACCTTGTACTGGAACCTGAAATCGTACTCCTCGTTGAGGAACTCGTCGCTGAAACTCTCTATTACCGGGGGCACTATCATGCCGGGGATGGGCTTGTAGAGCGAGGCGTCCATATACGGGAGCAGTCTGCCGGCCTGCTGCTTGATGCCATAGAGGTGGTCGAGGTTCATCACATCAGAAAACTCCAGAATCCTGTCGGTTACGGCATTTTTGTCGCCAAGCAGACCCGCTATCTGATATCCGTTGCCATACTCCTTGAGGGCATAGGCTCCGGTAATCCACTTATTGATGTAGAGGATGGGCTTAAGGTCCACCACGGGCGCATAGCCAAGCTCCCTGTTCACATCCAGCATGCCGTATGTGATAGTCTCTATGGCGATATCCTTGCGGCTTACGTTCTGGAGGTATATCAGCGTGTTCATGAGATACATGGGCAGCGACCTGAATGAGTGTGTTACATCCACGTATAGTCTGTCGCCCGATTCCAGCATGCCCTCCAGGCCGAGTATTATGCCGGCGTTGGTCTCTATCTCGGCGGCATCGAGCCCGTAATGGATGAGCACCACCTCGGCATCCCGGCCTATGGTGGACTTTAGCCTGCCGATATCAGGCAACGAGAGCTTGCTTTCATGGCTGGCATTCTGGCACACTTTGGCCAATTCGAAATAATACTCGTCGGCCTGTCCGCCAAACGAGAGATACACCTCCTCCCACATGGATTTTACCGTGCCCACAAGGATTATCTTATCGGCGCCATATCTGCGGTTGAGCGCGTCGGCTATAAACTTGGTCTCATAATACACGTTGTCGGCGTCGCCATCAAAATGATAGCGGGCCGACTTGTAATTGCGCACGGAATTATTCTCCACAAAGGGACCTGTGCCCAGAAACGATATCAGTACTTTTCTGCTCATAATTCTGAAAGAAAAAAAATTCTTATCTATGCAAAAAGGCTGCAATGCATGTGTCTAAATTTGCATTGTCAAAGATAAAGAAAAAAACACATATTTCAATAACTTTTAAAAAAAAGGAGGACAAAATGATTTACATTGATCCAGCTCCGATGCCAGGCCCATTTAATCCATGGGACATCATAAGGAGGACACTTGGGCTCTAAGGGGCACTTACACCATGGGGGCATGCCGCCGCCCCCTTATACCAAGGCGGAAGTAGATAACCTATTAATTTTTGAAAAACGATGTTGGAGATTTTATCAGCAGCCGCAGCTCTCGGCTTAGCAATCTACAAGTACACCAAGGGCGGAAAGTAGTTTTCATAAACAATACTTCTATAAAAACAGAAAAAAAACGATGGACGCCAAAGCAATTCTGGAGGTTGTAAAAAGCCTCATCGACTTAGTATCGAAAAACCTGCCTGACAACAAGTAAGGCTGATGCAGATGGTAAACTTTAGTAACTAACCACTTAAAAACAAAGGAGGAACAACGATGTTGAATTTCTTAGCAAAGTTAATCGCCGCTATCATCATTTTCAAGTAATGGAAACGATTTAGCGTTTGGCAAAAAAGCCGGCAGGACAGATCCTGCCGGCTTTTTGTGTTATAATTTGCAGTCAATTATTATCATACCTCCCCCACCCCCCAGAAAAACAAACTTTGTCATCCTGACGAAGGAAGGACCTTCTTAATCCTTGTTTTAGTGGAATAAAATTATACACCCAAGGTGCTTCGCAAGCT
>JAKSLV010000163.1 GCA_024401025.1 Bacteroidales bacterium
TTTTTATGGAACTTCTCGATATCCTCTGGGGCGGTAAGCTCACGGGAGATTCGCATTTGGGAAAACTGTTCCTTGGAATCACAGCCCTTGGAGTAATACGCCGAAATCATATTTTGGAGCATAGTTTTTCCAAATCTGCGTGCTCGCGACAGGCAGACAAAACGGCTTTCGGAGTCAACAGTCTGATTGAATACATTAATTGCCAAAGACTTGTCGACATACAATTTGGAATTGAAGGCACTCACAAAATTTGAATTGCCCGGATTTAGGTATAGCCCCATAGCGAAATCGGTTTTTTTAATTTCTGCAAAGATAAAATTTTCTAGCCAATTTTGCAACACTGCAAAAATTTTACCTCTCTATTTCCTCACCACTGCAAAATTTTCATTTACAGAGAACTGACGCTCGCCGTTCTTGGTGCGGATGGTGTAGGTTTTGCCTTTCTTAAGTTTGTTGCAGGTGAACATTGATGCGCTGTTGTTGAACGTGAAAGGTATTTCCTTGCGGAAGATCACCTTATTACCGCTGATGATTTCCATTGTCTCGCCTTTGGTTAATGTAAGTCCTGTAAAAACCACTGTAGGCTGTTTGGCGTTCTCTTCCGTGGGCACCGAAGGCAGTTCGCCCATGCCGGCGCCGATGGTGAACACTGTGCCTCCGCTTATTATTACGGGAGCATAATCGCAGTCGATTCCTTCCTCGGGCGCACCCACGTGGCTGAATGCGTAAACCTCTCCGCCACTGATTATTATGCCCGGATCAATATCCTTTTTTGCAGTGTCCTGAGGCATTGGCCCAAAGGCTGGGAATCCGCCCTCTATGTTGGCATCCACGGCATCGTTGCAGTGGCTCTCGGCTATTACTGTGCCACCGTTGAAACTGATTGTGGCATTGGCGTTTATGGCGTCGTCTATGGCGTCTACCTTTACGTTGCCGCCGTTTATCACCACGCCTTTTTTGCCCTCTATGCCTTCGGCTCCGGCTGCTGATGTCTTGCAGTATATATTGCCGCTGTTGATGGTTACGATTCCGCCAGACTTTATGGCCTTGGTGGTGGCTATGTATTTCTGCTTGAATCCGCCTTTCTGAGTCTCGTCGGGGTCGCCCGATTCGCCGAATCCGCCCATTC
Organism: Bacteroidales bacterium; assembly: GCA_024401025.1. Lineage (GTDB taxonomy): Bacteria > Bacteroidota > Bacteroidia > Bacteroidales > UBA3824 > UBA3824. The sequence goes on from JAKSLV010000163.1 coordinate 1,130, forward strand.
CGGGAAATCCGCCAAAGGCTCCGAAATCAGGCATCTTGCTGAAGTCGGGAGGATTGTCGCCCCAAGGCGGCATGAAACCCTCGGGCATCTCGCCGAAAGGTGGAGGATTGTCGCCCCAAGGTGGCTTGAAACCCTCAGGCATATCGCCGAATGGGGGAGGGAATGGGGGCATGCCGCCGCCAAATCCAAAATGGTTGGTGGTGTCCTTGCCAAGGTTGTTGCCCTCGGTTATTACGTTGAGTGTCAGGTCGCTAATCTTGATGTCGTCCTTTGCGTTTATGCCCTTGCATCCGTCGCCCTGGGCTATCACGTCCAGTTTTCCCTTGCCGCCCAGATGCAGCTTTCCCTTGGCCCAGATTACGGCCTGCTTGTTGTTGGCGGTGTCGGTGCAGGCCGATACGCACAGTGTGTTGGTGGTGCCCTTGGCAGCCTGTATCAGCACTCGCTTCTTGTTGTGGAGGCGTATGGGCGCGCCGTTGCTGCTTGTGAGATTAAGGCCCTCCAGGCGGATGGTGGTTTTGCCCTGAGACTTCAGCATCAGGCTCCCTTCTGGCGATGTGCCCTTCATGTTTATTATCAGCTCCTGGTCGGCAAGCTGGCTTTCTATCTCTATGCGGCTGCCGTCTTTTTTCACGGTTACACCGGGGCAGGGGGCTGATACTTCTGATTCTGAGCCCGAGTAAATGATGCTGATTTTCTGGGCGTTGCCTACGCAGCTTGCAAGGCATGCCACAAGCATCAGGAATAGAACAATATTACGTTTCATTGTGTTGATGTGATTGTAGTTTTTTATTGATGTGCAAATTTACTAAATCATTTATTAGCTTATTCGCTTTAAAGATAATTTAACTTTTTTCTGAAGCATCAGAAAACGCCCCGGCATACGAAAATCACTTATTCCCGCAAAAAAAGTTTTTCGTTTTTCGCAAAAAAGCATATATTAGCACCCCGAAAACAAACCATTTAAAAACATACAAAAATGACTAAGATAAAAGTAGCAATTGTAGGATACGGCAACATTGGCAAGTATTCTCTCGAGGCTGTAAAGGCAGCAAAGGATATGGAACTCGTAGGCGTGGTTCGCAGAAAGGAGTCTGTAGGCAAGAAATCACCTGAGCTTGAGGGCGTTAAGGTGGTGGCTGATATCGACGAGCTTGGCAAGGTGGATGTAGCCATCCTCGCTCTTCCTTCAAGAGAGATTCCTGTGGCAGCTCCAGCTCTCATGGCCAAGGGTATCTGCACAGTTGACAGTTTCGATATTCACGGCAAGGACATTCTGGACCTCTACAAGAACCTCGACGCAGCCGGCAAGAAGTCGGGCGCCAAGGCCATCATCTCGGCTGGTTGGGATCCAGGTACAGACTCTGTAATCCGTACACTCCTCCTCGCCATGGCTCCTAAGGGCATCAGCTACACCAACTTCGGTCCTGGCATGAGCATGGGTCACTCGGTAGTAGCCCGCAGCAAGGCCGGTGTTAAGGACGCTCTCTCTATGACAATTCCTCTCGGCACTTCGGTACACCGCCGCGATGTTTACGTAGAGCTTGAGGACGGCGCCGATTTCAAGGCTGTAGAGTCTGCCATCAAGTCTGATTCTTACTTCTGCAACGATGATACACACGTACATCAGGTACCTTGCGTAGCCGACCTCCGCGATATGGGTCACGGCGTATTGCTCGAGCGCAAGGGCGTTTCTGGCGCTACTCAGAACCAGCGTTTCCAGTTCACAATGCAGATCAACAACCCTGCTCTTACAGGTCAGGTGCTCGCTTCTTGCGCACGTGCCGTTGTTAAGCAGCAGCCTGGTTGCTACACATTGCCACAGATTGCTCCTTACGATCTCGTAGATATCGACCTCGAGGAGTTTATCCTCCACACAGTGTAATCGAATAAAAGATTAATCGAATAAAAGAATAAAAATCCCGCTGGAAAATGATTTTTCCGGCGGGATTTTTTGTTGATGGATGTTTTGCTTTTTTTTACTCCTTCTCGTACAAATAGAGCGCGTACTTGATTTCTCCTGGAGTTCCGGTGCTGAGTTTTACCCAAGGCTCCTTGCCGAAGAGGAAGTTTGGCTCCTTGTTCTCAAGATAGAGCTCGCCGTTCTCCTCTTTTACGGGCTTGATTTCCTTCTTGCTGAAAAGACAGTTGCCCTCGATGTAGAAATTAGGGTCAGCCGAGAGAGCCTTGTCGATCTCGCTCTGTGGCACTCCCTCCAGCGATGCTATGCACGGATTTAATGTGCCGTTGTCGCTCACGATGATTTTCTTGGTGAGGTTTCGCTCCGATCGTCTTCTCTCGTCGGGGTCGGTCTCCTTGTCGAGATATTCCTGAATGGATACTTTCTCTTTTCCATTCTCGCCTGGCAGCAGTATAAAGGCCAGATTGTAGGTTCCTGTGTAGTTCATAATGTATAAGTTTTTTTGTTGTTTTTTCGTCTTGCCAAATTTATACATTAATTTCTGGATTTGCAAGAGATGCCTATAAAATAGTTCTCGTCCTTCTGCTATGGAGGCGATGACTGTGGTGATACAAAAAAATCCCGCAGATGAAAACTCATCTGCGGGATTGTGTATGGTAATCTTTAGAGACGGACGAATTCTGTAGAGACGGACCACGGTCCGTCTTGATAGGATTCCTTATTGATGCTCCCTTGTTCAATAGAGACGGACC
>JAKSLV010000164.1 GCA_024401025.1 Bacteroidales bacterium
TCCGCGCAGGTTGCTGTCGTTTTCGGCAAAGGTCTTGCGGAAACGTCCGGCAAACGGAATGTCTCTGCTGGCCTCGAAACCCGATTCGCCGCCGGCTCCGAAATCAAGATACTTGGTATCTATCTCCTTTATGAAGCGGCTTGGCTGTGCGGGCGCCAGCTGTCCGTACTTGAATCTCATACGTGCGTAGCTGATTATCAGGCGTTTCTGAGCCCTGGTTACCGCCACGTAGAATAGCCTTCGCTCCTCCTCGAGCTGGGCGTTGCTCTCGGCCGACTTCTGCGACGGAAAGAGTCCGTCCTCCACACCGCAGAGATACACGTTCTTGAACTCCAGACCCTTGCTGGCGTGGATGGTGAGCAGCGATACCTGGTTGGGCTCGTCGGTCTGCTCGTCGCCGGTCATCAGCGAAACCTCCTCAAGATAATCTGACAACGAGCAAGGCTCACCGTCTTTCTTGCGGTTGTCCACAAACTGCTTGATGCCGTTGAGAAGCTCCATAACGTTTTCATATCTGGCTTTTGTTTCTTCTGATTTATCCTTAGAGAGTTCCTCCAATATTTTGGATGTTGAGCCAATCTTAACAGCAGCTTCATATGCATCCAAAGTAGAACATTCTCTACTTAAATTATAAATCAACGTCATAAATTTGCCAATAGCGGTCACGACTCTAGGAGATATTGACGGATCAAGAACTTTGATTCTTGAAGCAGTATCCCAAATGGATAATTGGTTTGCCGTACTTAGAGCAGATAATTTATCCATAGTGGAGGTACCAATGCCTTGCTTAGAATGATCAACAACACGTTTGAACGCTTCGTCATCGTTACCATTTTGGGTAAGTTTCATCCAAGCAATAAAATCCTTTATCTCTAAACGCTCGTAGAACGAGAGTCCGCCGAAAATCTTGTAGGGAATCTGCCTCTTGTGGAGGCTCTCCTCAAGGCTTCGCGACTGAGAGTGGCTGCGGTACAAAAGTGCGAAATCGCTGTACTTGGCGCCGTAGGTGTTCACCTGCTTGTGGATCTCGGCGGCTATCTTGAAGGCCTCCTCGTTGTCGGCGGCCGACTCCATAACGCGTATCTTGTCGCCGTCCTCGTTTTCGGAGAATGTCTCCTTCTTCATCTGACGGGTGTTTTGCGCTATCACGGTGTTGGCGGCGTTCACTATCATCTTGGTGCTTCGGTAGTTCTGCTCAAGCTTGAAGATCTGAGCCTCAGGATAATCTTTCTTGAAATTGAGGATGTTCTCGATCTTGGCGCCACGGAATGCGTAGATACTCTGCGCGTCGTCGCCCACTACAAACAATTTGTGGTGTACTGATGCCAGCGCCCTCACGATGTTGTACTGCACCGAGTTGGTATCCTGATACTCGTCCACAAGGATGTACTTGAAGAGGTTGGAGTATTTCTGGATAAGGTCGGGGTTGTTCTTGAAGAGCAGATGGGTCTGAAGCAAGAGGTCGTCGAAGTCCATGGCGTTGGATGTCATGCACTTGCGGACGTAGGTCTTGTATATCTGAGCCGTCTTGTAACGCTTCTGATTGGCATCGTCGGCATACATTGGCGAAGCCTCGTACATTTCGGGAGTTATCAGGTCGTTTTTGGCGGCTGATATCCTGCTATATACGGTCTTTACGTCGTAGAGCTTGTCGTCGAGGTTAAGGTCCTTTATTATTCCCTTCACCACCTTCTTGGCGTCTTCTGAGTCGTAGATTGTGAAGTTGTTCTGATATCCAGTGTGCGAGATTTCCTTGCGGAGTATTCGCATGAATATCGAGTGGAATGTGCCCATGTAGAGCTGCTTTGCGCGCTCCTCGCCGATTTTCTGGGCGATACGCTCCTTCATCTCGCGGGCTGCCTTGTTGGTGAAGGTGATGGCCAGGATGTTGTATGGTCTGTAGCCACCACCCTCCAACAGGTGCATTATCTTGTAGGTGAGCACGCGTGTCTTGCCCGATCCCGCTCCGGCTATCACCAGGGCAGGACCGTCGATGTATTCCACGGCAGCACGCTGTGGCTCATTGAGTTCGTCTAAGTATGACATTCGAGTTTTGAGTTTTCTGTTTTTATAGGTTGCAAAGTTAAGAATAATTTTTGTGAATTCTGCACAAAAATCCGCTTTTTAGTAGTCGTCGTTTTCTGTCATCTCGGGAACGAATTTTTTGCCGTTCCACTTCAGATAGATTATCTTGTCGTAGCTTGGGAGTTTGGCCATTGCCGGCATAAACTGTGGACCTTCGTAATAGTACGGTGTAAGGTTGTCGTCCTCCAGCATTTTCTTGAGTTCAGGGGTCATCAGAGGAGCCTCGTCCCAATCCAGTTTACCGTTCTGATACTTGTAGCAATTCATCTCGGGAAACCTCTTCTGTCCGTTCATATTAACGCAGTGATATAAAAGCACCGTCCAGTATCCGCCATCGTTCTTGTAGCAGCCTATCATGGTATTGTAGTAGACGTCTCCGGAGCCGTCTTCTTCCATATACATACATTCCGCGAGGTCCTCCATCTCTTCAGGGCTGTATTGTACGTGTGTGGAGGCGGAATAGTTGTAGAGTACATTCCTTGACGAACCGTTGTCGCCGTATTCGGAGTATTCAGTTTTTTCCTCTTCCCACTGTTTCTTCATGTTGGCGCCATAGTCGCAGACCTTGAATACTGCGGTGGCTATGTCCTCGCCGGGCTGCTCGAACTTCCAACCGTCGGCGCCTGTAAGGCCGTCGCCCTCAGCCTCCTCGTCGTCGTATGATTGACCCTTCACCCATGTCTCGCCGTTCCAGCTGAAGTTGTCCCTGCCAACATTGAGGCCCTGGAAATATGGGTTGCTGGTGAAGTTGATGTCCTTGTCGGCAGCATCAGGATCGCCAATCTCCTTGAAGAAGTCCTTGTCGGATACGAACTTGAGCTTGCCGTCTATGAATGTGTATTTATAGACTGTGGCCTTGCCTTCATCTTTCTTTGCGCGGAGATATATCGCGTATCCGCCCTCTTTCAGCTTGTATCTTCCGTAAGAGAAGTTTGTGCCGTCCACCGTGAAACCTTCCCATTCGGCGTAGTCGGAGCTGAAGCCTATGTCTATCTTCTTGCCCTTGAGCTGTGGATTCTCGGCAGCCACTTTCTTGAAGAGGTCTTCCTCGCTTATGAATTGTGCAATGGTAGGGTCAGCTACAATAAACTTGCTGCCGTCCCAGTTGAATGCCTTGGGTGATGATCCATTCATCTCGAAGCTCAGTACAAGGTACGAAGGTGCACACTCTGGGCTGTAGAAGTATGATGGATCTTCTTCCATACCCTTGTAGAGTCCCTCGTTGCTTGTTATCTCGGTGAGCTTGCCGTTCTGGTATTTGAAATGCTTTATGGTGTATTCCTCATCGCATCCGTCGCTGCAGAATTCGGTGCGGAGCTCCACCACGTGCCAGTATCCGTCGTTGTGCTGGAAACATGCGAGCTTGGTTCTCTTGAAGATGTTCACCATGCCTCCCTCGTCGTATTCAATAGTTTCCACGTCGCCGTAATCGCAGATTACGTTTTGGATGCTGCTGATATCGGCATTGTTGTTCTTTTTCTTGTAGAACTTGTCCCAGATTTCCTTTGCGATGTCGGTGCTTGGTTTCTGGAATTTCCAAGAGATGTTGTTATCAGCCTCAGTGTCTGATGTTTCCACCACCGCTGTGGAATCGCTGTTGCCGGCAGCGCCATTGTTGCCAGTCCCGCCGCAAGATGCAAGCATCAGGGCTGAAGCTGCGGCCAATGTAAGTAATTGCTTTTTCATATAACGGTTTTGTTTTGT
>JAKSLV010000165.1 GCA_024401025.1 Bacteroidales bacterium
CAGCTTGGCGTTGGCGTCGAAATCCTGGGCGCCAAAGAGGTAGCTTCCTGATACCATCACATCCACGCCGGCCTCGGCAAGCGCGTAGGCATTCTTGTTGTCTACTCCGCCATCCACCTGAATGAGGGCATTGCTATTGGTGCGCAGTATCAGCTCCTTGCAGCGGCGGATCTTGTCGTAGCTGTGGGGAATGAATTTCTGACCGCCAAAGCCCGGATTAACAGTCATCAGCAACACCATGTCCACCTCCTGGATGATGTCCTCGAGGGTGGAGAGCGATGTGGCGGGGTTGAGGGCTATTCCGCACTTGGCGCCCAGGTCCTTTATCTGATGCACAAGGCGGTCGATATGTGTGCAGGCCTCCTGATGGAATGTGAGCATTCCGGCTCCGCACTTTATGAACTGCTCGGCGTAGAGGTCGGGATTGGCTATCATGAGGTGAACATCCAGCATCTTGGTGGAGTGTTTCTTGAAAGCCTTCACGATGGGAAGTCCGAAAGTGATGTTGGGCACAAACTGTCCGTCCATAACATCGATGTGCACCCAGTCGGCGCAGCTGTTGTTGATTTTTTTGGCCTCGCTCTCAATGTTTGCATGGTCGCAAGAGAGTATCGATGGCGATACTATGATGTTTTTTTCCATTTTCTTTAATAAAAATATTTCTGACTGCAAATTTACAAACAAAAATTAAGCAATTATGTTTCTTAATAAAAAATCTTATTGTAATTTTACAATCTGAAAAATAACATATCGTTTACCATTGCTTAATATCGGACAAAAATGCACATAGCGGTAGCAGGAAACATAGGATCGGGCAAGACAACGCTCACCGACATACTGGCGTCTCACTTTGGCTGGACCCCCAACTACGAGAACGCCGAGGGTAATCCATATCTGAACGATTTCTACAACGACATGCAGAGGTGGGCGTTCCATCTTCAGACCAAATTCCTGCACAGCGGCCTCGACAGAATCCTGAGGATAAAGGAATCGGGAAAGGACATCGTGCAAGACCGCACCATCTACGAGGTGGCGTACATCTTTACCCGAAACCTCTACGAGATGGGCCTGCTGTCGGAGCGCGACTACAAGTGCTACATAGACCTATTTGAGCTTACCACATCGCTGATACAGCCGCCCGACCTGATAATCTATCTGAGGGCCAAGGTCTCCACCCTGATAAAGCAGATAAGGCGGCGCGGAAGATCGTATGAGCAAGGCATCAGCGCCGACTATCTGGCAAAGCTGAACCTGAAGTACGACAGCTGGGCCGAGGAATATCAGCGCGGGCGGATACTCACCATCGACATCGACGGGCTGGATTTTCCAAACAGCGAATCCGACAGGAAAAAGGTAATCGATATAATACAGAACGAGATAGCTAAAATGAAGAAATAGATTTGCTGCTTTTTAATTGTTTCGAAAAATACTTTTTTACAAAATTTATAATCCAAATTACTAAAAGATGAAAAAACTTACAATTTGCGCTGCCGTGGCCTTGGCGGCTATGCTGGCGTCATGCGCGGGAAAGCCGGCATCAGCACCATCGCAGACAGGCAAAAGCAATGCCTATATGGCTGATGCTGAGGCCAACGCCATGAAGATAATCGGCGAACTGTCGCTAAAGGAGAAACTGGCTCAGATACAGAGCGGAAGCATCTATGTGATAAAGGACGCATCAGACTCGCTGGGCAACCTTAGCTTCGACACCCTGCGCAAGTACTATCCCTACGGCATGGGCCTCATGAACATAGATTTCGGGGGCTGTCCGCCCGAGAAATACGCCCGCACCGTAAACTCCCTGAAGGAATACAACAACACCCTGGAGCATCCCGTGCCGATGATTTTCATTGGCGAGGGTCTGCACGGACTCATGGGCGTGGATGCCACATGTTTCCCTCAGGCCATTGCGCTGGGATGCAGCTGGGACACCACCCTGCTGCGCAAGGTATACAAAACCACACGCGTGGAATCCAAGGCCAGGGGCATCAACATGCTCTTCTCCCCCATCCTGGACCTGGCGCGCGAGCCGCGTTTCGGACGCATAGAGGAGATGTACAGCGAGGACCCCTTCCTTTGCGGCACATACGGATCGGTGGCCGTAGACGAGTTTCAGCAGATGAAGGCCGACGGCATGCTGGAGATGGCCGCCACCCTCAAGCACTATATGGGACACGGTCAGATGGAGGGCGGACGCAACGTGGCCTGCTATCCCGGATCGGCCAACGACCTCATGAACAACCACTCGATACCTTTCGAGATGTGCGTGGATGCCGGTGTGGCCGGAGTGATGCCCGCCTACAACGATGTCTGCGACCTGCCTGTCACCGTAAACAAATGGCTGCTAAAGGGCGTGCTGAGGGAGCAGATGGGCTTCGACGGCCTCATCATATCCGACCAGAACGCCGTGGACCGCATGTATGACGTTAACCACCTTACCGCATCGTACCGCGAGGCTGCCGAGCTGGCCATACAGTGCGGCATAGATATCGACATCATAGGCCGCGAGGGCACTTTCCAGATGCTGGAGCAGTCGGTGAAGGAGGGCAAGATAAAGGAGAGCGTCATAGATTCTGCCCTGAAGCGTCTGCTGATACTTAAGTGGAGGCTGGGACTCTTCCAGAAGGACGATCCAGTGGACATTCCGGCGCTCATGGCCGTAAACCAGTGCAAGGAACACCTCGACCTGGCCCGCGAGACCGCACGCAAGACCATGGTATTGCTGAAAAACGACGGCGTGCTCCCGATAAATAAAAGCAGCATCAGGAAGATAGCCGTAATAGGCCCCAACGCCAACACCCTGGACTACGGCGGATACACTGCCGAGCCCGTAACTGCCGGAGTATCAGTATACGAGGGCATCAGGGCTTACGGTGAGGCCAATAATATAAAGGTGCAATATGCCGAGGGCGTGCGCCTGAGCAATGCGCCGATAGGTTTCTGGAAAGACAACAACCACACCCCCATCACGGAGGCCGAGGCCAACAAGATGATGGCTGAGGCTGTGGCCATGGCCAAGGGCTGCGACGTGATTGTGCTCTGCATGGGCGAGAATGTATCTTACTCGCGCGAGGCATGGGGCGACTATCACCGCGGCGACCGTGAGAGCCTGGAACTTCTTGGATATCAGAACGAACTGGCCAAGAGGCTGAAGGCTACGGGCAAGCCTGTGGTGACCCTGATTTTTGGCGGACGCCCATTGAACGTACGCCCGGCCCTGGAGAATGCCAACGCCCTGGCCCAGTGTTTCTACCTTGGTCAGCAGGGAGGCAACGCAGTGGCTGACGTTCTCTTTGGCGACTACAACTTTGAGGGCAAGCTCTCGGTATCGATGCCATCGAGCGCCGGAGCCCTCCCCTGCTGGTACAACATGAAGCCAAACCGTTTCCGCAGCTACATCTACGAGGACCGCGGCGACACCATTTTCCCATTGTCATACGACGCCAACTCCAACAAGTATTCGTATCAGGAAGGCGCATGGGAGCCTCCAACAACCCACGCTGTTTTCCCATTCGGATACGGCCTCAGCTACAGCAAGTTCCAGTTTGGCGAGCCTAAAGCCAGTGCTGATACTCTGCCAAGCAGCCAGACCGTTAAGATAAAGATTAACGTAAAGAACATCAGCGACATAGACGGCTCTGAGACCGTACAGCTCTACATCCGCGACGAGGTATGCTCATGCGTGCGTCCCGTAAAGGAGCTGAAGGGTTTCCAGAAGGTTTACCTGAAGGCCGGCGAGAGCAA
>JAKSLV010000166.1 GCA_024401025.1 Bacteroidales bacterium
AGCGACAGGCAGGCTGTGGTGATAACGGCCTCTAGCAGACGGCTTACGGCGCAGAGGTGGTGTCCGCTCAGCATATCGCCCATAGAGTTGATGAACGGAATGCCGGGCACTAGGAATAGCACGCTGCTCGCAATGGCCACGTCGGGAGTATCGCTCCAGCCGAAAACCACGCCCGAGGTTCCCATTGTGGCGGCCACAAGAGCCGACAGCAAAGTTACTATCCTGCCGTCCCATTTGGCGGCCAGCATCTTCTGTTTCAGGAAGAAACCGCAGAGAGTGGCTGTCAGTACTATAAGCATCGCAATAATGTCGCCGCCAAAGAGACGACAGAACGATGCGTTGGCCACGGCCGTCAATGCCAAAACAATATAAGGATTGATTCTTGGCGACGATTTGATGGCGGCTATCTGGCTGTTCATGCTCTCTATCGACATCGATTCCTTCTCGGGCGAATACGATAGATTGGTGAGCCTTATCACGGTGTTCAGGTTGATGCCGTGCTTTATGGTGCGGCCCACGTTGTTGTATGAGTGCTCCTGGTCCTCGCTCCATAGCGCTATCAATACGCGCTTGGGCAGGATGCTGACATCGCACTTGATGTGGAACGCGTCGGCTATTCTGTGGACGCAATTCTCTATGGCGGAGCTTATTGCGCCAGATTCCAGCATTACAGATGCGTATTCGGTAATCATCACGCAAAACTGTTTCAGATATTCGTGCTGGTTGTTGTTAGATTGTTCAATATTCATTACTGTTCGATTTTTTTCCGGACGCAAAGTTACTGATAGCGTCTCTGCTATTCTACTACAGAGAATTCCTCGTCGGCATCCTCGTCATATACCTTGGTCTCGTAGTTCTCGATAGATACTATGTGGTGCTTGTGGTTGAAAGCCCTCAGCTTTCTGAAGCCGTTCCAGCCAATGGCTGTCATAATTACGATTATTATACAAACCCAAATCCAGAAGGCGCCGTCTGATTGTATCTGCGCCTGATGTGCAAGTTCTTCCATTTTTTTCTTATAATCTTTTTATTGGTTTATGATATTTGTTTTTTTTACGCTGCAAAATTACTCTGGTAGTTTGTTGTGGCATAGGATTATTGATGGAAAGATTCGAATACATTAATCGTTAAAAAATATCTTTGCTATTGGTATTTCCGATAACTCCAATCGGATTTTATGAATGGAGAAAAATGTAAAAAAAATCCCTCAAATAAATTTGTTTCTTAATAAAAAACTCCCTATCTTTGCACTCGGAAATTTTTCCACATAAACATTATAAAACTAATTTTAAAATGCCTGTAAAAGTTAGACTTGCAAGACAAGGTAAGAAGGGCTACGCACACTACGCGATAGTGATTGCCGACGCAAGAGCACCACGTGATGGTCGATTCATTGAGAAGATTGGTACTTACAACCCAAACACAGTACCACAGCAGATCGATATTAAGTTCGACAGAGCTTTGTATTGGATCCAGACAGGCGCTCAGCCTACCGATACTTGCAGAACACTCCTTTCTACAAAGGGTGTATTGTTGAAGGACCACTTGCTCCGCGGCGTTCAGAAGGGCGCCCTCACAGCAGAGCAGGCCGAGGCCAAGTTCAACGCTTGGGTTTCTGAGAAGGAGAACAAGCTCACAGCCAAGAAGTCAGCTAAGGAGAACGCCAAGGCTGAGGCTAAGAAGGCTGCTCTCGCCGAGGAGACAAAGAAGAAAGAGGCTAAGCAGGAGGCTATCAATGCCAAGAAGGCTGAGGCTGAGGCTGCTGCCAAGGCTGCCGCTGAGGAGGCTGCTGCCGCTGCTGCTGAGTCTGAGAACGCTGATGCACCTGCTGCCGATGAAGCAAAAGCTGAGTAAATACTTCGACAAGGCCAAGCTCACAAAGCTGGGTTCTATCGTAGCATTCAAAGGCACCAAGGGAGACGTAGTCATCAGACTCGGCTCCCCTGATTATGACATTGATGAACAGGAGCCGGTGCTCGTCGAAATCGACGGGTACCTGGTTCCTTTTTTCATTCAGGAAAATTCCGTTTTCTTCTCGAAGAACGGCGAGTTGTCGCTAAAGTTCGACACCATCAACAGCAACGAGGAGGCGGCCCGCGTAATGAAAAAAGATGTCTACGTATCCACCGAGGACCTCGTGATGGATGCTGATGCCGACGACGACGATTGGGATTCCGACTTCAAATACGCCAACTACGACGTATTCAATCAGGACGGGCAGCTGCTTGGCAAGATTGTGGATATCGACGATATTCCGGGCAATCCCCTTATCGTAATCCACAACAGTTTTGGCGAGGAAATCCTTGTGCCGCTCAATTGCGCCGAGATCCTCGACGAGAACGACACTATCCGAACCGTAAAAATCACAATCCCCGAGGGACTTATCGAGGCCCTCAAGAATTAGCAGACAATTTTTCTGTTTATGGATAATATCAAGGTGAGGCTCCGCGCAATGGAGCCCGAGGATGTCGACTATCTCTATCTTTGGGAAAACGATCCTGATATCTGGAAAGTAAGCAGCACCCTGGCGCCATATTCCCGTTTCGTGCTGGAGCAGTATGTGGCCGAGAGCATGGGAAAGGATGTTTTTGAGCAGGGGCAGCTGAGGCTCGTGATAGAGGATTCGTCCACGCATGAGCCCGTTGGACTTGTGGACCTCTTCGATGTGGACCTCCGCGACAGCCACGGAAGCATCGGAATATCCATCAACAACAAAAACTTCCGCGGAAAGGGATACGCCTCCGAGGCGCTCCGCAAATTTGTGGACCACTGTTTCCACGTATTGGGCCTGCACTCGCTTTTCGCCAGGATAGATGCCGGCAACGAGCCAAGTATCAGGCTTTTCGAAAATTGCGGATTCCAGAAATGCGGAATCCTTAGGCAGTGGCGGCGCATCCAAAACGGATGGTCCGATATTGTTGAAGTGCAAATTATTAATAATTAACGTCAGTTCGATGATGTGGCCCGCAAGGGCCACCGCACCATTAATTCTTTATTCAAAATCATATTTGTAGGTGCGAAAATAAAACAGTATATTTGCGAGGTTTTTAGCAAAAAACGTTAAACTTAAAAATTTTAAATAAAAAATGGCAAAATTGAATTTTGGCGGTGTCGAGGAAAATGTAATGACCCGCGAGGAATTTCCATTGGAGAAGGCACGTGAGGTGCTCAAGAACGAGACTATCGCTGTAATCGGTTACGGCGTACAGGGCCCTGGCCAGTCTCTCAACCTCAGAGACAACGGTTTCAACGTTATCGTTGGACAGCGTGCCGGCAAGACTTTCGACAAGGCAGTTGCTGACGGTTGGGTACCTGGCAAGACTCTCTTCTCTATCGAGGAGGCTTGCGAGAAGGCCACAATCATCATGTGTCTCCTTTCTGACGCTGCTGTAATGTCGGTATGGCCTACCCTCAAGAACTACCTCTCTGCAGGCAAGGCTCTCTACTTCTCTCACGGTTTCGCTATTACCTGGAACGACCGCACCGGCGTTGTTCCTCCTGCTGATATCGACGTTATCATGGTTGCTCCTAAGGGTTCTGGTACATCACTCCGTACTATGTTCCTCGAGGGCCGCGGCCTCAACTCTTCATACGCTGTTTACCAGGACTACACCGGAAAGGCTATGGAGCGCACTCTCGCTCTCGGTATCGGTATCGGCTCTGGCTACATGTTTGAGACTACATTCCAGCGCGAGGCTAC
>JAKSLV010000167.1 GCA_024401025.1 Bacteroidales bacterium
CACAATGGTGGGATGAGGCGGATGGTGTTGACACCGCCGGAGAATCCTGTGAAGATGTGCTCTTCCATGAGAAGCTTGTCGCGGAGCTCGCCGGCCTTGCCTACTGTTTCGATGCCGATGATGAGGCCCTTGCCACGTACTTCCTTGATTGCAGGATTGCCCTTGAGGGCGTTCATGATGTACTCACCCATCTTGGCGGCGTTGTCCACGTAGTTGTTCTTCAGCATTACCTTTACAGTTGCGATGGCGGCGGCGGTACCGAGGTGGTTGCCTCCGAATGTGGTGCCGAGCATACCGAACTTGGCAGGAATCTCAGGGTTGATGAGACATGCGCCTACTGGGAAACCGTTTGCGATACCCTTGGCCATGGTGATGATATCAGCCTTGATGCCTGAGTGCTGATGTGCGAAGAACTTACCTGTACGACCGTAGCCCGACTGAATCTCGTCGCAGATGAGGAGTGTGCCGTTGGCTGTGCAGAGCTCGCGGAGCTGCTTCATAAAATCGTCGGTAGGAATCTGAACTCCGCCAACGCCCTGGATGCCCTCGATGATTACTGCGGCCACGTCGCTGTCCATAACGGCCTTTACAGAATCGATGTTGTTGAGCTCGGCCCAGAGAACCTTGTCGGTCTTGTTGATAGGAGCCTGAATTGCAGGATTGTCGGTAACGGCAACGGCGAGAGATGTTCTGCCGTGGAAAGCCTTCTTGAAGGCAATCACCTTGCTGCGGTTGGTGTAGAATGACGCAAGCTTCAGGGCATTCTCGTTGGCCTCAGCACCCGAGTTGATGAGGAAGAGCTTGTAGTCGTTGTAGCCTGATATCTGCTGGATAAGCTTTGCGAGCTCCTCCTGAAGAGGCATCTCAACAGAGTTGGAATAGAATCCGAGCTTGTTGAGCTGCTCGGTAACGGCCTTTACGTAGTCCTCCTGGCAGTGGCCGATGGAGATAACACCGTGACCGCCGTAAAAGTCCATATATTTCTGACCCTTAGTATCAGTCAACTCCAGGCCCTTGGCGCTGTCGATGGCTATTGGGTAAACTTTGTAAACTTCAAATGTATTCATAACAATAAATGAATAAAACAATAAATGAATTAATGAATAAACAATTAAAGAATAAACGAATAAATGAACTTAGTGAACAAATAAAAGATTTTGCAGGTTTGGCTTTATTCTTTTATTCATTTACTCATTTATTCTTTTATTACTTAGAATGCGTTTGGCTTCAGTCTGAGACCGGTCTTCTCGTCGAGGCCGAACATGAGGTTGAGGTTCTCGGTGGCCTGACCAGCTGCGCCCTTCAGGAGGTTGTCGATAACTGACTGCACCAAAACCTGATTGCCTTCCTTCTTTACGGAAACGATGCACTTGTTGGTATTGGTTACCTGCTTGAGGTAGAGGTTGCCGTCGTAGAAGTGTGTGAAAGGCTCGTCCTTGTAGTAGTCGGCGTAGATCTTCTTGATCTCGTCCTCGCTCTTATCGGAAGTGAACCAAACTGATGCGTGGATACCGCGGGCAAAGTCGCCACGGTAAGGCACAAAGTTCACCTGCTTGTCGGCCATGGCTGGAGCCAGGATGTTCTTTGTCTGGTTGATCTCGGCCAAGTGCTGATGTGTGAAGATCTTGTAAACCGACATGTTGTCGTTTCTCCAAGAGAAGTGTGTTGTTGACGATGGCTTTACGCCTGCGCCGGTAGAGCCTGTGATGGCTGATACCTGGATGTCGCTCTGGATGATGCCGGCCTTCAATGCTGGAATCATTGCAAGCTGAATGCAGGTGGCGAAACAGCCTGGGTTGGCAAGCTTCATGCAGCCCTTAATCTTCTCGCGGTTGATCTCTGGGAGACCGTAAACGAACTCATCATTATTGACACGGAACTCGTTGGTGAAATCGAGAATTCTTACGTCCTCTGGGAAGTTGTACTCGGCGAGGAGCTTTCCTGTCTCGCCGTGAGCGGTACAGAACACCACTACGTCGGCCTTGCAGGTGGGAGCCTCTGCAAACTTCATATCAGTGTCGCCGAAGAGGTCGGCATGAACCTGATAAACATAATTATTGGCGTTTGAGCGGCTTACGGCCCAAACAATCTCAACCTCTGGATGGTTGATGAGTATTCTGATGAGCTCGCCGCCAGTATAGCCGGCCGCTCCGATGATTCCTACTTTTATCATTTCTTTATACGTGAATATTTATTTGGGACGCCACCTCCGGTGGCTTGTTTTTTATCCGAAAATTTAAAGAATATCAAAGAATTAAAAGAATTATATCTGATTAAAACACGAATTATCATGAATTAACACGAATTGTCCATAAATTAATTTTTGAAAAATTCATGTTAATTTATGGCAATTTATGTTGAAACAAAATTCTTTTAATTCATTTTCAATTCTTTAAATTTTCGGATAAAGAAAAAACAAAAAAATCCGAAACCGATACTATACAACGATAACACGGTTCCGGATTCAGATTATTTTGGTATGAATTGAATTGCTTAGTACTTCTCGCCGTTTACGCTGTACCAAATCTTTGACTGAATGCCAGTTACCTTGGTGAAGCCAACGATATCCTGAGCGGTGAATGCTCTGTTCTCCTCACCGTAAACACCAAACTTGTTGGCCATCATGTCGTGAGCAGACTCAATACCGTTGATGAAGAAATTGTAAGGCTTCAAAGATACAAATACCTTTCCGTTTACCTTGTCCTGAGTGCTCTCGAGGAACTTCTCCATATCGCGCATCTCAGGCTCCAGGAGCATACCCTCGTGCAGGCGGTTGCCGTACCACTGAGAGATATTGTCCTTCCAGTAAATCTGCCACTTGGTGAGTACGTGCTTCTCAAGAGCGTGGTGAGCCTTGATGATTACCATAGGAGCGGCAGCCTCGAAACCTACACGGCCCTTGATACCGATGATGGTATCGCCGATGTGCATGTCGCGGCCGATAGCGTATGGAGCAGCCAAAGCCTCCACAGCGCGGATAGCCTCTACCTTGTCTGAATACTCCTTGCCGTCAACAGCTACGAGCTCGCCCTTCTTGAACTCGAGAGTGATAACGCTCTCATCTGTCTTTGTGCAGTGAGTTGGGTAAGCCTCCTCAGGAAGAGGAAGGTTGCTTGAGAGAGTCTCACGGCCACCGATAGAAGTACCCCAGAGACCCTTGTTGATAGAATATTTAGCCTTGTCGAAATTCATCTTGATGCCCTTCTCCTTGAGGAAAGCGATCTCGTCAACACGCTGGATGTTCTGCTCGCGTACGAGTGCCTGAACCTCAATCTCAGGACAGAGGATGTCGAAAACCATCTCGAAACGTACCTGGTCGTTGCCGGCGCCTGTGCAGCCGTGGGCAATCTTGTCGTAGCCGTGCTCCTTGGCGTAGTTGGCCACTGTGATAGCCTGGATGATACGCTCAGAGCTTACCGACATAGGATAAGTGTCATTCTTGAGCATATTACCGAAGATCATGTACTTAACGGTCTTCTCGTAATAGTCTTTTGAAACGTCGATGCACTCAAACTTCTTTACACCGGCCTGCATTGCGCGGTCCTTGGCAGAGGCAATCTCGTCCTCGCCAAAGGCGCCAGAGTTTATCATGAGGGCTGTAACGTCCTCACCCTTGGCAGATAAGTAAGTGGTTACCCAAGTGGTATCCAATCCGCCGCTATACGCTACTAATGTTTTCATTT
>JAKSLV010000168.1 GCA_024401025.1 Bacteroidales bacterium
AAACCTTCTACGCATTTGCAACACGTTTCCGCCTTCCTCCAAATCCGTGATGATTATCAGATAAGTGTCGGCGGGGCGCTCGATGAGTTTCTGACAATATTGCAGGGCCTTGTTGATATCGGTTCCGCCTCCGAGTTGAAGTCCGAAAAGCACCTCCACGGGATCTTCCAGTTTGTCGGTGAGGTCGGCCACGGCGGTATCGAAGGCCACCAACTGAGTCCTTATCGATGATATTGTGGACAGCACCGACGCATATACTCCCGAAAACACCAATGAGGTGTTCATACTTCCGCTTTGGTCCAGACAGATTATCACGTCCTTCAACTCACGGCGCTTGTGGGTGTAGCCGATACGGGTTTCGGGAATAACGGTCTTGTAATCAGGCTGATAATGTTTCAGATTTTTCAGGATAGTGGCGTTCCAGTCTATATCCTTGAATTTTGGATTACGTTTCTTGACGGCTCGGTTTATTGCGCCATTAACGGCCTGAGTGAGTGGCACATAAAGTTTCATAGAGAGTTGCTCGGCAACCTTGCTGACAATGGCGCGCGCGGCCTCACGGTTTTTCTCGGGAATTGCCTTTGAGATTGTAAGGAGCGTGGCCACAAGGTTTACGTCAGGTACGATATTCTCAATCATCTCTGGCTCGCCGAGGAGCTGAAGCAGGTTCATACGCTTGATAGCGTCGCGTTGGATAATCTGCACCATCGAATTCGGGAAATAGTTGCGCACCTCACCGAGCCATTGCGCAATCCTCGGACTCGATTTCGAGAGGTCGCCACGGCTGTCCTTATCATCGTAAATGGCATTGAGCGCCTGATCGATATTCTGCTCGGTTTCAGAGAGTTCGGGACCTTCGCCCTCACCCTCGCCCTCGCCGGGACCTTCACCCTCACCGGCACAGTCCTCCACGCTCTCGCCAAAGCCGTGGCCCTTGCCCCGTCCCTCGCGAAAACCCTCATTATCTCCGAGAATCATTCTCCAACGCTTAAGTTCGCTATCTTTCATATCCAATAATATTTGTCGTAGCGACCGCCTGAAGGCGGTCTTGGGTTTTATCCGAAAATTAAAAGAATGGAAAATAAATTAAAAGAATGGATTTCAAACATAAATTTTCACGAATTAACACGAATTTCTCAAAAATTATTTATGAATAATTCGTGATAATTTATGGTAATTCGTGTTCAAAAAAAATTCTTTTCATTCTTTATTATTCTTTCCATTTTCGGATAAAAAATTTACGTCTTACGTAATTCCCAGCAGTTTCCGTATCAGCGGAAGCACCTTCTGAGCGTCATCGTAATTGAAGTTTTCGGCCTCGGTTTCTATCGACGTGCGGCGGTCGGGATCGTAGGCGCGGGCCTTCTGAGCCAGTTTCTCCTTCTCGTTTTCGCTGTACGACGAGAAGGTCCTGCGCATTATCGGCAAAAGTTCTATAAACATCTCATATTCAAGACTCTGAATCCACGTATTCAACATCGTCCAGAGGTTGTCGTCCAATAATAAAATCGTTCCCGACTTGCGGAAAAATCCCTCAAACCAATATGCCACGTCGTTGGGCTTGTTGGTCGGCGAGGTGTAGAACGAGAGCGTTGTAAGCATCTCGTCGGTGGTGATTTTGGTCTTGTCGTACAACAGACGCGAGGCGAATCCTGATATCAGCGGACTCACGGTCTTCACGTTGCGGAGTTTGGTTAAATAATTAATCCACAGTCCGTTGTAATAATCATCATTGAGCGACGAAATCGAGATATCCATTCCCGTAATCTTGCCGACAATCTCGGTTGACTGTTCCTCGTCGATACCCACGCAGGGCTGAACACCCGAGGCCGTTATGCGCACGATAAATGAGTTCAATATTTTCCTGATATCAGAATAATCAATATTCCTGACATTGCCGTAAAGCACTATGTCAGTGAGGTTTGGCACGGCGTCCATCATCTCGAGAATGTCGTTGCTCACCACCGAGATTTGGTCGAGACGGCGAGTTACAATCTCGGCGATTTTTGGCAAATCGGCAGGCACCACGTCATCGAGAAGTTTTGTCAATTCCTTGATAGACTGAGCCTTCTTGGTCTGAGTGGCGGCCAATGTCTGCGAGGCCAGTTCCACGGTGTTGCCGAAAATCGCCAGTTCAATAATCTGAACAATCAACTCGGGCTTGTATTTCAGACTCCAAGCCTCCTTGAAAGTTCCCTTGCCGTCCACCTTTTCCTGAATCGCCCATTTCAGGTCCATAAGTTTCAGACGGTAAAAAAACGTGCTCCGCTCCAGGTCGAGAGGCTTGCGGAGATCCAGCACAAGTTCCTTGGAAGTTTTTTGGAACGGAAGCCTCAGTTTTTTCTGAATCCGCTGAAAATCCGCCAACAAAGGAACCGTCGGCACGTCCTTCGGAACGCTTCCCAAACGATTGTCTATCAGAAGTTTGTTTTTCAGAAGACGGAGAATATAATCGTCGCCCTGACTGAAAACAGAGACCATTGCGTCGTTGAATTCATTTGGCGAGGGAACGCTGAGGCCGCGGATTTTTGCAAGAGAATTTGCAAGTCTAACGGCGTCAATCACGTGCGCCACCGAGATATCGAAATGCTTCTCTCTCAGGATTTTGGCGGCCTTGGTAATCCAGCGCGTGCCATCGTCGTTGCGGTGATGAAAAATATGAGAATACCAGCCCGGGAAATCAATACCAGCGCCGTAGCCGGAAGTAAGCATCAGCCTCGAATAAGTCCACGGAATCCAGGTGCACTCCACCTTCACTTTGGGCAGACCTTTCAAAAGTTCGGCATCGATTTTCTGCGGAACGTCGGCCTTGATTCCGGGCACGTGCCACGCACCGCAAACCACGGCGATATTCTTGAAACCGTCTTTCTCGGCCTGACGGATCTGCCGCCTCATCCACGCCTCACGGGTCTTGTCGAAAAGCGAGGTGTTGCCGGGAAGACTCTCACGCAACTCCGTGACAGCCATTTCCACGGCCTGAAAAATGTCTTTGGTATTTGCGGCCCTTTCCACGTGTGTATCCCACCACGCCTCGCCGTTCGGAAGATTTTCAAGTTTGGCCAGCAAATCGAACGGGTCGGCAACTCTAGGAAGGTCGCTGTCGGCCTGTCCGCTCCTCGAATATTCCTCCATATCGCGGATAGCCATCATATAAGAAAGCGGAAGGTCGAAGAACCTGACTTCCACCTGATTGTCGGCGGCATAGACCAAAGTCTGCCACTCGGGCGAGAACTCGGCAAAAGGATAGAACGACGCGTTTTTCACGTTGTCGCTCTGAAAAGCGAGGATAGCCACCGGCGGCTTCATATCCTCGTGAGTCACCATTCCGGCAAGGGCAGACGCCTCCGCAGGACCTTCCAGAAGAATGACGTCAGGCTTCTGAGCCTTCAAAGCCGCCATCACATTCCTGCAAGACCCCGGCCCGTGGTGCCGTATGCCGAAAAATGAAATCATTTA
>JAKSLV010000169.1 GCA_024401025.1 Bacteroidales bacterium
ACCGATTTCGAGAAATACCTCAGCATCGTGGGAAATAAGTATGAGTATATGAAACTGTATTAATAAAGCAATGTCGATAGAAGAAGCTTGTGTATATCTGATAGCCGGCGGCGGTCACGGGATGACTACCGACCAGCTTGCCTACGCCATCAACGCGCGGCGCCTGCATGTGAGGAAAGATGGCAAGCCCGTTACATCCACGCAGGTGTATGCCGTGATAATGCAGCATCAGGACATCTTCGTGAAAGAGGATGGCAGGATAAGGCTAATGTACTGATTTTTTTTCTAACTTTGCATCAGGAAAAATATAAGAACATATATATATAATAGGTATGAAAAAAATATTTACATCCCTGGCCATTGCCGCCGCTCTTGTGGGCTGCAATTCGCAGGGTTCGCATCAGGGGGGCAATGCATCAGCCGACAACAGCAAGGCCGATGCTCAGTTGCAGCAGCCTGTTACCGTGGTGAAGAATTTCGACCTGAAGCTTGTGAATCAGAACACTGAGTCGGCAGGAAAATGCGGCGACAAGTTCTCGTTGTTGCTAAGCCGTGTGTCGCAGCCGGCGTATCAGCTCCAGAATGTGAGGGCTGATATCAGCATTGATGGCAAGATTGTGGCCACATTGCAGGGCGGAGACAGTACTTTTGTGCTGGATACCAAGGATATGCGCTGTGGAAAATTGCCCATTTCGGTGAAGATTTCGGCCGATGGAGTGCAGGACGAGTATATTGCAAAATCGCTGGAGCTGTATTCTGATATCACGCCCAAGACTCTGGGCTACAAGGTTTTGAAGACTTTCAACCACGACCGCTTTGCCTATACTCAGGGCCTTGTGATAGAGGGCGACCATTTTTACGAGAGCACAGGATTGCAGCGCAAATCGTCGCTCAGGAAGGTGAGCATTGCCAGCGGCGAGGTGTTGCAGAGCGTGCCCCTGGAAGACGAGTATTTCGGCGAGGGACTGGCCATGGTGGGAGAGAGGCTGTATCAGCTTACCTGGCGAAGCCACAAGGCTTTTGCCTACGACAAGAAGACCCTGGGCCGCATCCAGGAGTTTTACCTGCCTACCGAGGGCTGGGGACTTACTGCGGTATCTCCTGATACTCTGGCCCTTACCGATGGAACCTGCAATCTGTACATGGTGGAGCCGGGCGGATTGGCCACCGTAAAGACCCTGCAGGTGTACGACAATGCCGGCCCCGTGGCCATGCTTAATGAGAGCGAGCTGTATCACGGACATCTGCTAGTAAACATCTACCAGAGCAACCTGATAGCCGAGGTGGATTACCATACTGGCAAGGTAATCAATTACATAGACCTTTCGGGGCTATTGCCCGACAATCTTAGGGACGACAATACCGACGTGCTTAACGGCATAGCATACGACCAAGCCAAGGACGCACTTTATGTAACGGGAAAAAACTGGCCTAAGCTTTATCTTATAAAAATTAAGTAATCGGGTGATATTTTTCGATTTTCTTAAGGTTAAAATTTTGCATATATTAAAAAAATATAATATCTTTGCACTCGCTGAAATTATAACCTTTCGGCGAGTATAAGCAAATTATATAAATAAACGATAAACAATGTCAAACAAAGGATTAATCAGGTTTCTGGCCATAGCTTTGGCGCTAGCCTGCTTGTTTCACTTGAGTTTCTCTCTGGTGACTTGGAAGGTGAAGGGCGATGCGCAGAAGGCGGCAAATGGAGACCCTGCTAAGGAGGCCAAATATCTGGACTCCATCAGCGCACAGAAAGTGTACCCTCTCTTGGGTTACACCTACAAGGAATGTCTTGAGAATGAGCTCAATTTCGGTCTCGACCTCAAGGGTGGTATGAACGTTATTTTGGAAATCTCTGTGGCAGATGTTGTTACTGCTTTGTCTAGTAACAGTCAGGACGCCACCTTCCTGGCAGCTATGAAGGAGGCCAAGGAGAATCAGAAGAACAGCCAGGACGATTTCATCACACTTTTCGGAAAGGCTTTCGAGAAAAACGCCTCTCAGGGCGCCAGACTTGCTGCCATTTTCAACAACACAAATCTTCAGGGCAAGGTAAACTTCAACTCTTCGAACGACGATGTTCTCAAGGTTCTCCGTTCTGAGAGCGAGGCTGCCATTGCAAACTCTTTCAATGTGTTGCGTACTCGTATCGACCGTTTCGGTGTTACTCAGCCAAACATCCAGCAGCTTGCAGGTCAGACTGGCCGCATCCTCGTGGAGCTTCCTGGCGTTAAGGATCCCGAGCGTGTAAAGAACCTCCTCAAGGGTACTGCAAACCTCGAGTTCTGGGAGACATACAATTATTCAGAGATTGAATCTAAGCTTTTGGCTGCCGATCAGAAGGTAAGAATGCTCAAGCAGTCTGGCTACGATTTCGACAAGAACGATATCGTTGTGGACAATGCTGAGGCTGACTCTTCTGCCAACCAGTCGCTTCTCGGCGAGGCTGCCGCAGATTCTGTAAAGGTGGCTTCCAACGAGGAGTACAATCCTATCTTGGGCGGTAGCATCAGAAGGTCTTCTGGTTATGACGGAGCTTGTATCGGTTATTACCAGGCCAAGGATACCGCCACTATCAACAAGTATTTTGCTGCTCCTCAGGTTAAGGATCTCCTCCCACGCGATCTCAGGCTCTACTGGGCTGTTAAGCCTACTGATGCTTTCCGCAACGATCCTACTGTTACCGAGGATTACTACGATCTCGTAGCCATCAAGGTTACAAGCCGCGATGGTGCCGCTCCTCTTACCGGTGACGCCGTTACCGATGCCCGCGAGGAGTTCGACGACCGCAAGGGTGGCAACGCCATGGTTTCCATGACAATGAATGGTGACGGCGCCAGAACTTGGGCCCGCATCACAAAGGACAACAGAGGCCGTCAGGTAGCCATCGTTCTTGACAACTATGTATACTCTTATCCTACCGTACAGTCAGAGATTACCGGTGGTAATTCTCAGATTACCGGTAACTTCTCGGTACAGGAGGCCAAGGACTTGGCCAACATCCTCAAGTCTGGTAAGCTGCCTGCTCCTGCCAAGATCATCGAGGAGGAGGTTGTAGGACCTTCTCTTGGTCAGGCCACCATCTCTCAGGGTATGTGGTCGTTTGGAGTGGCTTTCCTTATTGTAATTCTCTACATGATATTCTACTACCGCACAGCCGGTATCGCCTCTGCAATCGCTTTGGTTTGCAACTTGTTCTTCCTCTTCGGTGTTCTGGCTTCTATCGGAGCTGTGCTTACACTGCCTGGTATCGCCGGTATCGTTCTTACAATGGGTATGGCTGTGGATGCCAACGTTATCATCTACGAGCGTATCCGTGAGGAGCTCCACAACGGCAAGGGCCTCAAGCTCGCCATCCAGGATGGTTACAGCAATTCTTATTCTGCCA
>JAKSLV010000017.1 GCA_024401025.1 Bacteroidales bacterium
CTCCACAAGTTTATCGGCTGGGACAGGGCCATACTTACCGACAGCGGCGGATTCCAGGTGTTCTCGCTGGCCGAAAACAGGAAAATCACCGACAAGGGCGTTACCTTCCGCTCCCACATCGACGGCAGCAAGCATCTCTTCACTCCTGAGAGCGTGGTGGATACCGAGCGCCTGATAGGCAGCGACATCATGATGGCCCTCGACGAGTGCACGCCATATCCATGCACCTACGAGTACGCATCCAAATCGCTGGACATCACCCACAAGTGGCTGGCCAGGGGCGTAAAGCACTTCAAGGAGACCGAGCCTCTCTACGGATACAGCCAGGCATATTTCCCAATAGTACAGGGCAGCGTATACAAAGACCTCAGGAAAAAATCGGCCGAGTTTATAGCATCGCAGGGCATGGACGGCAACGCCATAGGCGGACTGTCGGTGGGCGAGCCTGCCGAGATGATGTACGAGATGATAGAGACCGTAAACGAGATTCTCCCTAAGGACAAGCCTAGATACCTGATGGGCGTGGGCACTCCTGCCAACATCATTGAGGGCGTGGCCAGAGGCATCGACATGTTTGACTGCGTGATGCCTACCAGAAACGGAAGAAACGGAATGATATTTACATCGGAGGGCACCATCAACCTTAAGAACGAGAAATGGAAAAACGATTTCTCGGAGCTGGACCCCAACGGCACATCATACGTGGACCACTGCTACACAAAGGCATACATGCGCCATCTTGTAGTATCAGGCGAGCGACTTGCCGCCCAGATAGCCAGCATCCACAATCTGGCATTCTATCTGGCTCTGGTGCGCGAGATACGGCAGCGCATCATAGACGGCACCTTTGCCGACTGGAAAGACGAGGCCTGCAAGAGAATGATGAGGAGGCTGTAGGTCAGAGATTAGAGATTAGAGATCAGAGATTAGAGATCTGAGATTAGAGATCTGAGATGATCGTAGAGACGCACGGACGTGCGTGTAATATTAGTAATTATTAATTTATAATTGTTAATTATTAATTATTTTCATGTTCACAATATTAGACAGATACATAATAAAGAAATTTCTCGGCACATTCTTCTATTCGATTGTGCTGCTGCTTTCCATTATTATAGTATTTGACATTCAGGAAAAGTTCGACGACTTTATTGAGAAGAAAGCTCCTCTAAACGAGATAGTTTTCGACTACTACGTAAATTTTGCGCCGTATTACGCCAACATGTTCATGTTTCTGTTCATATTTATCTCGGTGATATTCTTCACCAGCAAGCTGGCGGGCAACAGCGAGATAATAGCGATACTGAGCGCGGGAATAAGTTTCAAGCGAATGTTGGTGCCGTATTTCGAATCGGCGCTGCTGCTTGCGGTATTGTCGTTTGTGCTGAGCGCATACGTGATTCCACCTGCCAACGAGGTAAGGCTGAAGTTCGAGAACACGTATATAAGAAAGGCATACGTGAACAACTCGCTAAACATACACCGGCAGATAGACGACTCCACACGCATATACATGCGCAACTACGTGGCACAGAGCAATATCGGAAACAAATTCAGCTGGGAGAAATACGATGGCAAGGTGCTTAAGGAAAAGCTGATGAGCGACAACATCCGCTGGGACACAACCATCCACAAATGGAAAATCACCAACTACTACATCCGCTACATACTGCCCGGCGGCGACAGCATCGTAACCGGACGCGTGATGGATACGGCCATTGCGATGGTGCCAACAGATTTCAACACCAGGCTAAACCAGGTGGAGACACTCAACAGCGACGAGCTCAACGAATACATCGAGGACCAGATACGCCGAGGCAGCGGCAACATCGAGGCTTTCCAGGTGGAGAGCTACAAGCGCATAGCATATCCGTTTGCCTGCTTTATCCTCACCATCATAGGCGTAACCCTCTCGTGCAAGAAAGTGCGCGGAGGAGTGGGCGTAAATCTGGGACTGGGCCTGCTGCTCAGCTTCAGCTACATACTCTTCATGGAGATATTCACGCAGTTTGCCATAGGAAGCTCGCTGCCTCCGCTGCTGGCCGTGTGGATCCCCAACATCATCTACTCGATAATAGGTGTAATACTATACGTAAAAGCCCCAAAATAGACCCATGGACTACAACAGCGAAGACCTCATATACAACATTGCCATCAACATGATTCCCGGACTGGGAAACGTGGGGGTGCGCAACATGGTATCGCTGTGCGGATCGGCCAGGGCGCTGTTCGAGAATCTGGATGAGCTTACACAGAGCGGCACCGTAAACAAGGTGGTGGCCGATGCCATAGCCGGGGCCAAGGTGCTGGATATGGCCAAGCATCAGCTGGAGATATGCCAGAAACACCACATCGGCATCCACTACTACCAGGACCGAACCTTTCCAAGGAAACTGGCCGCCGTGGAGGGCGCGCCATCACTGATATACACTCTGGGCAACGTAAATTTCGACGCCAAGCGCACAGTGGGCATAGTGGGCACCCGATCCAGCGACAACGACGGCAAGGCCAACATCTTCGCCCTGGTGGAGCAGCTAAGGGAGCAGAACATAAACGCCGTAATCATAAGCGGTCTGGCCATGGGAGCTGATACTTACGCCCATCAGGCGGCCCTCAAATACGGAATACCCACTGCGGCCGTACTGGGGCACGGACTTAATATGGTGTATCCAGCCGAAAACAGGGGCCTGGCCGGCGACATCGTGCATCAGAACGGCGCCCTGATAACCGAATATTACTACGGCCAGCCCGTAAGCAGGACCAATTTCCCGCGCAGAAACAGAATAATAGCCGGACTGTGCGACGCCGTGGTGGTGGCTCAGAGCAAATCGAGCGGAGGCGCGCTGATAACGGCAAACGTGGCCCGTGATATGAGGAAAGACATCTTCGCCTTTCCGGGAAGAATCTCCGACAAGCTTTACGCCGGATGCAACAAGCTGATAGGCGACAACATAGCCACACTGATAACATCAGCATCAGACCTGATAAAAAACATGGGATGGGCTCCAAGAAACACGCCCACGCAGACCGAGATAAACCTGGAGCCGCTAAGCGACACCGAGGTAAGGATTCTGGACGTGCTGCACGGCAACGGCAGGTGCAACATCGACACACTATCGCTGAAAAGCGGAATACCGATGCACATACTGTCGTCCACACTGCTTGGAATGGAATTCAAGGACCTGATTACAGAATTGCCGGGCAAGCAATACGAGGCAAGATAGCGCGCACCTCTCCCCTACCAATCCAGATGGCTGCTGGAAACCTCGCGGCCAAGGAAAAGCGACGCCGCATTGTTGAAAACCGACGGATTGTCGGTGGTATAATAATAAGTTTTGGAATTCTTGGAAAGCCGGGCATCCATCTCGGGATGACGCCTGAGATAGTCCATGAGGCTGCCGGCCACAATCTCGTTCTGAGGGATAAAAGACACGCCATCGGGGCAAGCCTTGCGGAACGAATTAATAAGCAGCGGATAATGAGTGCAGCCCAATATTACGGAATCTATCAACGGACTCTGGGCCATGAGCAAATCAAGATATTTCTTCACAAAATAGTCGGTGCCGGGATTATCTATCTCGCCATTCTCCACCAGCGCCGCCAGCATGGGACAAGCCTGCTGAAAAACCCTTATCTCGGGATAAAGTTTCTGAATTTCAATAATATAGGATTGCGAGTTTACGGTGCCCAGAGTGCCCAGCACACCCACGTGGCCTGTGCGCGTGTAGGATTGTATCACCTCGGCGGTGGGCCTTATGATGCCAAGCACACGGTTGGACGGGTCAATGAGCGGAAGGTCGTTTTGCTGGATCGACCTCAGGGCCTTGGCCGAAGCCGTGTTGCAAGCCAGGACCACCAGAGGGCAGCCCATAGAAAAGAGACGGCGCACCGCCTGTAGAGTGTAGGCGTACACCGTCTCGAAACTTCTTGAACCATAAGGAGCCCTTGCGTTGTCGCCCAGAAACACATAATCGTATTCGGGCATCAACTGCTGAAACTTGCGGAGTATCGTAAGACCGCCAAATCCAGAATCAAAGACTCCTATCATTTTAAAAGTGGAAAGCTTAAAGATTAAAGTTTAAAGTTTAAAGCTTAAAGTGTAGAGATTAAAGATTAGAGACCGAGCTCCTTCTTGATCTCTGATGTAAGGTCTACGCTGATGGCCTCGTTGATGTAGAGCACAGCGTTCTTATCCATGATGTATACGTAGCCGCCGTTGGCAGCCACCTTCTTGATGGCGGCGTCGAGCTTCTCCATCACAGGCTTCAGAAGGTCGTTTCTCTTCTGAGCTATCGAAGCCTGGGCGTTCTCCTGGAAACGCTGGATGCGGTCCTGAAGCTGCATTATCTCCTGCTCCTTGTCGGCACGGAGAGCCGATGACCACTTCTCTGGAGAGGCGTCGGCAAGCTGTACATTCTCCTGATAAGCCTGAACCTTTGTCTGATACTCGGCTCCCATGGCCTGAAGCTGCTCATCGAGTTTCTTGCCCTCGGCCTCCAAAGCCTGCTGGGCTGCCTTTGTCTCAGGCATGGCGTCGATAAGATCTGCCGATACCACATGACCGAATTTCTGTGCCGATGCATTGATGCCGAAGGCTACAAATGCCATCAAAATTAAGAAAATTTTTCTCATTTCCTGTGTTCTTGTTTTTTATGATATGATATTTACTTTATGATTTTCTTGAGAACAGCATCGCTCTCGTCGTACTTCTCTGATGCGTAGATGATGTCGCCGGATACCTTGTCGAAAATGTAATCGTATCCGCCCTCGGTAGCCACGCTCTTCAGGGCATTGTAAACGTTGTCCTGGATAGGCTTTATAAGCTCCTGACGCTTCTTGGAGAGCTCGCCATCGTTGCCGAAATACTTCTTCTGAAGCTCCTTGGCCTCCTTCTCCTTGGCAATTATCTCGTTCTCGCGCTTGGTCTTGGTGGCATCAGGAAGGATATCCACCTCGCTCTGATACTTCTTGTACATATCGTCGAGCTCCTTGAACTTGGCCTCCACCTCGCCCTGCCACTGCTTAGAGTAGTTGTCGAGTTTCTGCTGAGCCTGCTGATATGCAGGAATCTTGCCAAGTATATATTCGGTATCTACATGGACAAACTTCTGGGCAAAGCCTGTGCTCATGAGCAAGGCCAAAGCTGCGGTAAAAATGATTCTTTTCATATTACTTTTAGTTTTTAATGGTTAGTATTATTGTTTGCGTGTTTTCCTATATAGTTGCAATCAGCATCGGATTTAGAAGTTTTGACCCAAAGTAAATTGCAGTACAGAGCCCGAAGGCTTTGATTCTCCAGGTGTTACATCAAATCCCCAACCCCAGTCGAGACCCAGCATGCCGAGCATTGGCAGGTATACCCTGATACCGGCGCCGGCAGCTCTGTAGATATCGAACGGACGGAAATCGCGAACCTCCTGCCAGCAGTTTCCGCCCTCCAGGAATGCCAGGCCGTAGATGGTGGCACTCTCCGACATGATGGCCGGATAGCGGAGCTCGAATGTGTACTTGGCATACAGGTTGCCGCCGCTGGAAATAGTCTCGCTCTCGTATCCGCGCATTGGAATCACATCCTTGCCATACGAATAGTAGCTCATGCCGTCGCCACCCATTGTGTAGCCGTGGAATGGCGAGTAGCCCTGCTCCTTGGTGTAGTAGCACGAGATGCCGTAGGAAATCTTGGTGTGAAGCACGAGGTCGCCCACCAGCTGGGTGAAGTTCTTGGCCTCGAAACCGTATTTGTGATATTCCACCCACTTCCACTTGAGGCTGTCGGTAATCACAGAGTAGTCTCTATCCTTTATACGTGAGTATGGAGGAGTAATCTCGAACGACAGCGAGAACGAAGATCCGTTTCTAGGATAAATGTTCTGACCAAAATCGCTGCGCGAGAACACAGTCCTGAGGCCCACCTCGTTGGCCACGCCGTTGGCATTGAAACCATCGAAATACTTGTAGTTGTGGAGCTTGTATCTCTTGAAGAGAAGCTCGTTGTAGAGCGAGAAGTTGTTGTCGGGCCATGACAGACGTCTGCCGAGACCAACCGACGCTCCCCAAACCTGCATCTTGTAGTCCATATTCGACGAGTAGAACTGCTGATAGTACTTTGAGTACTGCGAGTAATACTTCGAATAGTCCACGTTGGTGTAGTAGAAGCTTACAGCCAGGTTGTTGCGCTTGCGGCCACCCAGCCATGGCTCCTGGAACGATATGCTGTATGTCTGATAATACTTTCCGCTGCTCTGGAACGAGAGGCTAAGCTTCTGGCCATCGCCCTGAGGCAGAGGCCGCCATGTCTTCTTGTCGAAAAAGTTCTTGGTGGAGAAGTTGTTGAAAGTAACTCCAAGACGGCCCACAAACTGCCTGCCGCCCCATCCTGCCGACAGCTCAAACTGGTCGTTGCTCTTCTCCACAAGAGGATACTCGATATCCACAGTCTTGTTAACGTAGTCGGGCACGGGAGTAGGATTAAGCTGCTCAGGCTCAAAGTTGCCCAGCTGCGCAAGCTCGGTGATGGATGCTATGAGGTTGCTCTTAGAGAACAGGTCGCCAGGTATCGACCACACCTCGCGTCGTGGCACGTGGTCGTTGGTGCGGGTGTTTCCGGTTATGATCACCTTGTCGATATAGGCCTGAGGTCCCTCTATCACCATAATCTCCACATCCACCGAATCGTTCACTACCGAAACCTCTCTTGGCATGGTTCTGAAGAAGAGGTATCCGTCGTCCATGTATATGTTGGATACGGCGTCCCTGTCGGTATTCAGACGCTCGTCCATGTGGTTCTGGTCGTAGAGGTCGCCCTTCTTGATGTCGAGGGCGCGCTGAAGCTTCTCGGTAGGATGTTTCTCGTTGCCTATCCAAGTGATGTTGCGGAAGTAATACTGTCTGCCCTCAAAAATCTTGAGCACAACACCCACGTTGCGGTCGTCGATGCGGTACACCGAATCGCCAAGCACCATGGCGTCGCGGTATCCGTGGGCATTGTATTTCTTCACCAGCTTCTTCTTGTCTTCCTCGAACTTGGATCGCACAAACTTGCTGGGCTTAAACAAGCCATACCAGCGGCGCTGCTTGGTCTCCTTAAGATACTTGCGCACCTTCTGGTCGGAAAACGCGCTGTCGCCCTCGGGGGTGATGCTGGCAATCCTTACCTTGCGGCCCTTGTCGATGTTTATCATAAGGTTGGATACATACTGCATGTTGGTGTCGGGAATCTCCCTTACGGTAACCTCCACATTGTAGTATCCCTTGTCGTAATAGTGCTGGGCAATGATGTTTCGGGTTTTGGTGATGGTGTGCTCTGTAATCTTGGTACCCGTTATCAGGTTTATCTTGTTGTTTAGGTCTTCCTTCTCGCCGTTGCGCACGCCCTTGTAGAGCACCTTGCTCAGTTTTGGACGCTCCTCCAGCTTTATGTCAAGGAACACCTCGCCCTGTGGATTGGTGTTTACGATGCTGATGCTTACATCAGAGAACAAACCCTGTTTCCAGAGTTTCTCTATCGATCGTGTGATCTCCTCGCCGGGCACGGAAACCTTCTGTCCCACCTTGAGACCCGAAATCTGTATGATAGCCTGCTTGTTGAGATACTTGATACCCGAAACCGTGATGCCACCGATGGTGTAGTCTCTGGGCGACGTATAGTCCACAACGTTCTGTGCCCAGGACACCTGGCACAGCCACATCATAAGCATTGCAATAAGCAGAAGCAGTCTACTTTTCATTTATGTTTTTGTTTTTCTGAATATTATAATAAAAATCAAATTACTGTTTGGTATCTTTCCGGCACAAGCGACCCCAAAGCCTATGCCTTTATCTGCTGGGATGTCTTGCCGAAACGGCGCTCCCTGCGCTGATAGTCCACAATGGCCTTGTAGAACTCCTCCTCGCCGAAATCCGGCCACAGCACATCTGTGAAATACAGCTCCGAATACGAAATCTGCCACAGCAGGAAGTTGGATATCCTCACCTCGCCGCTGGTGCGTATCAGCAGCTCGGGGTCGGGCATTCCGCTGGTGTAGAGGCAAGATTCGAAATCACTGTCGGTGATGGAATCAATGTCGAACCTCTGGCTCTCGTATTTGTGGAGCATCTTCTTTACGGCTGCCAGCATCTCGTAGCGGCTGCCGTAGCTAAGGGCTATCACCACGGTGATGCCCGTGTTCTGCGCCGACTTGCGGCACGCCTCCTCTATCTCCTGACGCACGTCGGCAGGCAGCATGGAGTTGTCGCCAATGGTCATGAGGCGCATGTTGTATTTTATGAGGTCGGCAAACTGCGATGCCACCGACTTGGCCAGCAGCGACATCAGACCGCTAACCTCGCTCTCGGGCCTCTGCCAGTTTTCTATAGAGAAAGCATACAGGGTGATGTATTTTACACCGATCTTGTTGGCGGCGTCCACAATCTCCCTGGCACGGTGCGCGCCCATTGCATGTCCCTCCAGACGGTCCTTGCCAAGGCGCTTGGCCCAGCGTCCGTTTCCGTCCATTATCACAGCCACATGCTGCGGTATGCGTTCCTTATCGATCTGCTCTAAAAATGACATCCTGTGTGTGTTGTGTTGATGATATATACAATTTTGTGCGGCATCAGGGTTCTGATGCTGCTATTTATAGGCTTGGCACTGCGAGTGGCCTCCGCCTATCTTGAACGACAATACCACTCCTATGAAGGAATACCAGTCGTCGTTGCCCAGGAACGATCTCTGCTTGGCAGCCTCCTCGCCGAAAGATATGTCGTAATAGTCGTGGCCGATGTTGTCGAGCAGGTCGCTGAACAGTTTCCTGTATTTCCACTCGGCCGACAGCGTAACCACGTTGTTCGGGCAATACTTTACGCCCACGCCAAACGGAATGCAGAACCTGAGACCCTCGCCCGGAAACGAAGCCACGGCAAGGCCCGGACCTCCTGCAATGTATGGCGTAAAGCAGTGACGCTCGTCGCCCGGTATCAGGGGCATGAAGTTGATCTCGCCCTGAAGCGACATCTCCACCAGCTCGTTCTCGAAACTGGCTCCGCGCTTCTGCTGAAACTCGTTGTCGAAATCGGCGTCGTTGCCCTTAAACTTGCACCAGATGGTCTGGAATGTAATGCCTATGCGCTCGTTGAAAACGTGCCTGAGGTTGAAACCCAGAGCCGGCCTAGGATTGTACATGAGCTGCTGAGGGTTGATCTCGCCGTTGTAGGTGCCCACGCCGGCAAAGAGACCCACCTCGTCGTGCTGATTGCGCTGCGCCTGGGCCTGGCCGGGCATCGCCATCATGCATCCCAGCATTACAAATGCAAAGATAAGAGAAACTTTCAGTTTCTGTGCTTTAAAAAATCTTAATTTAACTTTCATTAGAATATCCGTTTTTTTTAGAGAAAACTGCGCAGCCGCCCCAAATATTGCATATCAGGGCTTATTTAAATGGCTACGAGAGGTTTGGATCTGTAAGCACCAGTTTCACGAAATCCACATGGATGGGGTTTTCCTCCACCGGACGCTCCATCCTTATCGGGAAAAAGCTGTCGCGCATGATCCATGTGGCCACCGAATCCATCCACATTGTGCCCGACGCCCTGTCGGGATGCACGATGTCGCCCTTTATCCTGGTGTACCTGAGCCTTTTCGACAGGAAAAACTGCCTTGGGCCAAACATCTCCATCATAGCCCTGTTGATGCCGGTATCCTCCCTCCAGTTTGGCGGGCCTATCACCAGCAGCGGCAGGCCGTGGGTCTGAGGCAGAATCTTGTCGAAAAACTCCTTGCGGCCCAGCGCGTTGCTCTTGAACATCTCGTTGGCCCCTATCACGAACAATATATATGTGGGGTGATACAGGTTTACGAAATACTCCATGGTGTCGCACAGGGCGTAGGTCTTCGACGTGGCGCTCACCCACGACACCACATTAAGCGTGTGCCCGTTGTGGTTGCAGTAGTTCTGTGCCCTGAACATCAGCGAGTATGCCATCGAATCGCCTATCAGCAGGATGTTCTGCGCGGCGGTATCCAGCCTAGGCTGCCCGGTGCGGGGAGGATCTATGGTGCTGATGCCTGCCGCCCCGATTATCTGGAAACTGCCGAAACACACGAAATACCACACGCCAAATGCCAGCAGGGCTGACAAAGTGGCTGACAATAAGGCCACAAGGGCCGTCTTCCGGGTGGGTCGTGTATCGCTGTTGGGCATATTGTACAAAAAAACTGAAACCAAGGGACAAAGATAAAGAAAATTTTTAATATTGCTGCAATACTTTTTTTATTAAATTTGCATCCGGCTTGCAACCAACGCAGGCAATTATAAGTCTAATAATCAGAAACAAGCAGGAATTGGAAGAACGAGAGCTGATAGAAAAGTGTAAAAATGGCAACCGTGCCGCCCAGTGCGAGCTGTACGGGAAGTACTCCGCCATGCTGTTCGGGATATGCCTGAGGTACTCGCAGAGCCGCGATACCGCCGAGGACATCCTGCAAGACGCTTTTTTGAAAATATTTGCCTCGATACAGAATTTTGAGGGCACAGGCTCTTTCGAGGGCTGGATGCGCCGCATTGCCGTAAACACCGCCATAACGTGGTATCACCAGAATCTGAAGCATCAGCACATGGAAGATGTGGACGACTATGCCCAGACCATGGCCAGCCAGGAGCCCAACTTCGACTCGCTGGAATTCACCCACGAGGAGCTGCTGGGGGTGGTGAACTCACTGCCCGACGGATACAGGATGGTTTTCAACATGTTTGCGGTGGAGGGTTTCAAGCACAGAGAGATAGCCGAGATGCTGGGCATCGACATCAACACCAGCAAAACCCAGTTTATGCGCGCCCGCAACATTGTGATAAGGCGCCTGGAAGAGCTTAAAAGGACACACTTATAATAATATAACAACAGGATGAGTACACCAGAAGACTTGTATAGGGAAAAATTTGAAGGATATGCACCCGAGCCGCCCAAAAGCGTTTGGAAAAACGTGGAGCGCAGGCTGGGATGGAGAGACTTTGTAACGTTCCACCCGCTAAGGCCCAACATCTACTATGCCGCCGCCGTGGCCGGAGCGCTTGCGTATGCGGGCTATCAGTACGGCGCCGGGCAGGAGAGCCTCTCCCCCATAGCCATCAGCGTGCCTGCCGAGCCCACCGCAAGCATCAGCACTCCACACCAGAGCCAGCTGGCAGCCAGCACGTACACTTATCAGCAGCATCAGACACCCACAGAAACATACCAGCAGCCAGGATACGAGGATTCGGATCTGCCTGCCAGCCCTGATACCGGGGCCATGGCGCCGCTGCCCCCCGAGCCCGGATATGCGGCCCAGCATCAGCACACGGGCAAAACTCCCGACACCGCGGCCAAGGCCTCAGGCGTAATGGAGACACAGACGGCAAGCATCAGCCACAAGGCCGAGAGCCACACCCCTGATGCCGACATGAAGAGGCACGCCGCTGCCGACGCCAACATCAGGACCCTGGGACAGAGCGCCGTAATGGAGGCATCAGGCAACAATGCAAGACTTTCGTATGCGTGGGATTTCGGCGACGGACAGTCGGCCGTGGGACAAAGGGCCGCCCACAAATACAGGCAGCCGGGCGTATACAAGGTGAGACTGGTGGCTTTCTCGAAGGCCGACAACATCTGCGACACCATAGAGAAAGAGGTTCAGATAGCCGCGCCGCAGTATTCGATAACATTCCCCAACGCCCAGGTGGCATCGCTATCGGCCACGCCTTTTGTGCCCAAGGGCGACGTGGACGAGCTTGTAAGCTACAGGCTGGTGATATACCGCCGCAACGGACAGGAGGTGTTCAGCACCGCAAGCCCGCAGCAGGGCTGGAACGGATTCTACAAGGGCGAGCGCCTGAGCAAGGGCGTGTATGTCTACAAGGCCAGCTACGAGTTCAGCAACGGCGAGCGCAACACATCAGGCGGCAGCATCACCCTGCTCTGGGAAGACAACACCAACCTTATCATTCACCCTTGATGTAGACCTCCAGCAGCGTGGTGTCGGTATCGGTGATAAAGCAAGCGCCTGATATGCAGGCCGGTATCAAAACCGTATCGCCGCGCAAGATCTGCACGGGATCGCAGCCGTCGCACACGATGGAGCATCCGCCCTGCACACACATATATATTATAAAGGAGTCTATCTCCGGAAAATCCTTCTCGGTGGGCTGGCTGATGCGCATTACATTGGCGGTAAAATAGCTGCAGTCCACAGCCTTCTGGCTCTGGTTGATATCGGGTCGGCACTTGATGGCCGGCGCGGCCTTGGCGTAGCAGAGTGCGTCGGCGGCCATCTCGGTATGCAGCTGCCTCATGTTTCCCTGGGCGTCCACCCTGTTGTAGTCGTATATTCTGTATGTTATGTCTGATGCCTGCTGTATCTCGGCCACCATGCAGCCCTTGCCAATGGTGTGCACCGTGCCGGCCGGTATGTAGAACACATCTCCGGGTGAAACCGATACGCGGTTCAGCATGTCCATGAAGGATCCGTCCTCTATGGCCCTGAGATATTCGCCACGATCCACATCCCTTCCAAAACCATTCACTATCATAGAGTTGGGGTCGCAGTCAATCACATACCACATCTCGGTTTTTCCGTATGACTGATGCTTCTCTAAAGCCATGTCGTCGCCGGGATGCACCTGCACGCTAAGGTTGTCCTGCGCATCTATAATCTTTACCAGCAACGGAAAATCCAGGCCGAACCTGTCGTAGACCGATTCGCCCACCAGATCGCCCATGTATACCTCGATGGCCTCGGAGAGCGAGTTGCCCGCCAGAAAACCGTTGGCAATTACCGACTCGCATCCCTCCACGCCCGATATGTCCCAGCTCTCGCCACAGCTGCGCGGCACGCCACTCCTGTTTGGAAGTTGTGATATACGGCTGCCACCCCACATCTTTGTCTTGTAGATGGGATCGAATTTTATCGGATATAGATTATTGGAAATCATAATTGCTATTAAATGTTATTGAATATACCGGAAAAACTTCTTTCGGTATCAAATTTGCATTTTCGTACATCAGCGGGCCGAAATTGCGGTGCAAATATATAAATAATATTTGTAGAAGCAAAAACCAAGTTGCTCACTTTTTTTCAAACAACTGATAGACAAATAATTATAAATACAAATAAAATTTACAAAAAATGTTATTTTTATTTGCACAGAAAAATAATTATTTGTAATTTTCAAAATTGAAATATTACCGATAAACCGAACATAAATAAACGACATAAAGGCTTATGAAAAAGCTAAATTTAAGCGTAAAGAGCAAGCTGAATTTTATTCTGGTTGCATCCCTGATACCGTTTGTGGTGGTTGGAATCATATTCGGCTACCTGCTGTTCAAGACCAGCGACTACGAGAAGTATGAGCAGAAGGTGGTGGATGTAAAGTTGTCGTACCTTCACCTGAAGGAGTACGAGAACTCGTTTCTTCTAAACTACCCGTCCGACAACGTCTTCTTCAAGACCACGGAAAACGAATTCCTCAGACGTTTCGACCTGGAGGGCAAGAGCCTAAACAGGGAGCTGGACGAGATCATGAACATGCCGGCCACCACTCAGCTGGAGCTCGGCGACAAGATCTATATGCTTAAGGAAAACGCGGCCAGCTATGGCGACAAGCTTAAGCTTACAGCCACCAAGATATACCAGCGCGGATCGTTCCAGACTGGCATCATCGGCGAGCTGGAGCTCTGCTATCAGAACGCCGTACAGCAAAACGCGCTGCCCCTCAAGGTGCTTACCTCTATGAAGGAGATGGAGGTGCAGTACCTCAACCGCAAGGATGTATCGTACTACAACGAGTTCCTATCGCTGTACACCCAATGCCTTGGCAGCATGCCCGGATCGATGGACGATATCGACATCCAGAGCCTAAGCAGAACCCAGCAGGACACCACCATGGCCGACAGCGTAAAGACAGTGGCCAGGATAACCGCCCCCAAGGTAATAAAGAACGCCGACAAGATAAAGTCGGTAAACGATTTCAAGAGATACTTCACCGCCCTGGTAAAGATCGACAAGGAGATTGGATTCAACCGTGAGGAAGGCCTCCTGTCGGAAATCCAGCTCGAGAAGGCCAAGCTCAACGACATCGATTCCATAATCAGCACCATCGACGAGAAATACAACGCATCGGCCAGCGCAATGCGCAACCTCTTCATCGCCGTTATTGTATTGATGATAATAGTGCTGATATTCACACACATACGTCTGTCAAAGACAATATCAAGCGGAATCACCAGAATCAGCAGCTACCTTCAGCAGCTCAGCAAGGGTGTTATCCCTGATGCTGAGATAAAGTTCGAGACCAACGACGAGCTCTCCGATATGGCCGACAACCTTAACACATTCTCCAAGGGTCTCAAGCAGACCACAGAGTTTGCGACAGCCATCGGTGGAGGCAACCTCGATACCGAATTCAAGCCTCTGTCGGACAGCGACGTCCTTGGAAACTCGCTTCTGGAGATGCGCAGCAACCTCTACAAATCACAGCTTGAGGACGAGAAACGTCAGCACGAGGATTCGCTCCGCAAGTGGGCCAACGAAGGTCTCACACAGTTTGCCGAAATCCTGCGTCAGAGCACAAGCAACATCCACGACCTGGCCAACAACGTTCTGAAGAACCTCATCCACTTCCTGGATGCTAATCAGGGAGGTCTGTTCCTCTACAACGATACCGACAAGGAGGACATCCATCTGGAGCTGGTTTCTTCATACGCATACAACCAGGAACGCAAGAAGAAAAAGAAAATCTATCTGGGCGAGGGCCTTATAGGAACATGTGCGATAGAGAAATCTTACGTATACCTCACCGACCTGCCCAACGACTACCTCACCATAACATCAGGACTTGGCGGAAGCAACCCAAGCAGCCTCCTCATCATGCCTCTAAAGGTGGAGGAGACGATATTCGGAGTATTGGAGATTGCATCATTCAAGAAGATGGAGCGCCACGAGATCGACTTTGTGGAGAAGGTATCAGAATCAATCGCCTCCACACTCTCTATTGCCAAGATCAACCAGAGAACAGCCGAGCTTCTTGCACAATCGCAGCAGCAGGCCGAGGAAATGGCCTCGCAGGAGGAGGAGATGCGTCAGAATCTCGAGGAGCTTCAGGCCACTCAGGAAGAATCGGCAAGAAAAGAGGCCGAGATGCAGTCGATCCTGAATGCGGTGCACAGCTCGTCACTTGTAATAGAATACGACCTTCTGGGCCACATCACAAGCGTAAACGATTCGTTCTGCCGCACACTCAACATCCAGCGCGAGCAGGCCATAGGCCGCAATCAGGACGAGTTCCGCGACGAGAACGACAGCTACTCAATGCAGGACAGCGACTTCTGGAGCCGCATAAAGGAGGGCGAGGTAATAAAACGTACCGACAAGTACCTTGTATCCGGCGAGGAGCACTGGCTACAGCAGGTATTCACCCCAATTTTGGATTCTGACGGATTCCCATACAAGATCCTCAACATGGCCACCGACATCACCAACACCAAGAAGCAGGAGATAGAGCTCCAGATGCAGACCGAGAAGATGACGGTTCAGGAGGAGAAGATGCGCAAGAATCTTGAGGAGCTTCAGATCACTCAGGAGAACATGGCAACTCAGCAGGCCGAGATGAACGAGATGAATGAGAAGCTGAAGGAAAACGAGGAGCACCTCACCCAGGAGATAGAGAAGTCTCAGAATCAGGAAAAAGAGCTTAAAAACAAGGTGGAGGAGCTCAACAAGCTTCATAAGGAACTCGAGCTTCAGAAAGAGGAAATCCTGGAGCAGAACAAGGCACTTCAGGAAAAAGAAATGGTTCAGACCATGGCCCTCGAGAACGCCGACAAGAATATGGAGCGCACCCGCCTAAAGATAATGGCCGAGTTTGTATGGAACCTCGAGCGCCAGTGCACAGAGATGGAAAACTCCGAGAAGATTCTTACAGCCGACAAGAATCTGGCTCCAGAGGTTCTGGAGTCGTTCCAGAAGGCCCACAACGAGCTCAAGATACTTATTGCGAAATACAAGGCAGAGTAACAGAACCATCTGCCCCATCAACAACGAATAAAAACAAAACAGGCTGCCGGAAAATTCTGGCAGCCTGTTTTGTTTTGCTAAAGCAAAGGAAGAATCAGCGCTTGCGGCCAAAGAAATCTTTGAGAAGGTCGCTACATTCCTTCTCCAGCACACCAGACTCCACCTTGGTTTTGGGATGCAAAAGCGTCATAGAATTGGCCCTGATGCAGTTGTCGACAAGCTTGTAGCCGCGTTTTGAATCCGACGCGCCATACACGATGCGCCCTATCTGCGACCAAGCCAAAGCTCCGGCACACATCACGCAGGGCTCCAACGTAACATAAAGCGTGGCATCAGGAAGATATTTGCCCCCCATGGAGCTTGCTATTGTGATGGCCTGCATCTCGGCATGTGCCGTTACGTCGTTGAGTCGCTGAGTAAGATTGTGGGCACGTGCCACAATACGGCCATTGGCCACCACAACGGCGCCAACAGGTATCTCGTCGTCATCGAAAGCCAGCCTGGCCTCGGCCAATGCCGCGCGCATGAAACGCTCGTCGTCTGTCTCCTTCTCGTCCATAATTAATTGTGCTTTAATGAATTAAATTTTTACTTATCAGCCACTGTATACATCTGACCGCATTTGGCGGAGATTGTAAAGTCGTTGGCACTTTTGCCTGTGCGTATCAGACATGTGGCAACTCCGGCCTTGGCGTCCACCTTGGCAGGCGACAGAAGCTGCGCCGTGCCTGTAACGGCAAATTCTACACCATCGTTGCAATTCACAACCGGATTTCCAGCATTATCAAGTATATAGCAATTCACCAAAACCACATCGTTGTGGCTGATGAGGGTGCCGCGCTCATCTATTATGAGCTTTATCCTTACAGGGTTTCCGGGTGTGGAAACCACGCTCTCGGCCTTGGGAATATCGCCAATATAGGCAATGGCCTTTATAGACCCCGGCTTCATGCACTTTGCATCAAAGTATACGGAAGGATGCGAGAGGAAAGAGCCGCTGCGGTCAACGGTTTTCTTGCCCAAAGACACGCCATCCACCACAAGCTCTACCGCACTGCAATTAGTGGC
This sequence comes from Bacteroidales bacterium, assembly GCA_024401025.1. GTDB lineage: Bacteria > Bacteroidota > Bacteroidia > Bacteroidales > UBA3824 > UBA3824. Next base: position 17,093 of record JAKSLV010000017.1, read on the forward strand.
CACCTGAACGCCGTTGCTCTCGCCGGGAATCCATCTTGACAGAATATTGCAGAAAGGCTCGGCAAATGCCTGTAGATCAGATTCATCAATATCGCGCTGAGTCTGGAAGAAAAAGTACGAGAGTTTGGGTCGTCGCTCCTGGCTCATGACGCCATTGGCTGAGGCTCCGCAATCGAAGACGGAGAGCAAAGCATCAGCAAAAGTCTTTCCATTGCAATTGTTGTTGTGGCACGAGGCAAAAACATTGGTCTGCTCCAGCAAAACGGGCTCGGGCGAATCAAGGTCAGCCTCAGGAGACTTGCCATAAATACGGACTCCCCTGCTGTCAGGAAGATGCAGCACGCAAGGATGATTGCGCCGGATGCGGCTCTGAGCATCAGCACAAGTATCCAAAACTATGATGCCATAGCGGTCGCAGGCGCTTAGAAACTGATTAGGATGATCCACCGACGACACATTCACAAAATCGAAGCCTCCGCGCTTTATCCTGTAGGCATCCCTCCAATGTGCCTCGGGCGATATTGCAGGACCCACATACGGATACTGATGCTTAACATTAACGCCCATAAGATAGCGCTTGTGGCCGTTGATAACTATGCCGCCGGGTACAACCTCGAAAGTGCGGAATCCGAAATCAACCTTCTGAAAATCAACAATGGCGCCGTCACTGGAGAGTTTAAACTCGATGGTGTATAGCCAGGGATTGTCGATGTCCCAGAGAGTGATGTCATTAATCAGCACAGTATCAGCCATATCCACAAAACTGCCGGCAGCGGCCATGGTGCGTGTATGTCCAGTGGCAAGCTCACGACGGTTGTGATCGAGAATACGGTAATCCAGGCGCACCTTCTTGCCCTGCTGATACGAATTGCGGATATTGGCGCAGAAGGCAATCTTGCCGGAATTTTGGTTGATATCCAAAGTGCTTACAGAAATGCCGGCATCAAAATCTAGGTTCTCACCTTCATTGGTAAAACTCAGCGAATCCTGCCCGCAGATGTAGGCGCTGGAATAGAGGCTTCCGCAATTATCGAGCCTCACAACAACGGAGTTCTCGCCCGCATTGGGCGCAAAATCCAAGATAAAAGGCCTGTAAGTGGCTGTGGAGCAGCCTACTGAATCACCATTAATCCATATAGAGGCGTTTTCTGATACTCCGCCCAGATAGAGGCTGATGCGCTTGCCCTCCATACCGGCTGGCACGAAAAACTTCCTGTAATAGAACGACTTGCCGGAAGAAGATCCCGATGTGTCTGATACCGCACAATGAGGAAGATTAACCCTCTGACTGCCAGCCACCGACTCACCGGCAAGCAAGGCAGACTCCACATCATGAAGATTGGAGCTGGAAGGCTGTATATAAAGCCATGAATAATCGATGCTCTGCGACATCACATTAGTATCCACGTCGGAATCGGTGCATGACTGCATCATAGATACCGACATAAGCAAAGCAAGGCTTGAGAATGCAAATGCAAAAAAACGTTTCATGATAGAAGAATAATTGAAATAACGCTCAAAAATACAAATAAAAGGAAACAAAGCAAAATTTATTTTATAATCAAGGTCGCAGTGTTAAAAAAAATAATTTTAACCTTAAAAAAGTTTAACTGCTACAAAAGATTCAGAATAAATTAATAAATTAGCCAAAGCAAAACACAGAAAACAATACCTAATATTATTGCACAATGGATAAAGAAAACCTTATAAACACTATCCTAAGCCAAACAGGAGCCAGCACATTCTGCCTTAGCGACAGCAACTACGACGAGCGCATAGCCTATGTATCAATGATAACATCACTGGCCTGGGCCGACGGCAGCATCGACAACCGCGAGCGCGAGATAATAAACACAATATCAAAGGCCGCCGGCAGCGACATCGAGAGCCAGATAGAGCTTATTATATCCGAGACCAGGAGATTCAACCTGGCACAATACGAGAAATGGGTTCAGGACCTAAGCAGCGAGCCCCTGAAGATAGCCCTGATGGTAGACATGTTTCTGACAGCATTTGCCGACACGATATGCATGCAGTCGGAGACCATCTATATGAAATACATAGCAGGCAAGCTAAGGATAACCGACGAGGTATACAACATAATCCGCAAAAACGTGGAGGAATACCTCACCAACCGCAACAACGGAAATCCACCCATGACATACGAGCAGGGACAAGCCAACGAGCGTGAAAACAAGCCCGAGACCGAGGCTGAAAGCAAACTGCGGAACCTGGTGAACAAGCTGTTCAAGAATATGCTGATGGCAATCTGACAAAAAAACTACTCAACATACACTTACCCAAAGCACCGCATCCGCTTACATAAAGCTTCACATTCACTGACAAAAATATCAACAAACACTTACAAAAAAAACTCCGCCTGCAAAACTGAATTTGCAAGCGGAGTTTCTTATTTGTTGACAGGATCTATTAGAACCGTAAAGTTGTCTCAAAGATTAGTTGTTACCCTTACGCTCAACCTTGAGAGTAGAATAGTTAATCTTGAGAGCCTGAACTTTTCTAAGCTCCTGCTTGATGTCGGTAACGATACCCATCTTGGCATCTGAGTCTACCTTGAGAGAGTAAGTCATCAAAGGTACCTCAGCCTCGTCGTGCTTGAGACGCTCGCTATCTACATACTCAGCAACATCGTAGATCGAAGAGATCTTGTCGTTGAGCTGGAGAGTAGGCTCAGTACCATACTTAGCCTGGAACGAAGACAAAGGAGCGCCAATGTAAAGGTAACTTACGAGTGATTTCTTTTCAAGTTTCTTAACTTCGGTAGCTGCAGGGAGTTTGATCTTGACCTTGTAGTCAGTCTCCTTCATAGAAGTAACAGACATAAAGAAGAAAAGCAACATGAACACGATATCAGGAAGGGAAGCAGTAGAAAGCGCTGCAACCGATCTTTTACCATTTTTTCTGAATTTTGCCATAATTCTAAATGCTTGTTTAATTATTTAACACTTCTAGGCTCAGCCTCCGAGATATTCAAAGGAATCACAAGCCTAACGAGTTTCTGCTCATCGTTAGAAAGCTCGTCATAAACCTTACCGAAATTCTCCATAGAGAACTTGTCACGAATGATGTTATAAGCCTGAACGATGTTGTTCTGAACGGCTATATAAGTTTCGTAGTTAGTTCCACGGTCGTTCTGGAGCGAAACAATACCCTTGGTGATTTCTGGGTCGCCACACAATTCTACAACCTTCTTGAGGGCTGCCGCCTCCTCGGTGTTACCCTTGGCGATGGCCTCCTCAAGTCTAACAGAAGCCTTCACCTTCTCGGCGAGGTCCTCTCTGTTGCGAGGATTTGTGAGGAATTCGATAGTTGTTTCGGTAAGATCGTTTATATCTGCAAGTTCTGATTCAACAGCCAACTGGTTGTCCTTATTGATGAGGACAATGAGAATGTTTCTCTCATTAACCTTATCAGCCTTCTGATTTTCCTCGTTGTTGATAGGAGGGAGCTGTCTGTACAGACCCTGATCCACATTCATGGAAGTAGTAACAAGGAAGAAAATCAACAAGAGGAACGCGATGTCAGCCTGTGAACTAGCATTAATTTCACCTACTTGTCTTGCCATCTTATTCTTTGGATTGATTATAAACCAAGGGATGTACTGGAAAATTCCGAACAACAGAACATCCCATGGTCAATTATAAACTAGTTAATTTTCTTGGCAGCCTCGGCGTAGATAACAGCCAAAACTGAAATTGCAAGAGAGATGTAAAGGGTAATAAGACCGCAGTCTGACCACTTTAGCTCCGACTCGTTTGTCTTAACAAGAGTCTCGCAGATAGAATCCATATCGCCGCGTGCAAAAGCATAGGCAATAACGATTACTATAGCAATGGCGGCAATCATAATGATTGTCTTGAGTGCAGACTTAGGATTGTCTTTGAGCTGCTTAATAAACTCCACTACAGGGAAAACCACGGCAGCGACAGCACAGATAAGGAACAGAGCAAACGCCCATCCAAGGATTGTATTTGTGACACCATGCTCCATCTGCGCCAACTCGTCTGATAATGGAACTACCTTCCAGTAGAACATAATTACCAAAACAGCAGTTACCGCAAACAAAACCCAGAGACTTATCTTTAATATTTTCTGTAACATATTGGGTCAAATTTATTTGTGGTTAAAAACTCTTACTTGTGAGACTCGCTGTATCTGATAAGGATGTCAACGAAAGAGATAGAAGCATCCTCCATCTCAGATGTGAGAGACTCGATCTTAGAGAGGATGTAGTTGAGGAATACCTGAAGGATCATAGCAGCGATCAAACCGGTAACGGTTGTGATCAAAGCCACCTTGATACCAGCAGCAACCAAAGAAGCGGAAACGTCACCAGCCTGCTCGATAGAGTCGAAGGCCTGGATCATACCGATTACAGTACCCATAAATCCGAGCATTGGAGAAAGCGAGATGAAGAGGTTGATCCAGGTAACACCCTTCTCCATGCGGCCCATCTCTACGCCACCGTAAGAAACGATAGACTTCTCAACAACGTCGAGGCCCTGGTCGTAACGCTCGAGGCCCTGGTAGAAGATACCGGCAACAGGTCCCTTTGTATCCTTGCAAACTGCCTTGGCAGCCTCTACACCACCCTGGTTGAGGGCATCCTGAATTTTGTCAAGAAGTTTCTCTGTGTTGGTAGAAGACATACCTAAGTAGATGATTCTCTCGATTGAGATAGCAAGACCGAGGATCAAAGCGATAAGTACGGAAGCCATGAAGCCTGCACCACCCTCGATGAACTTAGTCTTGATAGCCTTGTGAACAGGAACCTCCTCTGGAGCGTCACCTGATACAGCAGCAGAAACCTGATCTGCAGCTGGGGTTGCAACCTGCTCGGTTGCTGACTCTGAAGCGCTGTTGTCGTCCTGTGCAAATACATTTGCACTGCCGAATACTAACATTCCAGTTATTGCCAATAATGAAAATAGCTTTTTCATGTTGTGTTTTTAGTTTTTAAATTATACGATAATTGATGTTTATATGCTATGTTTGTTGTAACTAAACGGCTGATAGCAAGATTGATGCGGAGAGAAAGGGATTCGAACCCTTGGTACCCTTTTGAGGTACACACACTTTCCAGGCGTGCTCCTTCGACCACTCGGACACCTCTCCTATTCTATCTCACTAAATCCGCTGTGAAATTACAAATAATTTCTGAACCTAAAAAATTTTTCGTGCAAAAAATAAACAATTTTTTTACATAAACTTATTATTAGGCTAAGTGACTTGATTTTACACCTCTGTCGATCTTGCGCATGAGACCCTGGAGAACGCTGCCAGGACCACATTCTACAAACTCGGCAACGCCGGATGCTATCATGTTCTGGACGCTCTTGGTCCATCTTACGGGTGATGTAAGCTGGGCGATGAGGTTAGCCTTTATCTCCTCGGGGTTGGTGTGGGCCATGGCGTCAACGTTCTGATATACGGGACACTTTGGTGTGGCGAAATTGGTGGCTGCGATGGCTGCCTCCAGCTCTACCTTGGCAGGATCCATGAGTGGAGAGTGGAAAGCACCGCTAACTGCCAGCTTTACCACACGCTTGGCGCCGGCTGCCTCCAGCTGTGCCGATGCCGCGTCAACACCTTCCTCTGTGCCTGATATCACCACCTGGCCGGGACAATTGAAGTTGGCGGCCACAACGGGCTTGCCTTCTGCCGAAACCTTGGCGCAGACATCCTCGATGATAACGTCGTCGAGTCCCAAAACGGCTGCCATTGTGCCTTTCTGCATCTCGCAGGCCTTCTGCATGGCTGCCGCACGCTTTGCTACTAGTGTGAGACCGTCCTCGAATGTGAGGGCGCCTGCTGCTGTAAGGGCAGAGAACTCGCCGAGAGAGTGTCCGGCTGTTACGCCTGGCACAAAGCTGTCGCCCAACGCGAGCACTGATATTACTGAATGGAGGAAAACGCAAGGCTGTGTAACCTTGGTCTGCATCAGATCCTCGGCAGTACCCTCGAACATAAGCTTGGTAATGCCGAAACCGAGAATCTCGTCAGCCTTGTCGAAAAGCTGCTTGGCTATCGGAGAGCTCTCGTATAAGTCTTTACCCATTCCAGGGAACTGTGAGCCCTGTCCTGGAAACATGTATGCTGTCATACTATATTATTTATGTATATTTTTGAAATTTCAGAGTGCAAATATAATACAAATTATTGTGTTCTTTAACCTAAATTTAATTTTTTTTTCGCTTTTGTGGTATTTGCCTGATGCCACACCTTATATTATATATACGCGGAGCATGGCGGCGGAGGGGCAGGCAGCGGAAAAAGCAGCATCAGACCGGGAAAAACTAAGTAAAATCCTTAAAAGCAACAAAATAATGCACAAAAACAACTTTTTGTGCAAAAATATATTGATACTTCAATAAAAATGTGTAATTTCGCTGTCGGATAATATCTAGAAAAGCAAAAACATAAATATCTGTATAAAATGGATTTACACGAATTTCAGGGCAAAGTGATACTTGCCAAATACGGCGTTCCCGTACCCAAGGGAATTGTGGCAGAGACAGCTGACGAGGCAGTAGAGGCAGCCAAGAAACTCCAGGAGGAGACAGGCACCAACTGCTGGGCTATCAAGGCTCAGGTTCACGCTGGCGGCCGCGGCAAGGCAGGCGGTGTAAAAATCGCCAAGACTATCGAAGAAGTTAAGACATTCGCAGGCCAGATTATCGGCATGACTCTTGTAACCAAGCAGACTGGCGCAGCCGGCAAGCTCGTGCGCAAGGTGCTTGTAGAGGAGAGCATCTACTATCCAAACGCCGAGGGCAAGATCGATGTAGCCGAGTACTATATGAGCATCCTGCTGAACAGAGCTACTGGCCGCAACATCGTTATGTACTCGCCAAAGGGCGGTATGAATATCGAGGAGGTTGCCGAGGAGACTCCAGAGCTCATCTACAAGGAGGAGATCAATCCCGGCACAGGCCTTCTGGCTTTCCAGGCCAACAGAATAGCCTTGAATCTCGGTCTTTCTGGCGACGCAGCCAAGAACATGAAGAAGTTCGTATCAGGCCTCGTAAACGCTTACCTGAAGAGCGACTCTTCTATGATGGAGATCAACCCTGTGTTCAAGACTTCCGACAACAAGATTCTGGCCGCCGACTGCAAGGTGAAGCTAGACGACAACGCTCTCTTCCGTCAGAAGGAGTTTGCCGCCATGCGCGACATCACCGAGGAGGCTCCTGCTGAGGTGGAGGCTGGTCAGTACGGTCTCAATCTCGTAAAGCTGGACGGCAACATCGGCTGCATGGTAAACGGCGCCGGTCTCGCCATGGCCACAATGGATATCATCAAGCTTTCGGGCGGCGATCCTGCCAACTTCCTCGACGTGGGAGGTACAGCATCTGCCGAGACAGTGGAGGCCGCTTTCAAGATCATCATGAAGGATCCTAACGTAAAGGCCATCCTCGTGAACATCTTCGGCGGTATCGTACGCTGCGACCGTGTTGCCAACGGCGTTGTGGAAGCTTACAAGAAGATCGGCACCATCAATATTCCTATCATCGTGCGCCTGCAGGGTACCAACGCCGAGGAGGCCAAGAAGATTATCGATGAGAGCGGTCTTAATGTAATGTCTGCTATCACTTTCGAGGAGGCTGCCAAGCTTGTATCGAAGGTTGTTAACCAGTAAACAGCGGCATCAGTACTAAACAAACAATAAAAACAGCGCCGGTTCAGGAGTGAAAATCTTCTGAACCGGCGCTTTTGTTTTATCCGGGGAACGGTAGTCCGCAATGGCTATTGACATTACGCTGCGGGTTCCACTTCTGATGAGTCGGCATCAGAGGCAGGTTTCAGGGCCTCGGAAGGCTGGCTGAGTGGAATTCCGCCGGGAATCTCGTCGGCAAAAAACACCTTGAAACCCATTGTTGAGAATAGGTTGCCGAGAATCTTGCGGCCTGATGCGTCGGCCTTGGCAAAGATGGAATCGTTGATGGCGCGCTGCTCCACCACATTCTTGGCATGGCGGATCATGTTCTGAAGCTCGGTAGGGAAAGGCCACTCGCCGTCCTCCACAAAAATATTTACATCTGTGGGATTTGCTATGGTTTCCAGGAACTTGGCCTTTGGCAGGTTGATGAACAGGGTATCGCCGCACACCTGCATTCCGTTGTTGTCGACAATCTCCTTGAGGTCCCAGCCCACTCGGCATGTCACCTTTACAATCACCACAAGCTCCTTCTCCAGGTTGCTTACGGTTTTCTTGCTGTTGTCGGCTGATGCTGAGGCATTTTCCTCCTTCTTGCCGCCGAAGATGTTGGAGAAGAAGTTGCCGGTGCTCTCCACCACGGTGTTTACTGTGGAGGCCACAGCGGCCTTTACGCCGGTCTTAACCACGGAATCCTTCACCATAACCTCGTCGTAATAATACTCGGTGCAGAGCTCCTGAATCTGCTCCACGGCCTCCACGATGTTGGGAGTTTCCTGAACCACCGACACGCGCTCGTATGACTTAAGCAGGCCGGCCTTCCAGAGCATATACAGCACTGCCAAAATTGCTATCACTATCAGCAATATAGAAAGCTTGATTTTCCAATTTCTCATGATACTAAAGTGTAAATTCGATTTTAACAGCCTCGAAACCAAGGTTTTTCAGCATTGAATGAAACATAGGCTCGGCATTGGCCTCGGCCTGCTTTACTATCTGGGCCTTAAGGTTCTCGTCGGCAAGGATCTGACGCTCGCCCTCCTGGAGATATTCCAGATACTCCTTGTTGGAGATGTTGCTCCTCAGCATGCCAACCTTCACGTAATCGAGGTAAACCTTGTCGAGGTCCATGTTGATGGGCTCGAAAATCTTGGCATGGGGCAGCTGAAGTATCACCTGACTGCCGTTGACCACCACCTTGTAGTTTCCCGAGCTAAGGTCCACGCCGGCCTTAAGAGTGGCGGAGCAGCGTATCAGGGCCTTGCGGTCGCCTATCTTGAAATTGTCGAGAAAACTCTGAGGAAGGTCTGATGTTCTCACCACCTTGCCCACGGTGTACTGCACAGTGCCAAACTCGGCCACCTCCTGTGTGCCCATCTTCTCGTAGATGGAAGTGTAGGGGTTTCGGGCAACGTTGGATTTATCGCAACTTGCGAAAGCCGACACCAAGGCGGCCAACGCCAAAAACTTCATAAACTTCATATTGAAATAAGATTTGTTGATATTAGAAAATACACTTATTTTTCTGATGCTTTCATCAAAAACTCCACCGCGCTCTTATGAACCAGTATGCCGGTGGTCTTGGCCTTGACGAAAGCCTCAGAGGCATACAGATAGCCCTTGTATGGTCCCACAGTTCCCCATGAGTTTTTCACGATGTAGAACTTGTTGCCGTACTGGTCGTGGGCGCTGCCGATAAGATGCATGCCGTGGTCGTCGGTGGTGTTGCGGTTGAGGAAGTCGAGCTGACGGAGCTCCTGGTTGATGGCAATCTCCACACCGGGCGAGTCGAGGTCTCTGGCCTGCTTGAGCTGCGATTCCAGATCCATCTTCTTGAACTCCTCGAGGTTGGCCAGGCGCTTGTTGTAAGTGGCAATGGCGGCCTTGAGGTCTCCCTTCTTGATGTTTGGGTTTTTGCGAGGGTCCTCGGGATAAGGCATGCCGGGCAATACGGCGTAGCCCGATCTGGTATCGAATCCGTTTTCTGATACGTCTGATGCCCACAATACAGTGTGTCCATGGGCCAATGCGGTATCGATAACGGCTGTAAGCTCGTCGATCTTTACATTATAGAAATTCTCCCATCTCCAGTTGTCAGGAATCTCGAGAACAAAGTTCTGATAATAAGGATGATGGCTGAAAGATGTTACCTGCACGTAATCATCAAAAGGCAGTTTTACCACCTCGTCGGCAAAAGTGCGCGGAGTGTATTTGCGGCCCTGATACTCAAACTCCTGAGGCACGGGCGCAAAGTAGCGGTCGAGCTTCTCCTCGAAATTCTTGCTCCATATAGGATTAATCTTCTTCTTGGAATCGTCGGCCACAGAATCGGCAAAAGCTGTCGCCCACTTCTCGAGCTTGGAATGGTCGATCCTGAAATCGCTTGTCCTCGTGTTTGGCATCGCTGATTCAGGTACAAGACCGTGCTCCCTGGCAATAACGAAATTGTCGAGGAAGTAGCTGCCCTGTCCATAATTCATCTTTCCATGGAGCATCACATATTTCTGTGTGCGGTCGATATAGTTCTGACGCACCACAAACATCTCGGAAAGGTTTGGGGGATTTGGGTTTCCGAAAAACATCATCTCGCTCTCCAGGAACGACATTGAGGAGAAGCACCAGCAAGTGCCTGAATACTGCTGGTCGGAAACCTTAGGACAGGCCAGCCTGATATCGTCAGTAAACTGAAACTGGGCACTGGCGGTATATGCAACCGAAGCCAAGGCCCAAGCAAACAAAGTTTTTTTCATAGAATAGTAGTTTTTTATGTTAGAACAATGCAAATATAAAAATAATTTCCGAAAAACAGCACTGACAATTTGACATAAAAATTACATTGGCAACATATTTGATTTCTATATATACGAAACAAACAAAAAAATCACAACATGGCAAGAAGAGGCGGACACCATCGTCCTAAAAATAAGAACTTTAACACACAAAATACGAAAATGGAACAGAACAAAGAAAATCAGGAGACAGAAATGCACGACGAGAACATCGAGCAGAATGCCGAAAACACTCAGACTGCTGACACAAATACCGAGGCAACTGACAACAAGGCAGAGGCCGAAACTGAAAATGTGGCAGAGAATTCTGCTCAGGAAGATTTCGAGACCAAATACAACGAACTCAACGACCGCTACCTTCGTCTGATGGCAGAGTTCGACAACTACCGCAAGCGTACACTGAAGGAGAAGATGGACCTTACCAAATACGCCGAAGAGGACGTTCTCAAGGGTATCCTGCAGGTAGTGGACAATATGGAAAGAGCCATAAAGTCGATGGAATCGGCAAGCGACATGGACGCGGTAAAAGAAGGCATCAGCTTGATATACAAGAAATTCCAGAGCTTCCTGGAGAGCCGCGGACTTAAGGAGGTAGAGGCCATGGGCCAGGAGCTGAACACCGACCTCCACGAGGCAGTAACCAAGTTTGCAGCCCCAAGCGAGGAGCTCAAGGGCAAGATCATGGACGTAATCGAGAAGGGCTACTACCTTCACGACAAAGTAATACGCTACGCAAAGGTAGTGATAGGAGAATAAAAAAATGGCAGAGAAAAGAGATTACTACGAGGTGCTCGGCGTGGGAAAGTCGGCATCGAAGGACGAGATAAAGAAGGCCTACCGCAAGCTGGCCATGCAGTACCACCCCGACCGCAACCCAGGCGACAAGGCAGCCGAAGAGAAATTCAAGGAGGCAGCCGAGGCATACGAGGTGCTCAGCGACGACCAGAAGCGTCAGCGCTACGACCAGTTTGGACATGCAGGCATGTCGGGAGCTGGCGGCGGCGGCGGATTCAATATGGACATAGAGGACATATTCTCTAACTTTGGCGACATATTCGGCGGATTCGGAGGCTTCAGCGGATTTGGCGGAGGCAGCCGCGGAGGCCGTGGCGGACAGCGCGTAAGCAAGGGCAGCAACCTGAGGGTGAAGGTGAAACTAACACTAAAGGAGATTGCCGAGGGCACCGAGAAAAAGATAAAGGTGAAGAAATACTGCGCCTGCCAGCACTGCAACGGCACAGGAGCCGAGGGCGGATCGTCAGGCACAGAGACATGTCCAACCTGCAAGGGAGCCGGAGTGGTAACAAGCGTAAAGAACACCATCCTGGGACAGATGCGCACACAGAGCGCGTGTCCAAACTGCGGCGGATCGGGCAAGATAATCAAGAACAAGTGCACATCGTGCGGCGGCCAGGGCGTGGTATCAGGCGAGGAGGTTGTAAGCATCAACATTCCGGCCGGAGTATCAGACGGCATGACCATGACAGTGCAGGGCAAGGGCAACGCGGCACCCAACGGCGGCATCAACGGCGACCTCTACGTTGTATTTGAGGAGGAGCAGGACACACAGTTTGTACGCGAGGACAACAACCTGGTATACAGGCTAAACATCAGCATTCCCGACGCCATAATGGGCACCACAGCCGAGATACCTACCATAAGCGGCACCAAGGTGAAGTTCAAGATAGAGCCTGGCACACAGCCGGGAAGCGTATTCAGGCTCAAGGGCAAGGGACTGCCAACATACGGCGAATACGGCAAGGGCGACCTTCTGATATTCGTAAATGTAACAATCCCAAGCTCTAAGGACCTTACAAGCTCCGAGCAGAAAACAATCGAGGAGCTCAGAAAATCCAAGAACTTCGGCAACTCGGAAAGCGACAGCAGCAACTCCGGTCAGAAATCTTTCTTCGACAGATTCTTCGGAAGATAGGATATAAAAACAAAAACCAGAAACTTGGGATTCAAGTTTCTGGTTTTTGTTTTTTTTAGAAATCTTCCTCGAATCCAAGGAATGGATTCTTGCCTGCCTCCTCGCCTACCGAGGTCTTGTCGCCGTGGCCGGGGAAAACAGTGTACAAGCTGTCGAACCTGAGAATCACGTTTCTGATGCTTGCCATGAGCTGGTCGTAATCGCCGCCCTCAAGGTCGGTGCGCCCTATGGTGCCCTTAAACAGGGTGTCGCCCGATATCATGAACTTGTCGGCCTCGGAATATATCACCTGACCGCCGGGAGTGTGTCCCGGAGTGGAGGCGCACTTGAGAACCGAATTGCCGAACCTGAGCTCGGTGCCGTCCTTACATTCGATATCGATAGAGATGTCGTTTTGGATCTGCCAGCCAAACACTTGCGCGTATTTGGCGGCATTGTCAAGGAGGTAAGCATCAGCACTATTGGCTGCAAAAGGAATATTATAGAAGCTCTTAAGGAAGCTGATACCAAGAATATGATCGCTGTGGCAATGAGTGTTTGCAATAAGCACAGGTTTCAGCTGAAGCTTTGCGATGGTGCCGGTAAGGAAATCGCGCTCCTGCTGGGAATAACAGCCCGGATCCACGATAACGCACTCCTTGGTGTCGTCGTAGATAAGATAGGTGTTTTCCTCGAAAAAGTTGAATCTGAAAATCTCTACTTTCATTATTGATTCTGTGTATTAAAACATTAGACACTATTAAGCCGCAGCCAGAATTTTCTCGAGTTTCGCGGTAAGAACCGACAATTTGGTCTGGATAAGACTAACGATAACGCGTCTATCCATCTGCTCCACGTTCTGCGAAAGCACATCGGCGCAGGCTCCAATCTCGGTCCAGCTAATCTGTGGAAAATCCTTCTTGCTGTCACCCATGGAGATAGAGTTCTCCACAATGATGTACAGATTCATATAGATGTTTTCAAGAAGGAACTTGTCGCTGTCGAAAGCCTCGGGCAAAGACCGGCCAGCTGTTGCGGCCACCACATTACGGCAGGCCTGCAACATCTCGGTCATCAAAATCTTGGCATTGCTGTCCATATTATTTCTCTACTGGTTTAGTGGCCAAATAAAGCTCGTCGAGCTGCTTCTGCTCAAGGAACGAAGGAGCGTCGAGCATTACATCGCGGCCGGAATTATTTTTAGGGAATGCTATACAGTCTCTGATGCTGTCGAGTCCAGCAAATAGGCTTACCCAGCGGTCGAGACCGTAGGCAAGGCCACCGTGAGGAGGCGCACCATACTTGAAAGCGTTCATCAGGAAGCCGAACTGCTCCTGAGCCTTCTCAGGGGTGAAACCGAGGATCTTGAAGATCTTGGCCTGAGTCTCGGCATCGTGTATACGGATGCTTCCGCCTCCAACCTCAACACCGTTGATAACCATATCGTAGGCATTGGCGCGAACTGATGCCGGGTCGGTATCCAAGAGAGGCACATCCTCTGGCTTGGGCGAGGTGAATGGGTGGTGCATAGCCATCAAGCGTCCCTCCTCCTCGCTCCACTCGTACATTGGGAAGTCGATAACCCAGAGGCAAGCGAACTTGTCCTTGTCGCGGAGGCCAAGCTGAGAGGCAACCTCGAGACGGAGCTCGCAAAGCTGCTTGCGTGTCTTCATGGCATCATCGCCGCTTAGGATGAGGATAAGGTCACCAGGCTCGGCGTTGAAAGCTGCCTTCATTTTCTGGAGAGTATCCTGCTGGTAGAACTTATCAACGCTAGACTTAACGTTGCCATCGGCCTCGATGCGGGCATACACCATACCCTTGGCGCCAATCTGAGGACGCTTTACGAAATCTGTGAGCTGGTCGAGCTGCTTACGTGTGTAAGTAGCGGCGCCCTTGGCACAGATACCGCCGATATAGGCAGCATTATCGAAAACGCTGAAGCCTGAGCCCTTCATGATATCCATAAGCTCCACGAACTTCATATCGAAGCGGAGGTCTGGCTTATCGGAACCGTAGTACTTCATAGCATCGTGCCATGTCATACGTGGGAAAGCCTCAGGAATATCTATGTTTCTGATAGTCTTGAAAAGGTGCTTTGCCATGCCCTCGAAGAGCTGGATGATATCCTCCTGCTCCACAAACGACATCTCGCAGTCGATCTGAGTGAACTCGGGCTGACGGTCGGCACGGAGGTCCTCGTCGCGGAAACACTTAACGATCTGGAAGTAGCGGTCGAAGCCAGCCACCATAAGGAGCTGCTTCAGGGTCTGAGGAGACTGAGGAAGAGCGTAGAACTGGCCCGGATTCATACGTGAAGGAACCACGAAATCGCGCGCACCCTCGGGAGTAGAACCGATGAGGACAGGAGTCTCAACCTCGAGGAATCCCTGCTTATCGAGATAGCTGCGCACCTCGAAAGCCATCTTGTGACGGAGCTCAAGATTCTTGCGTACAGCAGAACGACGGAGGTCGAGGTAGCGGTACTTCATACGGAGCTCGTCGCCACCATCAGTATTGTCCTCGATAGTGAAAGGAGGAACCTCTGACTTATTGAGGATATTGAGTTTGGTAACAATAATCTCTATCTCGCCGGTAGGGAGATCCTTATTCTTGCTGGAACGCTCGATAACATTACCAACAACCTGGATAACGAACTCGCGGCCAAGCTTTCGGGCAGCCTCGCAAAGCTCGGCGTTGGTCTCCATATTGAAAGCCAACTGAGTAATACCATAACGGTCACGGAGGTCAACGAATGTCATACCACCGAGATTTCTAACACGCTGCACCCATCCAGAGAGTGTAACTTCCTTGTTGACGTCTGCCAAGCGCAGCTCGCCACAACTATGTGATCTGTACATTATTTTGAAATATTTTATACGTTTCGTATTGATAATAATCAGCGGTAAAGATAGTAAATTTCCAATAGAAAACAAAAATATTTTTGCATATAAAAACCCATTCAATTTCTATGAACAAGAAAATGAATGGGTAAATATTACTTATTAGCGTTAGCCTCAGCCTTCTTGATAGTTACGATGTTCTTTTTCTCGATATCGGTGAGGAGGTTGCTTACGTCTGTAAGTGTGGGCTGATACCACGCCATATCAGAGAAAAAACTCTTGAGAGACTCATTGGAGAAAATATATCCATGACGTGCAAAAATCTCGTTTCGCATAATCAAGAGATCATCAGAGCTGAAATTCTCAAGAGCTTCTGGCGTAAGAACCACAGAAGCGGTAAAAGGATACAACTCTTTGTCACTGGGATAGATGCGTTCCAAAACATCCACAAGATCAGTTCCATTATGAACAGCCAAACTTCTAGGATTGAAAGATATATTGCCGAAAGCAACTATAAGATCGCCAAACTGATCTTCATAATTATCCTCGCCCCAATCATCGGAGAAATATACGTGGAACGAAGGCTTGTCGAAACCTTGACAATTCCTGTTTTCGAAATCGATACAATAAGTCTTGTGAGTACGCTTGCCACGGTAATATCCCGAAAAATAATAGTGGTCCACCATGAGAGAATCTTTACCAGACGACTCGCCATTGATAAACAACTCGGAATAGCCGTCATGCTTAACAACATCAAAAGTAGTCAAGTCGCTGTCAGGAGTTTTAAATTCTTGACCTGGCTCCCACTCACCATCAACTTGATAACCATCAAAAAAGCTTCCTCCCATGCCCATAAAACAAAACTTGTTGTCACGAACATGAACATAGCCAGTAGTAGGACCAGCATCGTGGAAAGAACCTGTAGTTATAGACAAGGTATCGTTATGAAAGTTGATAACCATTATATTGGATCCATCATACCAACACTTATCAATACTGGCAATGTAATCGGGAGATGGATAATTGGATAAATTGCCGGATTCAGATGTTGCATTACCATTACCTGAACCGCCACAAGCCATCAGCAGGAGAGCTGAGGATAAGCTAAAGATATTAATAAATTTTCTCATTGTTTAATGTTTTGTTATTAGATATTTGTGCAAAAATAAGATAAAAATTATTAAAATGAAAAAGAGAAAGATGGAAAATATTGAGTGGAATAAATTATAGTAGGATTATAGGTAGAGGATTATGGGTGGTAAAGGGAGGATGTATGGGGATTAAAACAAAAAAAGCCTTCCGAAGTTTCCTTCAGAAGGCTTTTGATTTTAAAAAGAGGCGATTACCTACTCTCCCACATTGTATCGCAG
>JAKSLV010000170.1 GCA_024401025.1 Bacteroidales bacterium
CAAAATCAGCCCACTTAAGCAGTCTTTCTGCTATATCCTCAACATTATATGCCATAATAAATACGTATTTATTTGTTCACAGCAAAAATATAAACAATTACCGATATAGCAAAATAATTTTTTTTCTTCTATAATCCCCATGGCATTTCCATTCCATCTACATGGTATTGCCATGGGCTACTCAAGGTAATGCTCCAAGGAGCATCCTCCCTAATCCCTTCCAAATATATCCCTCGTATAAACCTTCTCCTTCACATCCTCCAGACACTCATCATACCTATTGGCGATAATAGCTTGTGATAATCTCTTAAACTCCTCCAAATCATTCACCACCAAACTTCCGAAGAACGAACTACCATTCTCCAAAGTAGGCTCGTAGATAATCACATTTGCGCCTTTGGCCTTGATGCGTTTCATAATGCCTTGGATAGCGGACTGGCGGAAATTGTCGGAGTTCGATTTCATTGTAAGACGGTAAACTCCAATAGTTACGGGAGACTTGCTACCCGAGAACTGATTATTCGAAAAATAATCGTACCAGCCGGCTTTGCGGAGAACTGCATCGGCAATGTAGTCCTTTCTTGTGCGGTTGCTCTCCACTATGGCGGTCATCATGTTTTGAGGAACGTCGGCGTAGTTAGCGAGAAGCTGCTTTGTGTCCTTTGGCAGACAGTAACCGCCGTAGCCGAACGATGGATTATTGTAGTGGGTTCCGATTCTCGGATCGAGGCCAACGCCCTGAATAATCGCCTGAGAGTCAAGACCCTTAACCTCGGCGTATGTATCAAGCTCGTTGAAATAGCTTACGCGCAACGCAAGATAAGTGTTTGCGAAAAGCTTTACGGCCTCAGCCTCCTTCATTCCCATAAAGAGAGTGTCGATATCCTCCTTGATGGCTCCCTCCTGAAGAAGTGCAGCGAAGGTTTTTGCAGCTGATTCCAAGAAACTTACATCGGCAATTTTCTTGATTGCATCATTCTCCTCGGCAAACTCGGAATTGTCAATCATCTTTGGGAATCCGACGATGATGCGTGATGGATAGAGATTGTCGTACAATGCCTTGCTCTCTCTCAAGAACTCAGGCGAGAAAAGAAGATTGAATTTATTAACGCCCTTCTGAGCATATTTCACATAGAGATTTCTTGTGTAGCCTACAGGGATGGTTGACTTTATCACCATCACAGCATCAGGATTCACCTCCAGAACCAATTCGATAACCTCCTCAACGTGAGTGGTGTCGAAATAATTCTTGACAGGATCGTAGTTTGTAGGCGCAGCGATAACCACGAAATCAGCATCCTTGTAAGCTGATGCTCCGTCAAGAGTTGCAGTCAGCTGCAAAGGCTTCTCGGCAAGATACTTCTCAATATAATCGTCCTGAATAGGCGAAATCTTGTTGTTGAGCTTTTCAACTTTCTCAGCCACCACATCAACTGCTGTAACCTGATGCTTCTGAGCCAACAATGTAGCAATGCTGAGGCCTACATATCCAGTACCGGCCACAGCTATCTTGATATCCTTGAAATCTCTCATTGGGAAATATATTAAAAACCTAAAATAATTTCTGATAATTCGTGTTAATTCACTGTAATTCGTGTGTTCCATCCCAGCCTCGGAGAGGCGTCATACGAATAACCGCTGGCGACGCTTGCGAGCCTGCGGACTTAGGAGGCGCAGCCTCCCTCCCCTCACGCCACTGCCCTCACCATATCCTTCGGCACATACGCGGTTCCAAAACAGCCCAATCCTGGGATCTCGACAAAAACACGTCTCTGACCCTTGAACTTAAGATAACGGCCAACCACGCCCTTGAAAGTGCTGTCGATTACCTCCACCATATCGCCGTCTAGGTAACGGGGCATCAGGGATTGATCAACAAGAATATTTGGATTGTGGGAATCCACAATTGTGCGGAGCATTGCAATCTGAGAATCGGCGAAAGCCACGAAATCCTGACGCGAGGCATCCTTATAATAAGGTGCGAGACCTGTGATGCGCTGCGAGAGAAGATCCACGAAATCCTGACGCGACGCCCTCACCAGAAACGAATCCGGAAAGAGCGGCCTGCTGTCATAGACCGGCAGAAAAGCCTCCAGCCCAAGCCTGCCCACAGCCTCGTGAACCTGCATCAACCTATTCAAAGTGCAACGAACGAGGTACCACACGATAATTAAGAATTAAGAATTAATAATTAAGAATTAAGAGCCTCTCCTATGTAGAGAGCCCGTAGGGCTACACATTTGGTAACCGCTGGCATCGCCTGCGGCCCCAACACACCAAGCCCTCTCCTATGTAGCCAGACCGTAGGGCTATACATTGGTAACCGCTGGCATCGCCTGCGGTATATATATATCAAGGTAAGAGCCTTCTTTTAATTCTTTCCCTTTCTTTCCATTTTCGGATCCCCCCCCTGTCGCCTGCGGCGACTCGCCTACCCTATTCGATGCGCCTCAGCCACTTCGCCGGTACATACGCCGTGCCGAAACAGCCCAAACCTGGAATATCCACAAAAACGCGTTTCTGGCTCTGAAACCTCATCACCTTGCCCTCCACTCCGGCAAATGGACCGCCTACCACCACCACGTCGTCGCCCTGGACGAAACTTGGCGCCTTGGCCTGGTCGATCAGGATATTCTCATTGCCTGATTCCACTATGATGCGGAAACTCTTCATCTGATTATCGGGAACGGTCAGGTAATCATTGATGCCGTATCCGTTGGTCGACTGACGGTTATAATAAGGTGTAAGGCCGGGAATCTTCATCTTGAGAACCTCGCGGAAATCCTCACGGGCTGTTCTCAAGAAGAGCAGACCCATATCGAGGGGCTCGTCGTGAATCACGTCGGTGGGGTTCTTGAAATCGTCGTTGGAATATACAATCTTTCTCAAGAGTGGCAGATAAGGCTCAAACACCTTGCCGCCGAAATCGAGAGTTCTGATGCGGTCGTAAATCTGTTGCGCCCTGCAAAACGTGGCGCGTATCGGAAACCAGAATGGAATCTTGTTGAAATTTCGGATATATCTCACCGACTGTCCATCGTGGATATTCTCCTCTCTGGGGGGCGTTGTGATTACTGAATCACAACCAGTTAATTCGCTATTCGCACCGAGTGCATCTTCAAAAAGAATCATGAGGAAGCTACGGTTTTCCGCAAACGCCATCGCAAGGATGCGGATTAGTACAAACACAAAAAAAGCGCAAAGCCCAGCCCGTTGACTACTCAACAGACTGAGCCTTGCGCTCTATGCCTTCACAAAATTTATTACAAACTATCAGTGCATAAGGATAGCATTTAAGCTTGCTTGCTTGCTTGCTTGCTTGCTTGCTTGCTTGCTTGCTTGCTTGCTTG
>JAKSLV010000171.1 GCA_024401025.1 Bacteroidales bacterium
TGCCCGGCAAGACTGTAATCTGTGCGTTAGGTCAGCGTAGCAACCGTGCTGATGTCGACGCTCTTAGACGCTCCGCAAAGTTTGTCCGTGAGGTAGGCGACTGTGTGCGTCCGGCCAATATCACAAAGGCAATATATGAGGGCTACCACGCCGCTCTGGATATTTAAAAAACTTTTCGCACAGATGACACAGATGACACAGATTTTTTTTATCAGTGATAAATCTGTGTGTTCTGTGTAATCTGTGCGAGTTTTATTACAAGGAAAATGAACAAATTACTTAAACTTTTTGGATTTGATGCCGATCATCATTCTGTGAAGAAGGAGGTGATGGGCGGTATCACAACGTTCCTGACTATGGCCTATATCCTGGCCGTGAATCCGGGAATATTGGCTGATGCGGGAATGGATCAGGGGGCAGTTTTTACCGCCACCGTGATTTCAGCCGTTGTGGCTACTCTCGTGATGGCGCTTTATGCCAAACTGCCTTTCGCACTGGCTCCGGGAATGGGCCTAAACGCGTTTTTCGCCTACACAATAGTTCAGACAATGGGCTATTCGTGGCAGTTTGCGCTTACCGCAGTATTGGTTGAGGGTTTTATATTTATCCTCCTGACTCTTACCGGTTTGCGTGAGAAAATTGTTGAGTGGATGCCGTTGGCTCTGCGTCGTGCCATCGCACCGGGCATTGGTCTCTTCATCGCCTTTATAGGTTTGAAGAATGCCGGCATTGTGGCCGACAGTCCTTCCACTTTTGTGACCCTCGGCAACCTTCACGAGCCCGCCGTTCTGCTGGCTTGTTTCGGAATCCTGCTTACAGCGGTTTTGCTTGTCCGCAAGGTTACGGGCGCGTTGCTCATCGGAATCGTGGCCACCACTTTGATAGGTATTCCGTTGGGAATCACCAATTTCACTACCGTCTTCGACCTTCCGCCAAGCCTCTCGCCTGTGTTCTGCAAGTTTGAGTTCGAGAATATCTTCACCATCGATATGCTGGTCTGCGTGCTCACATTCCTCTTCATCGATATGTTTGATACCATCGGAACACTCATCGGAGTAAGCACACGCGCCGGAATGGCCGACAGCAAGGGCAATATCCCACGTCTGAAACAGGCTTTTATGGCTGATTCCATAGGTACAGCCGTGGGCGCCGTGCTCGGTACAAGCACCGTTACCACCTACGTGGAGAGCGCATCAGGAGTAAACGAGGGCGGACGTAGCGGTCTTACAGCCTTCTCGACAGCGGTTTGCTTTGCGTTGGCATTGTTCCTCGCTCCATTCTTCCTCGCAGTTCCCGCCCAGGCCACAGCGCCTGCCTTGGTTCTCGTGGGCGTTATGATGATGGCTGATGTTGCCAAGGTTCCGTTCAGCGACTTCATCACCGCCATACCTTGTTTTGTA
This sequence comes from Bacteroidales bacterium, assembly GCA_024401025.1. Lineage (GTDB taxonomy): Bacteria > Bacteroidota > Bacteroidia > Bacteroidales > UBA3824 > UBA3824. Next base: position 1,401 of record JAKSLV010000171.1, read on the forward strand.
TGTATGGCCCTGATGCCTCTCACATATTCAATCTCCGACGGCATCCTCCTCGGCCTTATCACCTGGGTGCTCCTCCACGCCATCTGCGGAAAATTCAAGGAACTTAACGTGGGAATGGTGGTGCTTGCGGTGCTGTTTGTGCTGAAATATGCGTTCTTGTAAAACTGAAATTTTTTTGTTGAACAAGAAAACAAGCACTTTATCACCTTTCTACTACTTGAAGTGCTTGGAAAACTACCAAAACAAGTTTTGGATAAAAAACGCCTAACGCGAGAAAACAAAACGGAAGAAAACACCGTTCCATCGGTTTTCTATGTTTTGTTTTTCTGCGTTAAGCGTTTTATGGTTATGTTAATAACCGGTTTTCTGCGCTTCAAATCAGATGAGAGGTTAATAAAGCGCGTTTTCTTGTTTAAAAACTTCCAAAACTTAAATGTTGAATTACTGACAAACTTAAAACTATAATCTTATGAAAAATTATCTTTTGGCTTTTGCGCTGATGTCGGCTTCGGTGGCGTCGGGGCAGAGCGTTGTCTCCTATACAAGTACCGAGGGCAATGAGTGGGCCGTCGGGAAAACCTCGCTCTCCGGCAAGCCCGTGGGAGAAACGGTGGCATCAGTGGACTCCGACGGCAGGGGCAAACCCTTCGTGGCTTGGGGAACCTGTTTCAACGAGTTGGATTGGGACGCGTTCAACCTTCTGGACCGCAAGTCTCAGGACGAGATTATGAGGAATCTTTTTGCTCCTGACGGCGATTTGCATTTCTCCAAGGGCCGTCTATCGATGAACGCCAACGACTATGCCCGCGAATGGTATTCCTGCTCGGAGGTTAGCGGTGACTTCGCCCTCAAATACTTCAACATAGAGCACGACAAGCGCAATATAATCCCTCTCATCAAGGCCGCGCAGGCGTACAACAATAATATGACTTTCTTTATGTCGCCTTGGAGTCCGCCCTCGTGGATGAAGATCAATCAGGATTATTGCGTAGTAAGCAGTAAGTACAATAATCAGGATCCTCGCAAGGACTATCTGCTTCACGATGGCGATCCCGTGGACGAGGACGAGGTGAAACTTCTCGGCGACCGCGACGGCGTATATCCCAAGCGTCTCACCAAGCAGAACTATTTTATTATGAATGAGCAATACCTTCAATGTTATGCTGATATGTTCGTCAAGTTCATCGACTTGTACAAGGAGCAAGGCATCAACATTACAACTGTCTGCTATCAGAACGAGGCGTATTCCTACACTCCGTATCCCGGATGCGCCTGGACAGCGGAAGGCACAATCATATTCAACCGCGACTATCTGGGCCCGACTCTCAGAAAATCTCATCCCGAGGTTAAACTCTGGCTCGGAACCTTCAACACCAACCGCTACGACTATATTTTGAAGATACTCAGTGACAAGGATTTGTGCAAACAACTCTACGGCATAGCCACTCAGTGGGAATGTCGCGAATGTCTGTTCGACCTCACGAGAAGGTTCGAGGGATTTCACTATATGTGTTCGGAGAGCGAGTGCGGAAACGGTTCTATGGACTGGAACGCAGGCGAGCATACTTTCTTCCTTATTTCCGACAATCTCGGCAATGATGTTGATGAGTATTATATCTGGAATTTCCTTCTTCCCGACAATGGTATGAGCACTTGGGGATGGTCGCAAAACGCGCTGATACAGGTGGACAGCAAGACCCGCACTCACCGTTACACTGCTGAGTATTACGCCGTTAAGCATTTCAGCCACTTTGTAAATCCCGGCGACGAGATGCTGAGATACTCAGGCCGTAAATCTCCCAAGACACCTCTTGTGGTTTTCCGTCACGGCAAGGGCTACGTTGTGGTATCAGGAAACTTCACCGACAGCGAAAACACTGTGAATGTCAAGATTGGAAACAAGTATCTGAACATAAAGACCAAGCCACATTCGTTTAATACTT
>JAKSLV010000172.1 GCA_024401025.1 Bacteroidales bacterium
AAATTTTTAGACAATGCGTCTGATGTTGGCGATGTACTTTTGCATATCGAAAACAATAAAACGCATATAATATGAAAAAGATTTTACTTTTCAGCTCAATGATTCTCGGCGCCTCCTCGCTGATGGCGCAAAACTATAAAGGCCTCGTGGTGGATTCCAACGATCAGCCTATGCCTTTCGCTAATGTGGTGATGATGAGCCTGCCCGACAGCGCTTTTATCTGCGGCACAGTATCAGACATAGACGGAAACTTTGCCGTGGAGTGCACCAATAAGGCCGATCTCCTGAGGGTTACCTCTGTGGGCTACGAGCCAGTGTTCGTGAACAATCCTGCCGACAATCTCGGCAGCATCAGGATGAAAGCCTCTGATGCCCAGATAGAGGAAGTGGTGGTGAAGGTTCAGAAGCCAAAGACAAGGCTCACAGGCAATTCGATGGTTACAAGCATTGCGGGATCAGTGCTCGAAAACTCCGGAACAGCCAACGAGATGCTCTCCAAGGTGCCTGGCCTCGTGGACGGAGCCAATGGACTGGAGGTGATTGGAAAGGGATCGCCGGTGATATATATCAATGGCCGCAAGCTTCAGGATATGGATGAGCTGAAGCGCATCAACTCCTCGGAAATCAAGGAGGTAGAGGTGATTACAAATCCCGGCGCACAGTACGACGCATCAGTAACCGCCGTGGTAAAGATAAAGACCATACGCCGCCAGGGCACAGGCTTCGGTTTCGATATGGAGGCCGCCGACTGCTACGATATCGAGTATGGTGAAAACAACAAGAACAGCACCCTGAACCTCCGCTACCGTCACAAGAATGTGGACGTGTTTGGCACCGCCAACTACTGGGACTGGACCACAATCAATGATATGACTCCCCATACGTGGACATATTTCAAGGCCAACGACGACGTGAGGGTGCTGGAGCAGGACGCAAAGATGAGGACCAAATGGTATGGACAGTCGTTTGTCTACAATATGGGTGCCAACTGGCAGATTTCCGACAATCACTCGGTGGGATTGCGTATGGAGCGCCGCGAAAAGCTCGACGGTTACAACTCTATAGATGAGCAGACCATCATCAAGGATTTCCTGATGCTTGCCCCAAATGATATCAACAACTCCACAAGCCACTCCAAGCAGTATAGCGACGATCTGGAGCCATACAATATGGAGGGCAATGCCTACTACAACGGCACAGTGGGAAAGATGGGCATAGATTTCAACTTCGATTTCCTCGCCAACAAGTCGAACTCCAACAATGCCGTTACGATACTCGAAGGCATCAGCACCAATACACAAAACACTACCGGCGACAGCAAGAAAACAAATATGGTGGCTTCCAAGCTGGTGGTTACGTACCCAATATGGCAGGGTCAGCTGACCCTGGGACAAGAAAATTCCTTCGTGAAACGCAGCCAGGATTACCTTGTATCAGGCCTCGACATTCCTTCGTCGCAGCTTGAGGTTAGGGAGCAGAATCAGGCTTTCTTTGCCGAGTATGGAATGATGCTCCAGAAGATTGGATCGCTGAGCGCCGGCATCAGGTTCGAGCACGTGGGCTTGGACTACACGAGTTTCTCGAATCCTGAGGGCAGCATCAGCCGCAACGACAACAATGTGTTCCCTACAGCAGCGTGGACAAGGCAGTTTGGCGAGTTTCAGACCTCGCTGAGCTACAGTTTCAAGGTTCATAGGCCCAACTACTGGGCGCTGAGCGATGCTATGGTGTATCTTAATCCTTATTCTTATCAGCAGGGCGACCCAAAACTCAAGAACGAGAACGTGCAGAGCCTTGGCGCCAATGTCCACTGGAAGGTGTTCAACCTCTCGGCTTCGTATGAGTGCAGGAAAAACTCGCAGGTGGAATGGTCGTATGTGCACAACAATGACGGCGTTATCGTGATAAAGCAGATAAACCTCAGCGAGCCTGTGAATATGTTTGCCGCCTTCCTTAATGTTGCGCCCACTTTTGGAGTTTATTCGCCAAACTGGACCGTTGGAATGCAGACCGCCACATTGCGCAAGAGTCTGGCAGATCCCCGCGAGGTTACAGAGGAGAGAGAGATTGTCTACAACAAGCCAATCTCGATTTTCAACTGCAACAACGCTTTCCGCCTGAAGGGCAACTGGCAGCTGGAGGCTAATATGAACTGTCAGTTTAAGGGCGACTGGATAACTTACAATCTTTCAAACAATCTCTGCAATCTCAATTTTGTGGCTCAGAAGAGTTTCCTGAAAGACAAGTCGCTTGTGCTGAGGCTTACACTCCAGGACGCTCTCAGGAAATCGGGTCAGCGCGTGGAGCTCGACTGCGGATACTACACCATAGTGCAGCAGCACCACAAGAACAGCCAGAGGCTCAATGTGTCGCTCAGATACACCTTCAACCAGAGTCAGAGCAAGTACAAGGGTACCGGCGCGGGCAACGACGCCAAGGGAAGAATGTAGGCTGAAGTTTTTTTTCATTCCGCCGGTGAGATTGCAACTATAAGTTATATGTTCAACCATTAAAAAACTAACGACTATGAAAGCAAAGTTCAGATTTCTGGCGGTGTTGATTGCTTCGATGCTGGCCTTTTCGATGGTGTCCTGCGATGAGTGCTGGGACGATTACGAGGATTACGATGGCGACTACGACGAGGATATGTCGCGCGTGATCTGCGGTGTTTGGGAGGGCGACTTCGACGGCGTGAATACCGAGATGGAGTTCAATCCCGATTACAGAAATGCCAAATGGGGCTATGGCACAGAGTTTTGTGGCGACGAGAAGTACGATTTTGAGTGGGAGATCCGCTACGGTATCCTGGAACTCACTTACCGCAATGCTCACGACCGCGACTGCCGTATCGGCAATTACCATATCACCAACAAGCGTTTCAAGGGCCGTTTGAACAATACTGATATCCATTTCTCTTTCAAGAAAACCGACAAGTATTACTCCTTTAATCCTCCGTTTAATGAGAGGATGGGGGATTATGATTAGCGGTTTTTAGAGAGGTCGCACATATTTTTTTTTGTCGCACAGATGACACGGATAAAGCAGATTTGCACAGATTGGTTCTAATTATATCTGTGTAATCTGTGTAATCTGTGCGTAAATTTTAAAATTAAATCAATCATTATGTTTTGGGACAAGGTTTCAGGTCTTTACGACTTTTTTGAGAATGTGTATAATGGCAAGGTTTATAAGGAATTGGGCCTTGCTACTGCAAGTTTTGTGTCAGAGGGAGATTCTGTGTTGGAGTGTGCCTGCGGAACGGGAAAGATCTCGTATTCGCTTGCTCAGAAATGTGCAAATCTCATTGCGACAGATTTCTCCGACGGTATGTTGA
>JAKSLV010000173.1 GCA_024401025.1 Bacteroidales bacterium
CTTTTAAGCGGAGAGAGGGGGATTCGAACCCCCGGTACCAGAGATAACCAGTACGACGGTTTAGCAAACCGTTGGTTTCAGCCACTCACCCATCTCTCCAGAGATGTTCTGTCCTGAATTCTATTAACAGTTGCAAAGATAATTATACTTTTACAAGTTTCCAAATCTTTTTGCAACTTTTCAGTTCTGTGTCGGTCTCCAGAGGATCGAACTCTGGACCCACTGATTAAGAGTCAGTTGCTCTACCAACTGAGCTAGAGACCGTGTTTCTTTGTTTTTGACGATGCAAAGGTAAATGCATTTTTTTTATTTGCCAAATTTTTTTGGAACTTTTTTCGATTTTTTTTTACTTTGCAGTCGCTAATCGTTGATTATATGAAACGTATACTTACAACATTTTTCTTTATTATAGGCTTTTACGCCTATGCTTGGGCTCAGTTGGAGACTTCGGTCTGGTATTTCGGCGACAAGGCCGGTCTGGATTTCAACACTCCAGAGCCTAAAATCCTCCTCGATGGCGCCTTGAGCAACCTCGAGGGTGTGGCTTCTTTCAGCGACTCGCTCGGAAACCTGCTTTTCTACACCGACGGACGCACGGTTTGGAATCGCAAGCATCAGATAATGAGCAATGGCGCCAATCTTGTGGGACACGTATCCAGCACCGAGTCGGCCATAATTTTGCCATGGCCGGGAAGCCTCAGCAAGTATCTGCTCTTTGTGGTGGATGCCGAGTTTGGAAAACAGGGACTCAGCTACTCCGTTGTGGATATGACTCTCGACAATGGCCTCGGCGGCATCACCGGGCAGAAAAACATTCCCCTGGAGGACGTTGTCTGCGAGAAGGTTACCGCCATCCGTCACGAGAACAACCGCGATTTCTGGCTGATAGCGCGTCCCGTGCCGGGCAGGGTTATCGTGGAGTATCTGGTTAACGAGTCCGGCATCGTGATGGATTCGCGCCGCACCTACGATGTTTGCTCGTATTCCATCGAGAAAAACAACGGAATGTACAATCCCGAGACCGGACAGTACGAAAACAACTACGACCCCACAATGTCGATTGGATATATGCGTATTGCCCCCAACGGCCGCAAGATAGCCGTGGCCAACGGCAGCGCATCCCTGAAACTCTCCGATAGCGACGATTACATCAACATCCTTGATGTGCTGGATTTCGATCCTGCCACGGGAGCCATTAAGCCTTTTGTAACTTATTATGATACTGAGGCTTTCCTCTATGGCGTGGAGTTCAGCAACGATGTGTCGAAGCTTTATTTTACATCGCGCCGCAAGATTTTCCAGATGGACCTCGCTTTGGAGAATCCCGCCGACGTGCTCAGGTCGGTGATGCAGATTGGCGAGTATCCCATGCAGACCAATATCGATACAAGCTATGCAGGCGCGCTTCAGCTGGCCCTCAATGGCAAGATCTACGTGGCTCAGCGAAACTACGGCTACCTCGGCGTTATCGAGAATCCGCGCGAGAAGGGCAAGGACTGCAATTATATTGTGGATGGCCAGTATTTGGGCGGACGTATGTCGCTGATGGGTTTGCCAAACTTTGTGCCGACGTATTTCCTGCCGCCGCATTTTGTAATCTACCACAACTGCTCCAACGACGAATCCACTTTTGAGTGTACCGACACCCGAAATATCGACCGTTACAGCTGGAAGCTTCAGAAAGCTGATGGAACCCTTGTGGCCACCAGCAATAAAAGCGGCTTCAGCCAAAAACTGCCTGCCGGAAAATACCGTATCACGCTGTCCATCAATGTGATGAACGTGGAGCACAGCGACTACCGATTTTTCGAGGTATACGAGCCGCCCAAGCTTTCCCTGATGCCCGATTCCACCATTTGCCGCGGTGGATACGCCGACATCAGGCCCGAGATCAACGACACCTGCAAGTTCAGCTGGATAAACAGCGATGTGGAAGGCGTTATCAGGGCTGAGGCTGCCTTGTCGGTGATAGGACGCCTTCAGGACCTTAATACAGGCTGCATCAGCCACGATACGGTGAATATTTCAGTGGCCGAGCCTCTGGAGTTCAGCCTGGGCCCCGATATCAGTTTCTGCCACGGACTAAGTACCTCAGCATCAGCCAACATCGACATTACAAAATACCGGAAGTGGGAGTGGGCCGATACCGCCTGCAGCGATCCGGGCAGGATTTTCCGCAAGAGTGGAAAGTATCAGGCCAATGCTGTGGATTTCAACTATTGTGCTGTAAATGACCAGATTGAGGTGATTGAGAATCCGCTGCCGAAGGTGGATCTGGGCGCCGACTCAATTTTGTGCGCCAACATTGTCCGAAATCTGGATTGCGGAGTGGCCGACGCCGCGTATCTCTGGAGCACCGGCGAGACATCGCGGACCATATCTCCAGCGCGCCCGGGCATTTACAGCGTAACCGTAACCGACAAGAAAGGATGCAAGAATTCTGATTCCATAAATCTGATTTCCAAGGTTTTGCCCGAGATTTCGCTCCCTGCCGACACCGTGATGTGCGATGGCAAATCCATAACGCTGTCGGTGTGGTGGCCCGATGCCGAAAAATATCTCTGGAACGATATGTTTACTGAAAACGAGAGACTGGTGGAAGGCCCTGGTACTTACCGAGTTGACGTTACAAATGTTTGCGGAACCGTGGACGACGAGATCAAGATTCGCTACAGGTATTGCGGCGAGTTTGTGTTCCCAAACATCATTACGCCCAACGGCGACGGCATCAACGATTTCTTCAAGATTAAGGGCCTTGACGAGTTTACACAAGGCTGGCACATAGATATTTACAACCGAGAGGGCAGGAGAGTGTTCCATTCCGACAATTACCAGAACGAGTGGAATGCGCCCGATGTTTCCGACGGCGTGTATTTCTATCTTTTCTACCGCGACAGCGACCGCTACAAGGGCAATATCACGGTGTTTCACAGATAGTTAGTTGATTTCCATCTTCTTTACGATGTCTCCGCCCATCACCTCGTTAAGGCGCTGCATGATGGCGGAGCGTCGCATGAAGATCTCGCTGCGTATCATAGGACTGCGGAACCTTACCGAAAGTACACCGTTCTTGAAATGAGTGTACAGCGCGTCGTTGGCGGCGTATTGTCCCACCACCTTCTGCCAGTATTCCATAATCCTCATCTCGCTTATCTTGCGGGCCGCGCCCACAGCATTCAGATACTGCTGGAGCACCTCGCCAAGAGTCTCCGGCGCTTTGGGTTT
>JAKSLV010000174.1 GCA_024401025.1 Bacteroidales bacterium
CCTTACGTTTTTGAGGATCCCGACAAGCCCGGCGAGTACCGCGTGTATGTTTACGGATCGCACGACAACCGCATCACCGACTACTGCGGACGCGACCAGGTGGTTTGGTCAGCATCAGTGAACGACCTGAATAACTGGCGATATGACGGTGTTATCTTGAAAACTACTTTCGGTACCGACGGACGTTTCCTGAATCCCGATGGAAAGTCTGATGTGCTGTTTGCGCCCGACGTTGCTATGCGCATCAGCAAGGATGGAAAAAAGGAGTATTTCCTCTATCCAAACGACCAGCACTGGGGACGCAACGGTCTGATAGCCAAGAGCGACCGCCCCGATGGCCCTTTCGAGATCTGCAACTGGAGCAAGGATAATCCAACCGCCACCGACGGCGTTTTGAATTTTGACCCAGGCGTTTTTGTGGACGACGATGGACGTGTGTACGGATACTGGGGTTTCGAGAAGAGCTACGCCGCCGAGCTCGATCCCAACACTATGGCTACCGTTAAGCCTGGTACTCAGATTGTTGAGGATATGGTTTCTAACTACAAGCAGCCCGGAGTTTTCAGGTTTTTCGAGGCCTCGTCGATGAGGAAGATCGAGGACAAATATGTGTTTATCTACAGCCGCTACACCAATGAGGGCGAGTTTGGAATGTATTCGGTAAACTATACTCTCGCATACGCCTATTCAGACAATCCGCTGGGTCCCTGGACTTACGGCGGCACCATTATCGACGGCCGCGCCCGTGATGTTGACGACAACGGAAAGCCCTGCTACACAGCGTGTCCGTTTGGCAACACTCACGGTTCTATCTGCAAGATAAACGATCAGTGGTGGGTGTTCTACCACCGTCAGGCCGGCACCGACGAGTATTCCCGTCAGGCAATGGTGGCTCCAATCACTGTGAAGGTGGAGAAAGGCAAGGGCGGCAAGGTTACCATCAGTGAGGGCGAGTACAACTCCGAGGGTTTCCAGACTCAGGGCCTGAATCCGCTCAATAAGTCGCTGGCCGGCTGGGCTTGCTACTACACTCAGCCAAACGGTGTGCGTCAGAGTTATCCAAATTTCATATTCTCAGGTTCTTACGTGAAGGCTACCCGTCACGGGGCAGAGGATTGTCTTGGCGCCGGCAACAACAAGATTTCTTACTGTCCTGTTGTAAACAACACCAACGGCTCCACAGTTGGCTACAAGTATTTCAATTTCGACTGCACCACAAAGGCCGACAACGTGACATTGAAGGCTCACTTTAAGCCCGAGGGTTTAGTGGACGGCACTATAACAGTTTACGTTGGCGGTCCAAAGGAGAGCCGTGGAGGAAAGAAGATCGGCGAGTTCTCTATCAAGAAAACCGACAAGCAGGAAATCACCGAATTCTCAATCCCCGTATCAGGTCTGAAAGGCATTAAGGGCAAACAGCCTCTCTTCTTTGCTATCAAGGCAAGCGAGGACGGCAAGAGTTTGTGCGAGATGTATGATTTTCAGTTTGTGGTGAAATAAGCGATTGCTGGATATTTGATATTGTAGTGACGCACGGCCGTGCGTCTCTACGTTGTGAAAATAGTGCTGAAACCCGTGGAAATGTGTCGAAAAAAGATAGATTTCCACGGGTTTCAGTATTTTTTTGTAATTTTGCGCCCTGGATTTACAATGTTTCAAGATATGTATAAAGGATTGATAGCCTTGGCGTTTGGTACATTCGGCCTTGGTATTTCGGAGTTTGTGATGATGGGCATTCTGCCGTATGTGGCGCACGATTTCAATATCGGAATTGCTCAGGCTGGACATTTTATTTCGGCTTACGCGTTGGGCGTTTGCGTGGGTGCGCCGTTGGTGGCGTTGTTCGCGAGGAAATGGCGCTTGAAGAATATTCTATATCTCCTGATGGCGATTTACTCGCTGTCGGCGGGCTTGATTGCGTGCTGTCCCGTTTATGAGGAGGGCGGTTCGCACTGGCAGTATTACCTGATGATGGCGCTCAGGTTCTTGCAGGGAACACCTCACGGAGCGTTTTTCGGAGTGGGAGCCGTTGTGGCCGACCGTCTGAGCAAATCCACGGGAAAGGCGGCCTTCGCGGTTGCCATTGTGTCTTCTGGAATGACTGTTGCCAATCTTATCGGAAATCCGCTTCTTACCTTTGTAACTTCCAATTTCTCTTGGCGTTACGTGTTCTGTTTCACGGCTCTCTGGGGCATTGTCACTTGGATAAGCATTGCAAGGCTGATACCCGATCAGGAGCCCTTGCCCGACCACGGAGTAAAGGGTGAGTTCAGGTTTATGAAACACCTTGCCCCGTGGTTGCTTTTCGGTTGCACGATGTTCGGAAACAGCGGTGTATTTGCCTGGTATTCATATATTTCGCCTACCTTGACCGAACTTGCTGGTGTCCCCGAGAACTGGCTTACCTTTATGATGATTCTTGCCGGCGCTGGTATGGTGATTGGAAACCTTGTGGGCGGAAAACTCTCCGACCGTTTCAAGCCTGGGCATACCGGACGTGGAATTGAGATAGTTATATTTATTTCCCTGATACTCATTCATTTCTTTACACATATTAATTGGTGCGCCGTGGTTCTGATGTTCATAACTGCGGGTGCGTTGTTCGCAGTATCAGCCCCTCAGCAATTGCTCTTTGTGCGTCACAGCGAGGGTGGCGAGTTGATGGGTGGCGCAATGGTTCAGATTGCCTTCAACCTCGGAAATGCTATCGGCGCGTGGGCTGGCGGTCTGCCGATTGTGGAGAGTCAGCCTGATACTTACCATTATCCTGCACTCGTGGGCGCGTGCCTGGCGGTGTTTGGAGTGGTTTGCTATTTCGCGTTTTGCAGGAGGTATGAGAAAAGTGTAAAGTTGAAAGTGTAAAGAGGAAAGAGGCTGGGGATGGGAGGGGGTTCTCTCGTCTCCGCAGGCTCAGCACGTGCCGTGCCTCACCAACGGTTAATTATGTGACGCCTCTCCGAGGCTGTCCTGAAATTTTGGTAATATTTTCATTGTTTTTGGTTGCGGATTGTTTTGTGGGTTTTGTATATTTGTTTTGTGAAATATGAGCAAAGGGTGTATCTTTGCAACTATCTACTAACTACTATCTACTAACTACTATAAATTAACAATGAAAATTATTGCAAATCAGGAATTTGGGGGCGAGCGTCCGCTGTATGCCTCTCACGATATCAGGTTGGAGAATGTTACTATCCACGT
>JAKSLV010000175.1 GCA_024401025.1 Bacteroidales bacterium
CTCGGGTGACGCGTATGTGGACCACCCCTCGTTTGGCGCCGCCGTAATTGGCCGCACTCTCGAGGCCGCGGGCTACAAGGTGGCCATTGTGCCTCAGCCCGACTGGCACGGCGACTTCCGTGATTTCAAGAAACTCGGAAAGCCAAATCTTTTCTTTGGAATATCGCCTGGAGCAATGGACTCTATGGTGAACAAATATACCGCAAACAAGCGTCTCCGCAGCGAGGACGCATATTCTCCCGACGGCCGTATCGACTGCCGCCCAGAATATCCTACCATAGTTTACAGCAAGATTCTCAGAGAGTTGTTTCCTGACGTTCCGATAGTTTTGGGCGGCATTGAGGCCTCGCTCCGCAGGGTTACGCATTACGACTACTGGCAGGACAAGTTGCGCCCAAGCATTCTCTGCGACTCGGCCGGCGACCTCATAAGTTACGGTATGGGCGAGAAGACTATCATCGCAATTGCCGACGCCCTCCGTGACGGCAAGACTGTGGAGCAACTCCGCGACATTCCCCAAATCGTCTATCTCTGCGATAAGGACGATGTGCCCGGCGGTATCAGCGAAAGCGACATTGTGCTGCATTCTCACGAGGAATGTCTGCGCAACAAGAAATGCGAGGCCGAGAACTACAAGCATATCGAGGAGGAATCCAACAAAATGCACGCACAGCGCCTTCTGCAAGGTGTCGGCGACAAGTATGTGGTTGTAAATCCGCCATTTCCGCCGATGACCACCGAGGAGATCGACCGCTCGTTCGACCTCCCTTATATGCGTGTGCCTCACCCAAAATACAAGGACAAGCGAATCCCCGCCTACGATATGATAAAGCATTCCGTGAACCTTCACCGTGGATGTTTTGGAGGCTGCGCGTTCTGCACAATCTCGGCTCATCAGGGCAAGTTCATAGCCTGCCGAAGCAAGGAGAGCATTATGAAGGAGGTCAAGGAGGTTGTGAAACTTCCTGATTTCAAGGGATATCTATCCGACCTTGGAGGCCCAAGCGCCAATATGTACGGAATGCACGGCCACAATCCCAAGGCCTGCGAGGTTTGCAAGAAACCCTCTTGTCTGCACCCCAAAATTTGTCCGAATCTGGTGACCGACCATTCAGCTTTGCTTGATATTTATAAGGAGGTGGACGCATTGCCCGAAATCAAGAAAAGCTTCATCGGTTCGGGTGTCCGCTACGATATGATTCTCCACAACTGCAAATACGAGGGCTGCAACGAGTCGCAGATGAAATATGCCCGCGAGCTGATTGCCAAGCACGTGAGCGGTCGATTGAAGGTGGCGCCCGAGCACACTTCCGACAATGTTCTGTATCTGATGAGGAAGCCCTCGTTCCAACTCTTCTACGAGTTCAAGAAGATTTTCGACCAGGTGAACGCCGAATGTGGATTGCGTCAGCAGTTGATACCATATTTCATATCGTCGCACCCCGGCTGCACCGAGAAGGATATGCAGCAACTTGCAGAACTCACCAAGAAAATGGGCTATCAACTCGAGCAGGTTCAGGACTTTACGCCTACTCCAATGACCATTGCCACAGAGACTTGGTACACTGGTTACGACCCATATACATTGGAGCCTGTCTTCTCGGCCAAGACTCCCAAGGAGAAACTCGCCCAGCGTCAGTATTTCTTCTGGTACAAGGACGAGCAGGGCCATTCCCGCAATTTCAACGGCGGCGACGGCAAGGGCAATTTCGGCAACAATAAGCCAGCTGACCCTGGGTATAAGGGTGCCCACAATGGAGGCAAGCATCAGCCCGGAAACAATAACGGAAAGCCTCAGTACGGAAATAATAAAAAATACAATGACAACATTCCGCCTCACCGCGATAACGGCAAGCCTCAGTTTGGCGCTCAGGGAAATAAGAACAATAAATCATTCAATCCCAATTTCAACAATCAGGGAAAGAAGAAAAAGAGATAGTATATGACTACAACAGCGATAAATGCAAATATAAGAAGCAATGTGGCGGATTACTTTTTCAATTATTTGGAAAAGAAGGGGGGCGACGTGTCCTCCTTCTTGGAAAAAGCGATTATATCAGCCATAGCTAATGACAAGGAATTCTGCTCGCAATATGGAATGGATCAGAGTTTTGATGTTGATAAAATAGAGAAGAGCCTGTTGGCAGGGAAACGTGTCGCAGCCGATGAGGCAGAGTTTATATTGTCGTATGGTATGGCATCAGAACCAGGTGTGCCTTTCAAGGTAGGAGATATTCGCAAAATGGTTATGAAGTCGCAAGAGGAAATCGCCAATGGTAATGTGCATACCAATGCCGAGATGAAAACTTATTTCCGTACACTAATAGATTCATTGCCAGAAAAATGATGAATGTTGTTTGGTCGGATACCGCAAAGAAAAATTTTCGGACAATACTATTTTATGTCTATGACCAGTTTGGAAAAAGGGCTATGGACAAATATAATGACGCAATCTTTTCTGCTATTGATTCTTTATTATTGAATCCTTGTCTGGCCTCCAAGGAGTTGTTGTTGGATAATATGAGTGTCGAGTTCAGGAGTTTGGTGGTACAAAAACTAAGTAAGGTTATTTATTATTTCGACGAGACTACTTTATATATTGTCAATGTTTGGGATACAAGGCGAAATCCATTGATTATGGAAGAGGAGGTTTTGTCTTCGTTATAATCTTTTTCCTTAACCCAAACATACCATTCCCTTAACATACAGCTCGTTTTTTATTCTTATTTTTGCAAACTAAATATTCTGTGAATACAAGTCCCCGTGTCGGATAATTTGTTTTGGGTTTAATGGTCGGGGGTTCGTATTTTGGACTTTTAATCATTAAAATCATTACAAATGAATTTCGTAGAAATTGGCTTGAAACAGCCTATCGTAGATGCCGTTACCGAGATGGGTTTCGAGCAGCTGACCCCTATTCAGGAAAAGACCATTCCTTTCATCACCAGCAATCAGGGCGACTTGATAGCCTTGGCTCAGACCGGCACGGGAAAGACCGCCGCATTCGGTCTTCCAGTTCTCAATCAGATAGATATCGACAATCCTGATACTCAGGTTCTTGTACTCTGTCCTACTCGTGAGCTCTGTCTCCAGATTACGGGCGACCTCAAGAACTTCTCCAAGTATATGAAGGG
>JAKSLV010000176.1 GCA_024401025.1 Bacteroidales bacterium
CAGACTCTCAAGGATTTGGGTCAGCTGCTCACCGAGATTCACTCGCAGCATCAGACAATGGAGATTGGCGACGAGAATTTCCAGACCAACCTTGTGGACGCTTACGCCAAAAACGGCAGTCTGCTGGCCGCGTATTCTGTTGCTTTTCAGAAGTATCAGGCCGCTGTTAATAATTTGCAGAAGCTTCAGAAAGAGGCAAAAGAATCGGCAAAAGAGGCTGAGTATCTGCATTTCCGTTTCGACGAGCTCGACAAGGCCAAGCTTCAGGAAAACGAGCAGCAGGAGCTTGAGGAGGAACTCGACATTCTGTCCCACAACGAGGACATAAAGATGGCGATTTCCACCGCCTGCGACGAGATGATCCGCTCCGAGGAGAACACCATTCTCCAGAAGCTGAAATCGGCGCAACAGGCTCTCCACAAGATAGAATCGTATTATCCGCGTGTGGCCGAGCTGGCGCAGCGCATAGAGGAATCCTACATCGAGCTAAACGATGTGGCCCACGAACTTACTGATATTGACGAGAATACCGAGTATTCGCCCGAGCGTCTGGAGTTTGTGAACGAGCGTCTTGGCGTGATATACAATCTTGAGAAGAAATTCCAGGTGTCGTCGCTGGAGGAGCTGATGGCAATACACAAGGAGCTGGCCGAAAAGCTTAGCCTCGTCGACAATGTTGACGACCGCCTTCAAGACCTTAAAAACGAGGTAAGGGAACACGAGCAGGCTCTCGAGAAGCTGGCATCAGAAATCACCGAAAGCCGCAAGAAGGCCGTGGAAGGGCTTCAGGGCGAGATTTACGAGCTTCTGGAATCTCTCGGAATTCACGATTCGCAGTTCAGCGTGGAGTTTGCTCCCAGCAAGGATTTCCGCCCCAACGGCAAGGATTGCGTTAAATATATGTTCTCGGCCAACAAGAACGTGGCCATGGCCGACCTCAGCAAGACAGCCTCAGGAGGAGAGCTCTCTAGACTTATGCTGTGCCTCAAGTACATCCTCAGCCGCAGCACCAAGCTTCCCACCATCATCTTCGACGAGATAGATACGGGAATCTCGGGCGACGTGGCCGGCAAGACTGGCGCGATGTTCCGCCGCATTGCAGAGTTCATGCAGGTAATCTGCATCACTCACCTGCCTCAGGTAGCCGCCCAGGGACACCACCACTTCAAGGTTTACAAGCACGAGGTGGATGGCGCCATCCAGTCGAACATAAAACCATTGGATATCGACGAGCGCATCCACGAGATAGCTGCGATGCTGAGCGGCGAGACGGTTTCCACCGCCGCGCTCATGAACGCAACCGAACTTTTGGAAAACGCTAATAGACGATAATTTTTTTATCCAAAAATTTAAAGAATATAAAAGAATGGAAAGAATTATTTTTTGAACATTAATTATCACGAATTAACATAAATTATTCAAAAATTAATTTATGAATAATTCGTGTCAATTTATAATAATTCGTGTTTTAAACCCATTCTTTTAATTCTTTCCCATTCTTTTAATTTTCGGATAAAAACCAAGCCACCGAAGGTGGCGCTACCAACTATTAATTTTTGTATATTATGGCAGATCAGTTGAATATCAAAAACAAGAAAGCTACTTTCCAGTACGAGATTCTGGATAAATATATAGCCGGCATACAGCTGCTGGGCACCGAGATAAAATCCATCCGCGATGGCAAGGCGTCGCTGGTGGATTCGTTCTGCATGTTCGACAAGGGCGAGCTATACGTGCGTATGTATATCGGAGAATATTCGCACGGCGGATACGTAAACCACGATCCCCGCCGCGAGCGCAAGCTTCTGCTTACCCGCCGCGAGCTGGAGAAACTCGAGAAGAAGGTTCAGAATGTGGGCCTTGCCATTATTCCGCTGCGAATGTTCATCACCGACCGCGGCTATGCCAAGCTGGAGATTGCGCTCTGCCGAGGCAAGAAGATGGCCGACAAGCGCGAGGACCTCAAGGAAAGAGATTCGGCCCGCGAGCTCGACCGTGCTAGAAAGAGATTCTAGAAATCAATCTCGTCGGCCTCGTATTTCTTGTATTTCTCGCTTAGGATGGCGAGCATTTTGGATATTTTGGCCACGCCGTATTGCGTGTCGTTGCTTATATCCTTTTTCTGGAGCTTCAGGAGCAGAATCATGTACATCATCTCGAAACATATTTCTACTTCTGATGCTCCTTCTTTTTTGGTGATTGCCAGGCTCTGACCTATCACAGGAGCGGCCTCCTGATACGCCACCTTGTAGTCGGGATGCAGCGGCGACCTCAGAAGCTGAAGGTGCAGGTCGTTGAGGTCGGCCACCACGTTCTGCATCTCCTGAAGATGGCCTTTCTGCTCTATCTTCTGATTCTTCATCAGGGCAATTATGTTGTCGTACCAGTAGGTGATCTCCTCCATCACGTCCTCGGGCTGGTGGTATTGGCTGAGGATGTTTTTCCTCACCGCCTCGATGTCGAGTTGGCAGGCGCGCATCAGATCCTCTATCTGATACATGTAGATTATATATTCGGCAATGTTTTCCTTTTTTTTCTGTCGTGCTATTATCATTTTGTCTCGTTGTTTTGGTTATTTGAAATCCGGTCGGCTTTTGGGACGGCAGTAATGTTGAAAACCTGGCTCCTGAGTCCGTCGCCGTTTCGGAAATAGATGTCGAAATTGCTGGCCTCGCCCAGTTTGGAGCAGAAGGTGTAGCAGATGTTTCCGTTGCCGTCAAATTCCTTCAGCTTGGCGTTGTAGGTTACGTTTTCGCTCGATTTTATCACCACGGTAAGGTCGGCCGGCGTGTCGAAATCTGTCACAAAATTCACCCTTACCTGTATTGGATTCTCGCTTGTGCAGTTGCATCCGTCTTGGTATCTGATGCTTTGCAGCCTTACGTCGATATCCTGCCCCAGTGCAAAATACGGCAGCATCAGGAAAATGGCTGAAGCTGCTGTTTTCACCCAACCTCTCATCTCTATTCT
>JAKSLV010000177.1 GCA_024401025.1 Bacteroidales bacterium
TTTTTATCCTTCCATCTCCAGCACAAACTTCCACATAGGTATCACCTCAATCTCCAATCCGTCGGCTTGGATTGTTTCCTCCTCGCTGTAGGTTAGGATAATGGCGCGGCGGATTTCCATTACGGATTTTATGGCCACGAGGGCGCGTACCTCACGTTCCCTCGTATCAGGGTCCATTATGCTGTACGATACCTGAATGGCTGTGCCTTCCATCGGCAATACAAAATCCACCTCGATGTTTCTGTTGTAGAAAAACACTATATCCTCGATGCCGTATTTCCTGAGCAATACAAGCGCCGCAAGATTCTCGAGCAGGGCGGGGTTGGAATCGAATATCAGGAGGTTCAATAGACCATTGTCTATAAAATAATATTTTGCGATGCTCTCGCGCTCTGATACCTTGGCCGCAAAATTTGTCACCTTCAGCAGCATCCACGAGTCGAGAGTGTGATCTATGTATTTTATGGCCGACGACGTGCTCAGCTTGCTGCCCACCGACGACACTATGGATGCTATCCTGTTGTATGATACCGGTTGACGGACACCCTCGGCAAGTTTCTTGAGCATTACTTTAAGTCCAAGAGTGTTAGTGATTCCGTTTCTGGCAGCTATGTCGCCAAGATAAATTTTCTGATACAGGCTTATCAGATAGTTGTTCTTGGATTTTGCCGTGGCTATTTCCGGAAAACCGCCTGTCCTGAAATACTCGTTGAAGAGTTTCTGCACGGCGGCTCTTCCTGCTGTGGTGCAGAGAGTGTCAGGGTCGTATTTCACCCTGTGGATGTTGGCGTATTCCACAAAGCTGTATGGAAACACGTTCACCATTATGTATCTGCCGCCAAGAGTGGTCATAATCTCCGAGCTCAGCATCTTGGCATTGCTGCCTGTGATATATACCCTGTATTTCTGGTCGGCGAGCCTTCTCGCAAACTTGTGCCAGTATTCCACATTCTGAATCTCGTCGAGGAAGAGGATGGGTTTCTTGCCATACATTTCGAGATGAGTCTCAAGTATCAGGTTGAAATCCTCGGGGCCGAATCCAAGCAGACGCTCGTCCTCGAAATTCAGATAGAGCATCTCGTCCCAGCCGATACCCTTTTTATATAGTTTTTGTATCTGCTGATACATCAGGTATGATTTGCCGGCACGCCTGATGCCAACGAATGCATAGTTGAATTCGTCGGTTACATCAATATTTCTTTCAAGTACCTTGTATCCAAGCACTTCATTCTGATTCTCTATCAGTATTGTCTTCAGCAGTACCTTGTTCATAGTGTCTTTTCAGATTTATTTTATCCAATTAATTGGACAAAAATAGAAAAATTTATCCAATTTTTTGGATAAAAACGGCGAATTTTGTCCAAAAAATTGCAAAGACATACGGCCCGCTGGGAACACCAAACTCCCGGCGGGCCATTTTTTTATGAAAATCCATACATAATTTTTTGTTCCTTTCCCGATTATTCCTACATTTGCAGACAAAAGTCCCTTGGAAAATGTGGGGAATTCGGCAAAAAGTCCCTTGGAAAATGTGTGGGATTTGCCGAAAAGTCCCTTGGAAAATGTGTTTGAAAACTCGTAAAGCATTGATAATATGTATAAAAGGAAGATTGAGGAAATTCTGAAGAAATGGAAGGCGAATAGCAACAGGTTTCCGCTGGTGATAAAAGGATGTCGCCAGTGCGGAAAAACATTCTCTGTTGTAAACTTTGCACGCAGTAATTACAAGTACGTTGTCTATATGGATTTCTTCAACAATCCAGAGTACAAGGATATTTTCAACGGATCTTTGGATGTCGACAGAATCTGTCTCAGGATATCGTCACTTGTGCCCGGTGCCAAGATTGTGGCAAACGAGACCTGTTTCGTCTTTGACGAGATTCAGGATTGCCCAAAGGCTAGGATGTCGCTGAAATTCTTCAAGATTGACGGCCGTTATGATGTCATCTGCACGGGTTCGCTCCTTGGTGTGAATGGCTACAGGTCTTCCAATATGAATAAAGACGACGAGAACACACCTTTGCCTGTTGGCTACGAGACCATCATAGATATGTATCCGATGGATTTTGAGGAATGGCTCTGGGCCAACGGTATCAGTAAGCCTACTCTCGATTACCTGAGAGATTGTTTCGATAGTAAAGAGCCTGTGGATGAGGCTATTCACAATCGTATGCGTCAACTGATGCTTCAATATGTGATAGTGGGAGGCATGCCGCGCGCCGTAAATGCCTTTTTTGAGACCAACAATTATCAGGAAGTTCAGATAGTGCAGCGGGGCATTGTTGATGAGTACAAGAGCGATATGATAAAATATGCGCCATCACAGGACAAGCCTCGCATACGTGAGTGTTTCGAGTCGATACCCAAGCAGCTGAGCCGGGAGAACAAGAAATTCTCTTATTCAGTGGTACGTGCAGGCGGACGTGGACGCGATTACGTTGGCAGTCTTCAGTGGATAGAGGATGCCGGCATCATACGCCGCTGTTACAATCTGGAAATCACCGAATTGCCTTTGGACGGCAATGCCATTTACGATCAGTTTAAGGTATATATGGCCGATACCGGTTTGTTTGTGAGCATGCTGGAGGAAGGCACGGCCTGGGCCATCGAGCAGGGAAACCTATTGAGCTACAAGGGAGCTATTTTCGAGAACCTTGTGGCTGATATCCTTGGCAAGGCGGGGCGCAAGCTGTATTATTTCCGCAAGGATTCAGGATTGGAGGTTGATTTTGTGATAAGATACTGCGACAAATGCACCTTGCTGGAATGCAAGGCATCGTCGGGCAATGTCAAATCTGCCAAAACCATACTCCAGCATCCCGAGAAATACCATGTTTACGACGCCATAAAATTAGGCGATTACAATATCGGCCATACCGGTCAGTTTGTTACATTGCCGATATATATGGCCTTTATGCTGTAGAGACGCGGCCCTGCCACGTCTCGGATACACGCGGCC
>JAKSLV010000178.1 GCA_024401025.1 Bacteroidales bacterium
TGGACGGCGCATACGACGGCTACTTCGATTCTGTAATCGCAAAGCAGAGCAACCTGAAGTCATTTACACAGATCTCCGAGGCCAAGGAAGGCTGCAAGACCTTCGTTGCCAAAAACGTTGAGTACTATGTGCCAATGGGCGACAATGTAAACGTGGAGGAGGAGATTGCCAAGCTGAAAGCCGAGCTCGAATACACCCGCGGCTTCCTCAAGTCAGTTGAGAAGAAACTCAGCAACGAGCGTTTTGTAGCCGGAGCCCCCGCCGCAGTAGTGGAGCGCGAGAAGCAGAAACAGGCCGACGCCATCGTAAAGATAGAGGCCCTGGAGAAGCAGATCGCAAACTTGGGATAATTGGATTTTTGTAGAGACGCGGCAAAGCCACGTCTCGCTATGAGATAGATAACAAAACCTCCTCCGTTCAGAGAATTATCTGAGCAGAGGAGTTTTGTTTTTTTGATGCTCTCCACAAATTCCTTTTTTGCCAATTGCTATATTTTTAATACCTTTGCATTCAAAGACAAAAAAGCATCAATTATGAGAAAAACATTACTCCTGATATCAGCACTCATATTTTTGGCCTCGTGTGGCGGACGCAACAACAACTTTGATGTGGATGTGTCGGCCATCGACCCCAAGGTGGAGCTGACGCGTTTCGACCTCGATTTCCGCAGCATCAGCCCCGACAGCGTGTATTCCGCCATTCCTACAATGAGGCAGAAATACGGCGATTTCTTCGACCTCTACACCGAGGGCATCATTGGCCTGCCGCCCGCCGACAACGCCGATTTCGGCTCCCGTTTTATGGATTTCGCCGATTATTGCCGTATGTATTCAGTGTACAAGGAGATAGATAAGGTTTTCCCTGATACTGAGGACCTTGCGCCGCTCTTCAGCGATGGATTCCGCCATTTCAGATATTATTTTCCGGCTGATACTTTGCCCAAGATATACACCGTGGTGGCCGGATTCCAGGAGTCGGTTTTCCCCACCGACGATATTGTGGCAATGAGCCTCGAGAAGTATCTTGGCTCCGGATTCTCAGCCACTTACGAGAGCCTGGGCATAGAAAACTACAAGCGCATAAAGATGTGCAGGGAGATGCTTCCGGTGGATTTTTTCACCACATACGCGCTGCTCAATTATCCCAAGAGCCCCGAAAACGCCGACAACCTCCTCAACGAGATGATATATCAGGGACGCCTCCAGTTTTTCCTCAAGTGCCTGATGCCCAACACTCCCGACCACATTCTCTGGGGATATACGCCAATAAATTTTCAGTGGGCTGATGCTTACGAATCCAATGTCTGGAACTACCTGGTGGATAAGAAACTGCTCTTCGACAACAATCCGCAGCTTATCCGCAGCCTTACAGGTCCGGGGCCATTCACCAACGCTTTCGGCAACGAGAGCGCGCCCGGCGTGGCATCGTTTTGCGGCTACGGCATAGTGTGCTCGTATATGGCCAACCATCCTGAGGTGTCGCTTCAGAAACTTATGCAAATTACTGATTTGCAGTCTATTTACAATATGTCGAGATACAATCCCTGATGAGGCTTCTGCGCTACATATTGCCGGTTTTGTTGCTGATATCGGCATCGTGCGGCAAGTTCCTGATACCCTTTGCCGACAAGATCCACTACGAGGTGCCCGATTTTGACGGAGGCTTCATCGTGGTGTCGTATAATGTTGAGAATCTGTTCGATACCATCAACGATCCCAATACTGCCGATGACGAGTTTACTCCCGACGGCGACCGTAAGTGGAATCATTGGCGCTACCGACAGAAACTTATAAGGCTATGGAAAGCGCTGGCAGCCACCGACTTGTGTCATTTCCCCGATATCATAGGCCTCTGCGAGGTGGAAAACCGCACTGTGTTGGAAAACCTACTTTACTGGACTCCTCTGTGGAAAGGGCACTATACAATTCTCCATCAGGACAGCCCAGACCGTCGCGGCATCGACGTGGCGCTGCTGTATAATAAAAGTAAGTATCAGCTCCTTGATTCTGCCTTCATAACTGTGGATATGCCCAACTATGACGAGGATGAGGAATTCCGTACCAGGGATATCCTGTACGCCAAGGGCCTGGTGACAGCCACCAGGGACACGCTGCACGTTTTCCTGAACCACTGGCCGTCGAAATATGGCGGAGCGGGCTATACGGAGCCATTCAGATGCCGGGCGGCGCAGCTGCTGAGGCAGAGGGTGGATTCTATTTTCAGGGCTGATGTTGCGGCAAAAATTATATGTATGGGCGATTTCAACGATTCGCCATACGAGCAGTCGATTTTGGAGGATTTGGGCGCTGAGACAAGTCTGGGCAATCCCGTGAATGGGAAACTTTACAATATTTCGTACTATATGAGCAGCAAAAATGGCGACTGGTCGTATTGGTTTCAGGGCAGGGGAGAGCTGATAGATCAGGTGATGGTATCGGGCAACCTGTTGATTAACAATGGTATGCACATATTGCCCGATAATGTTTTCACTCTTCATCACCGGCAGCTTTTCGACCAGGATGGCAAGGTGTTCAGGACGTATCAGGGCCCAATCTATAGGGGCGGAGTCTCAGACCACCTGCCAATGGTTATTGATATAAATCTGGAATGAGTTCTTAGTCGTCGAAATCCATATCGAGGATTTCGCGGGCCTCCTCGCTCATCATAGACTGGTCCCAGGCGGGCTCAAATACGATGTTTACCTTGCAGGATTTCACCTCCTTGATGCCCTCTATCTTGGTCTGAACGTCCACGAGGATCTCGTCGGCGATTGGGCAGTTGGGCGCGGTGAAGGTCATATCTATCTCCACATTGTTGTCGTCGTCCACGTCGATGCGGTAGATGAGGCCGAGGTCATATACGTTTACGGGTATCTCAGGGTCGTAAACGGTTCTAAGAACGTCGATTACCTGAGTCTCTATTCCCAAGAG
>JAKSLV010000179.1 GCA_024401025.1 Bacteroidales bacterium
TTTCATATTATCCTTTTATCCCGTATGTGTCCGTATGTAAACCTCGTTTCACGAGGGTGTACATACGGTTATTGATACTTTGTCCCCTTCGGGGACATTAACTGCAGCGGCAATCCCCGAAAGGGGATTATGTATCTATATCCGTAGGATCATACGCGTAGCGTTTATCCTACGGTATGGAGTACGCAGCGTTTTCCTCCTATCGGCTGACGGCGGCGATGAAGTCGCGCAAGGCCAGGCCGGGGTTCTGCTCTTTCATAAAGTTCTCGCCCATAAGGAAGCCGTTGAAACCGTGTTTTCTGAGCTCGATTACCGTGGCGGGGTTGCTGATGCCGGATTCCGAGATTTTTACGGCCTCGGATGGCAGGTTCTTGGCCAGGGTTATCGAGTTCTGGATGTCGGTCTTGAAGATCTTGAGGTTTCTGTTGTTGACTCCCACGATGTCGATGTAATTGCTGTAATGCGAGAGCTCGTCCTCGGTGTGGACCTCAAGGATACACTGCAATCCGAGTGAGTGCGCCTCGTCGGCGAGTTCCTGACACTGAGATACTTCAAGACAGGCCGCGATGAGCAAAACCACGTCGGCGCCGCTGTATTTGGCGAGGTGAAGCTGATATGGATCAACGGTGAATTCCTTGAAGAGCAATGGTGTGCGCTTCAGACACTCACGGGCTTTCATAACGTCCTTGTAGCTTCCGCCGAAATATTTGTTGTCGGCCAGGCAGCTTACTCCGCTTGCTCCGTGCTCCTCGTAGAGCGGAACCACTTCCTCGGGATTGATGCCCTTGTGGATATCGCCCTTGGATGGCGAACGGCGCTTGAATTCAGAGATGATGCCTGTCTTGGAATTCAAGAGGCTGTCCTTCAACGAGAAACAAGTGCGGGAATAGTTGACACCCTCCTTAATCTCGTCCAAAGAAAGCACCTTCTTCATCTCCACCAGCTCGATGCGCTTATTGTCGGTTATTTCGTCTAGAATTGTCATTTTAATTAAATTACGAATTACGAATTACGAAATCCGAATTACTCAACAATTACGAAATCCGAATTACGAAATCCGAATTGCTTTTCTGAGGCGTGGCCCGTATCAGGATTGCATTCGTAATTCGTAATTCGTAATTCGTAATTAACTATTGAGTTCCACGTATTTCTTAAATGAGGCGAGGGCCTTGCCGCTTTCGAGTGATTCCTTGGCCTCGGCTAAACAATCTGCGAACGACTTGTCGGGACATAGGGTGAGGATGGCGGCGGCTGAGTTGGCCAATACCACGTTTTTCTGAGCCTCTGTGGCTGTGTTTTCCAATACGCTGTCGAAGATCTTTACGGCCTCGTCCTTGGTGCTTCCGCCGAAGATTTCCTCTGGTCTAACTACATTGAGTCCGAGGTCGGCTGGCGAGAAGATCTTCTCAAGGTTGTTGGATGTTACCTTGAAGTCTGATGTAAGCGAAATCTCGTCGTAGCCGTCGAGCGATGATACTATCGAGAAGCCCATTTCGAGTTTCTGACAAACCGAATGGTAGAGTCTCATCTGGTCGAGTGTGGCTGTTCCAAGACACTGATACTGAGGACGGCAAGGATTTACCAATGGTCCAAGGAGGTTGAAACAGGTTGGAATCTG
Organism: Bacteroidales bacterium; assembly: GCA_024401025.1. Taxonomy (GTDB): domain Bacteria; phylum Bacteroidota; class Bacteroidia; order Bacteroidales; family UBA3824; genus UBA3824. The sequence continues at coordinate 1,619 of JAKSLV010000179.1, forward strand.
GATGGCCTTGCGCACTGGGCCTACAAACTTCATAGCGTGGGCAAAGAGCTGCGCGTGCTGATATGTGAAGTTGCATTTCTCGAGGTTGTCGAGAAGTTTTGCGTTGTCGGCGGTAAATTTTACGCCGTGAGCCTCTATTACGTTGCTTGCGCCTGATACTGAGGACGCTGCGTAGTTGCCGTGCTTGGCCACCTTGTAGCCGGCGCCTGCCACTACAAAGCAAGAACAGGTCGAGATGTTGAAGGTGTTCTTGCCGTCGCCACCTGTTCCCACGATATCGATTACCTTGTATGGTGCCAGGTTTACGGGAGTTCCTGTCTGAAGGATTCCGTCTCTGAGTCCGAGGAGCTCGTCAACTGTGATGCCCCTCACATTCAATGCCATAAGGAATGCGGCAATCTGCTCATTGCTGTATTTCTGCTCGGTGATGTCGAGCAATATCTGCTTGGTTTCCTCGCGGGTAAGTCTCTCACCCTGAACGAGGCGTGATAATGTCTGCTTCAAAATAATTACGAATTACGAATTACGAATTACGAATTACGAATTTGCGCTAATATTTAAGTTACAAAAACTGTATCCGCAATTCTGGTTATTAATTATGAGTTCCTGATTACGAATTGCGAATATACTCATCCGGATGGAATTCGGATTTCGTAATTCGTAATTAAAAACTACTTTTCTAAAAAATTCTTCAAAATTGTTTTTCCGTCGGGGGTGAGGACGCTCTCGGGGTGGAACTGGATGCCGTGGACGTCGTAGGTCTTGTGACGAAGGGCCATAATGCAGCCGTCGTCGCTCATCGCGGTTTTCTCCAGACACTCGGGGAATCCGTCGTTATCTACCACCCACGAATGATAGCGGCCCACGTCGATGCGGCTTGGAAGTCCGTCGAAAACGTAGTCGTTGCCGAAGAGGTTTGCAGGTGTGGCTACGCCGTGGTAAACGTTGGTGAGGTTTGTAAGCTTGCCACCAAAAACCTCTCCAATGGCCTGATGTCCAAGGCAAACGCCCAGCATAGACTTGGTGGATGCGTAGGTGCGGATTACGTCGAGAAGGTATCCGGCCTCTGATGGGATTCCCGGACCCGGCGAGAGGATTATCTTGTCGTAAACGGCGAGATCCTCCATTTTGAATTTGTCGTTTCTGAAAACGTCGACCTCGTAGCCAAGCTCGCGGATATATCCCGCAAGATTGAATGTGAACGAGTCGTAATTATCTATGATGACTATTTTCATTGCTTTA
>JAKSLV010000018.1 GCA_024401025.1 Bacteroidales bacterium
TCCTTTTTTGTGTATAGTTTCTCGTATCTTGCTCTCAACTTATCATCTTCCTGAGCATTATTTAGATCTATTTTGGAGCAGGGACCGATGAATTTGCCGTTTTTGTATTCTTCCAACAATTCTTCTGTTGGTTTTTCATTAAGGCAGATAATGTCGATATCGTTGAAGGCGGAATGTGCGATTATTACATTTTTACCACAATACTTAATAGCTCTCTCTCTGCGCCTATTTCCCACAGCATCAGTAAAAAGAACCTCGAATTTGCTACTTTTGCCATAACCAACCATAGCATAATCACCTATAGCTATATATCCGCCATTACGATAGATCTCGTTTTTTACCCTGGAGAACACAGTCATATCTTTTAAATATATAACCACAGTAAAAATAATACAAGAGGAGGCAATGTACACAAAGCCACGATGAGTTACAAACATCAGAAATGTTACAATCGCCAATGCCATAAAAGGTGAACAGGCCAAGCCCTTATCTCCCATAAGGGAGAAGAGAAAACACAGTATCAGCAATACAAAAATATATGTCCAAGGATTTTCCTTGCAGAAATCCAACATTCCCGGCTTGTCGAAATCCAAGAAACTAGCTCGTACATTAGCATCATCCTTTACATTATCCAGAGTGCTGAGGCTTCCCTTTGCGTATATTCCATTCCGCGTTCTAGCTACGAGTTTATCCGATGGATTGTATTCCAATGGAATATAATCCCAAGGATCACTCAAAGGAGCTGCCATGATAAAACATTGTCCCTCAGGAACATTGTTATAGATATGGATATCAGAAAGATCTTCGATACACAATTTGTGTCCCCTTGAATGGTACGATGCAATTGTATGATAGGTGACATTGCCCCTGCTGTTAGAAGTTGTGTATTTGCGGGAAACAGTGGCCGATACTATATGGCAACCGCTTAGCGCCATCTCCCTTTTATTATAACTATCGCTGGTACCAAAAAAAATCAATACAAAACTAAGCAGAACAAGAGAATATTTAGGCCTATATCTTACTAGACCCTGACTTGCAAAATCCCAGCACTTGAAGGCACAATACGCCAGTATCAGCATAAAAGTATATATCCGGGAATAAAAACACGAGAATCCAATTGCCAATATAATAGCCAACGTGATGAGTCCATGAGGCTTTTTGATCGCTTCCACCATAGACTGCCACCATTCGTTGAGGGATTCTCCCATTTTCCAGTAAGGATTCTTTATTGTGTCTAGCATAGGAATTTTGTTTTTTACGCCGCAAAGATAATGATTTACTATAGAAAAACAAACATAAACAGTGACTTGTTAGCCGCAAAATAAAAAATAATTTTGCATTTTCAGATTATTATATATAGATTTGCATAATCATAAAATAGTAATTTAACCCCTAATATCAATGAAACAGAAAAGATTCATGCTCCCTGAGAGCGAGATACCTACACACTGGTACAACATTTTGGCTGATATGAAGACCAAGCCTCAGCCACCACTCAATCCCAAGACCAAGGAACCATTGAAGGCCGAGGACCTCTTCCCTATTTTCTGCGAGGAGTGCTCACGCCAGGAGATGAACGACAAGGACGCCTGGATAGAGATTCCCGCCGAGGTACGCGAGAAATACGCTTATTATAGAAGCACACCTCTCGTAAGAGCCTACGGACTCGAGGAGGCCATCGGCACCAAGTGCCACATCTACTTCAAGAACGAGAGCGTGAGCCCAATCGGTAGCCACAAGCTGAACTCAGCACTTCCTCAGGCTTACTACTGCAAGAAGGAAGGCATCACAAATATCACCACCGAGACCGGCGCAGGTCAGTGGGGAGCAGCCCTCAGCTACGCAGCCAGCGTTTTCGGACTGGAGGCAGCCGTATATCAGGTGAAGATCAGCTACGAGCAGAAGCCTTACCGACGCTCTATCATGCAGGTTTTCGGCGCTAACGTAACCCCAAGCCCATCGATGAGCACACGCGCAGGCAAGGACATCATCACAAAGGATCCCAACCACACCGGCTCTCTCGGTACAGCTATCTCTGAGGCTGTTGAGCTTGCCACAATGACACCAAACTGCAAATACACACTCGGCTCGGTGCTCAACCACGTAGCACTCCACCAGTCGGTAATCGGTCTTGAGGCCGAGAAGCAGATGGCAATGGCCGGCGAGTATCCAGATGTTGTAATCGGATGCTTCGGCGGTGGCAGCAACTTCGGCGGTATCGCGTTCCCATTCATGCGTCACAATATCCTTGAGGGCAAGACCACAAGATTCGTGGCTGCCGAGCCTTCAAGCTGTCCTAAGCTCACCAAGGGCGTATTCAAGTACGACTTTGCCGATGAGAGCGGCTACACACCATTGCTGCCAATGTTCACACTGGGTCACAGATTCAAGCCAGCCAACATCCACGCAGGCGGTCTCCGTTTCCACGGCGCGGGCATGATTGTATCTCAGCTTCTGAAGGACGGTCTCATGGAGGCCGTCGACATCGACCAGTTGGAGACATTCGAGGCCGGCGTAATGTTCGCCAAGGCCGAGGGTATCGTTCCTGCTCCTGAGAGCTGCCACGCCATAGCCGCCGCCATCCGCGAGGCCAAGGCCCACAAGGACGAGGAGAAGGTAATCCTCTTCAACCTCTCGGGTCACGGACTCATCGACATGGCCGCCTACGACCAGTACCTTGCCGGCAATCTCCAGAACCACGAGATCAGCCAGGACGAGGTAAACGCCAACATCGAGGCCGATAAGCTCGACTAGGGAAATACAGTAGAGACGGACCGCGGTCCGTCTCTACGTTTGCACTAACTACCCCAACCCCAATGACATTAAAGGAAATATTTGTAGGCAAAACCGAGAAGACGGAGGTTCAGATGCTGAGGAACATCATCGTGGAGGTATCGAGGATAGGCATCAATTTCGTGATTCTCTGGCTGAGCTACGAGGTGATAATGGGCAAATCGGAATGTATGGTGAGCCTTTTCGGCAAGGACATGGACATTGTGCTGACCAGCTGCACGGTGATAGCATCCATGCTGTCGGGAATAGCCAACTACATCTTCAGCACCATCTGGGTATTCCACAAGAAAAAGGAGGGCAACAACATTCTCCGCTTCATAGTATTCACATTGATAGGAGCCATCGGCCTGGCCATAAACGCCGGAATCACGGTGGTGCTCACAAAGAGCTTCGGAATGCATTACATGCTCAGCAACCTGATAGCACAGATAATTGTCTTCTTCTTCAACTTCTTCGCAAGGAAATACATTGTATATACTCTGATGAGCAAGGGAGAAGTTAAAAGTAATTAAGAATTAGAAATTAAGGATTAAGAGCTTTTCAGAAGAGATGCACTGCCCCTTGTGGGCTGTACGTGGGTAACCGCTCCTCAGAAGCACTCAACAATCACACAAAAAAAACGGCATCCATAAACACTTGGTTTATGAATGCCGTTTTTAGTATTTGGGGATGTTGAACACCTTATTGGCGAGACTGGATGAACTCCACAGCCTTGTCGACGTTCTCGGTGATGTTGAGTACTGTGTCGAGCTGAGATATTGATATCAACCTCTCAACAGCAGTCTGAAGACCTGTGAGAACAAAAACACCGTTGGAGTTCTTGCAAAGCCTGTTGGCCACAAGGATAGCGCTCAATCCTGAACTGTCGCAATAGCGGGACTGTTTCAAGTCGATGATGATGTTCTTCTCGCCCTGACTGGCAATCTGAACAAGCTCGGATTTTACAGCTGGAGCTACATGAGTGTCCAGTTTCTCAACCGATACGCTAATGATCGTATAATTGTCATTCTTAGTGACTTTAAACTGTTTTTCGTCCATTTTTAAGCGTTAATAAAAATAAATTCAACAAAATCCGTTAATTGTGTCTGAATTATTCAGCGCTGCCGTTCTCCATAGACTCCTTGAGCTTGGCAAGAGCGTCGATGTCGCCGAGGGTAGTCTTCTCGAGAGAGATCTTTGGCTGAGCTGCCTTGCGCTCGCTCTGCTTCTTCTCCTTCTTAGGAGCGTCGCCACCCTTCTTTGTGTCTTCCCAAACGCGTGTGTGAGAAACGATGATTCTCTTGGCTGCCTTTGAGAACTCGATAACCTTGAACTGGAGCTTCTCATCAACCTTGCAAGGTGTGCCATCCTCCTTAACGAGGTGACGTGGAGTAGCGAAGCCCTCTACGCCGTAAGGAAGAGCAATGATAGCGCCCTTGTCGAAGATAGACATTACAGTACCCTCGTGTACAGAGTCGATACCGAAGATAGTCTCGAAGGTATCCCATGGGTTCTCCTCGAGCTGCTTGTGGCCGAGAGAGAGACGACGGTTCTCCTTGTCGATATCGAGAACTACAACGTCGATGTTCTCACCAACGGTTGTGAACTCGTTAGGATGCTTGATCTTCTTTGTCCAAGAGAGGTCAGAGATGTGGATGAGACCATCAACACCCTCCTCGATCTCTACGAATACACCGAAGTTAGTGAAGTTGCGAACCTTAGCTGTGTGCTTAGAATCGATCTTGTACTTCTCCTCGATGTTAGCCCATGGATCTGGCTTAAGCTGCTTGATGCCGAGAGACATCTTGCGCTCCTCGCGGTCGAGTGTGAGGATAACTGCCTCTACCTCGTCGCCTACCTTCAGGAAGTCCTGAGCCTGACGGAGGTGCTGGCTCCAAGACATCTCAGAAACGTGGATAAGACCCTCTACGCCAGGAGCAATCTCTACGAATGCACCGTAGTCAGCCATAACCACTACCTTACCCTTAACCTTGTCGCCAACCTTGAGGTTTGCGTCAAGAGCGTCCCAAGGATGAGCTGTAAGCTGCTTGAGACCGAGGGCGATACGCTTCTTCTCATCGTCGAAGTCGAGGATAACAACCTGAAGCTTCTGATCGAGCTTAACGATCTCCTCTGGGTGAGAAACACGGCCCCAAGAGAGGTCGGTGATGTGGATAAGACCGTCAACACCGCCGAGGTCGATGAATACACCGTAAGAAGTGATGTTCTTAACAGTACCCTCAAGGATCTGACCCTTCTCGAGCTTAGAGATGATGTCCTTCTTCTGCTGCTCGAGCTCTGCCTCGATGAGAGCCTTGTGTGATACAACAACGTTCTTGAACTCGTGGTTGATCTTAACAACCTTGAATTCCATTGTCTTGCCTACGTAAATATCGTAATCTCTGATAGGCTTTACATCGATCTGTGAACCTGGGAGGAATGCCTCGATGCCGAATACGTCCACGATCATACCGCCCTTTGTGCGGCACTTGATGTAACCCTTGATGATTTCGTCCTTCTCGAGAGCCTCGTTTACACGATCCCAAGACTTGAGAGCGCGGGCCTTCTTGTGAGAGAGTACGAGAGAGCCGTTCTTGTCCTCCTGGTTCTCAACGTATACCTCTACTGTGTCGCCTACTGCGAGGTCTGGGTTGTAACGGAACTCGTTCATAGGGATGATACCCTCGCTCTTGTATCCTACTGATACAACAACCTCACGAGCGTTCTTGGCAATTACCTTGCCGTCTACAACCTGGTTCTCAACAATTGTTGAGAGAGTCTTGTCATAGTCTGACTCAAGTTTCTTGCGGACATCAGCTGCATAGTTGGTGCCCTTCTTGTTTGAAACGCTGTCCCAATCAAAATCCATTGTTGAAACGTTGTTCTTGTAAGAGGTCTTTACGTTGAGGATATCCTCATCAGCCTCGTTCTGAGCCTCAGCAGTCTCTGCTGGAGCCTCGTTCTTCAGTTCATCGATTTCTTCCTCGAAGCCCTGATTGTTCTTTTTTGGAGTCATTGTTTTTTTAAAATGTTTAATAATTAATTTGTAAGACATTATTTATAGACGTTGTCAGCATTGCCCAAAAGCCAAAGTTTCAGCAACTTAACTTGTATCGGCGTACTTACCAACGTAACGAATAATCCACGGCACAAAACTAATCACTTATTTTGATTATCACAAATTTTTAAGGAGTTTTTTTGTTAAGTTTTGGTAAATTCGTATTTATGGGTAGTTTTTCGGAAAAATTGATTAATTTTGCACCGCAATAGTAAGGCAGCTTCAGCCCGAAACACACTTTATATAATATACAAAAAATTTTAGTAGAAAATGAACACAGCTATTCTTCTGCTATCGTGCCCCGACAAGCCGGGCCTCGTGGCAGAGCTTACAAACTTTATCACATACAACAACGGCAACATCACTTATCTGGATCAGTACGTGGACCACACAGAGGGCATTTTCTTCATGAGGATGGAGTGGACTCTCGACAGGTTCCTGATTGCCCCGGAGAAGATCAGCGAATATTTCATGACTCTGTATGCGCAGAAGCATCAGATGGAGTTCAAGCTGTTTTTCACCGACAGGAAACCTCGCATGGCCCTGTTTGTATCCAAGCTCTCGCACTGCCTCTACGACATCTTGGCACGCTACACAGCCGGCGAGTGGAATGTGGAGATTCCGCTCATCATCAGCAACCACGAGATGCTGCGCCCAGCCGCCGAGAGGTTCGGAATCCCTTTCCACGTGTTCGAGATCACAAAGGAAAACAAGGCCGAGATGGAGGCCAGGGAGATGCAGCTGCTAAAGGAAAACGACATAGATTTCATCGTTCTGGCCCGCTACATGCAGATTATCAGCGAGGACATGATAGCAGCATACCCCAACAACATCATCAATATCCACCACTCGTTTCTGCCAGCATTTGTGGGCGCCAAGCCTTACCATGCGGCATACGCCCGCGGCGTAAAACTCATCGGCGCCACATCTCACTACGTTACCGCCGATCTTGACGCGGGCCCAATCATCGACCAGGATGTTACACGCATCACCCACAAGGACACCGTGGAAGACCTCGTAACCAAGGGCAAGGACCTCGAGAAAATCGTTCTGTCGCACGCCGTACAGAAACACATCGAGCACAAGATCCTGGCTTTCAAGAACAAAACGGTGATATTCAATTAACGGCGCGTATATAATATGATGAATCGTTTTTTATCGCACAGATTACACAGATGACACTGATTCTACACAGATTTTTGTAATATTATTTATAAAAATTCGATATTAGATCTGTGTAATCCGTGCGAAACTTTATATTCATAATACCAATATAAGCAAATGCAAGGCAAGGCAAAAAACATCACGATAATAGCCATGACCCTGGCTGCAATAGCAGCGGCCGTGGCTTTTGCCCTGCCCAAATATCCATTCAGCGTCCCCTACTCCACCGTAATCACCGACAGCTCAGGCGTTTTGCTTGGTGCCCACATAGCCGAGGATGGTCAGTGGAGGTTTCCTGATGCCGACAGTGTGCCGTACAAATTCGCACAATGCATCACCACCTACGAGGACAAGCGATTCTACCATCACGGCGGAATAGACCTGATGGCCATAGCAAGAGCCATATATCAGGATATCAGCCAGATGCGCATAGTAAGCGGAGGCTCCACCATCACCATGCAGACCGTAAGGATTTCCCACAACAGGGAGCGCACGATATGGGCCAAGATATCAGAGGCGTTTCAGGCCCTGAGGCTCGAGTGCAGATATTCCAAAGACGAGATACTGCTGATGTATGCCAGCCACGCACCCTTCGGCGGCAACACCGTGGGCCTGGAGACCGCCGCCCAGAGATATTTCGGACGCCCGGCGCGCACCCTGTCATGGGCCGAGAGCGCCACCCTGGCCGTGCTGCCCAACAATCCGGCCCTCATACACCTCTCACGAAACCGCGAGGCCCTGATGCTGAAGCGCAACGCACTGCTGCAAAAGCTCTTGGACAACGGCACAATATCAGAGGAAACCTGCCTTCTGGCCCAGCAGGAGCCGCTTCCGATGGCGCCCCGACCCTATCCGCAGACAGCGCCCCACCTATTGGCGCACGTATCAGCCCTACAGAAAAAAAAGGACAGCCGCCGCTACATAAAAACCACCATCTGCGCAGCCACTCAGGCCAGGGCTCAGAACATTCTGGACCGCCACATCAGCAACCTCAGGGCCAACGGAATACAGAACGCAGCGGTGTTGATAATGGAGGTACGCAGCGGCCGCGTTGTCACCTACATCGGCAACACCAAACCCGTGAAGGGCCGCGAGCAGCTGGACGGCAACAGCGTGGACATAATACAGGCTCCGCGCAGCACCGGCAGCATCCTGAAGCCTTTCCTATACTGCGCCATGCTTAGCGAGGGCCTGATGCTGCCCAATACACTGGTAGCTGATGTCCCAACGCAGATATCAGGCTATATGCCAAAGAATTACAGACTCACCTACGACGGCGCGGTGCCGGCATCACGGGCTCTGGCCAGATCGCTGAACGTGCCGGCCGTAAAGATGCTTCAGCAATATTCGGCCGAGAAACTAATCCACATTCTCCAGAAAACCGGCATCAGCTCCGTAAACAAATCCGCCGAGCATTACGGCCTGTCGCTGATACTTGGCGGATGCGAGGCCAGCCTCTGGCAGCTGTGCGGCGCCTACGCATCCATGGCCCGCAGCCTATACTTCTACACATCGCACGGCAACATGTACATGGCTCAATGCTACACGCCGCCCGTATGCACGGTTCAGGAAAATAATCCTGGAGCTGATACCGCCGCCACTGACCACAGCATACTGTCGGCATCAGCAATATACCACACCCTTAACGCCCTTACCACCGTGGAGAGGCCCGAGAACGAGACCTCGCACGAGCTGTTTGGCTCCAACAGGACCGTGGCGTGGAAAACCGGAACCAGTTTCGGATTCCGCGACGCCTGGGCAATAGGCATCAGCGGCAACTACGTGGTGGGCGTTTGGGCAGGCAACGCCGACGGAGAGGGCCGCCCGGGCCTGGTGGGAATTACGGCTGCCGCGCCAATACTCTTCGACATCATGAAAATCCTGCCCAACCACGGCGACAAGTTTCCTGTACCCTACGACGAGCTGATACGCGCCACCATCTGCAAAAACAGCGGTCACCTGGCCACCGACATGTGCCCCGAGACTATGGAGCAGCTGATACCGGCAGCCGGCATAAATTCCAGCCCGTGCCCATATTGCAGGCTGATACATCTGGATGCTGGCGGAACGTACAGAGTAACAGCCGACTGCGAGGACCCCAACTCCATAATCCACACGAAATGGTTTGCGCTGCCGCCTGCCATGGAATATTATTACCGCCAGCACAACAGCAACTACAAGCCTCTGCCGCCAATGAAAAACGGAGCCCACATCACCGACGGCGACAGCCCCATACAGGTGATATATCCCGAGGAGGGAGCCAAGATTTTCCTCCCAAAAGGTCTGGACGGAAAGAGGCAGGCCCTCGTGATAGAGGCCAGCTCGCGCAACAGCGGCGACAAGCTTTTCTGGCATCTCGACCAGGATTTCGTAACATCAACCGAGGACATGCACAGGATTTCGGTAATGCCCGAGCCCGGCAAGCACACCATCACCATCACCAACAGGCAAGGCCTCAGCACAAGCCTGCACATAGAGATAAAGTAAACAAAACAACAATCGCAAAAAATGCAAAACCTGCTCAACAAACTCAACAACTCGCTCATAAACAACTTATCGGCCAAGGACAAGCATCACATCTGGTTTATCTTAGGCATAATAGCCTCACTTATAGTAATCAACGCCGTGGTATCGGTGATAAGGCCGCCCGTATCCGACATAAGCCAGATTTCTGATGCCGACAGCCTGATGCAGCAGCGCCTGGCCGCCCTCGACAGCATGTACCGAAACATGGAGGAGGCCGACACCCTGTCGAGACTCGACTCCTATATAATAAAGCGTTACGATACCATAGCACTCTTTGCCTTCGACCCCAACACCGCCACCAGGGAACAGCTCCTGAGGCTGGGGCTGACCGGCAAACAAGCAGGCAACCTGCTGAAATACAGGGAAAACGGAGGCCGTTTCACCGAGCCCGACGATTTCAGGAAAATGTATGGAATAAGGTCGATGCAATACAGAATCCTGAAGCCTTTCATACAGATAGCGGAGGCCCGTACATCAACGGCAGCATCAGGGAAAGGCCGAAAAGACAAAGCCTCAGACAAACAAAACAAGGCAGAGGAAAAAAGCATCGAGTACTTCGATTTTGACCCCAACAGCATATCAGCCGATGATTTCATGAAGCTGGGGTTCAGCCAGAAACAGGCGCAATCGTTTGTAAACTACAGGGAAAAGGGCAAGAAATTCTACGTGCCAGACGACATCACCGACGCCTACTGCGTGGACGGCAAGGCATACGAGAGGATAAAAAAATACATAAAGATAAACCTGGACAGCCTTACCGACGGCGGCAAAATCCGCGACCTGAACACCATTGACCGTCAGGGACTTGTGGATTTGGGACTAAGCGATTCGGAGGCCGGGGAAATAATAGAATTCCGCCAGAAGGCCGGATTCTACTATGCGCCATGGCAGATAGCCGACGTGATAGGCAGCAAGAGGGGAAACAAGCTGAAATCCCTTTTCTACGTATGCCGCAGCGTGGAGCGCAAACTGCTGAACATCAACACCGCAACGGCGGAGGAGATGGCGGAGAATCCTTACATAAAAGAGGATAAGGCCGCAAAAATAGTGGCCCTGCGCGACGAGATTGGCAAACTGGAGGCCCGTCACCTTGTGGAGATGAACGTGTTTGGCGAGCAGGAGATGAAACGCGTAAGCAACTACATAATCTATTAGCCCAGAGCAAGGGATTGCGCTATTCCTTTATCACTATCTCCATGCCGTCGCAGGCGGCCACGGAGTTTGGGAATATTTGACGGGCCTGGTTTTCAAGAAGTTTCACCGAGCGGTAACGTCCCGAGAAATGACCTATCACAAGCATTCCGGCGTTGGCGGCCTGGGCAATCTCGGCGGCCTGACCTGCGGTGCAGTGGAAAGTCTCTACGGCGCGCTGCGCAAGGGCGTTGTCGTAGGTGGCCTCGTGGTAGAGCACCGTGGCGCCGCTGATGCCGGGCACAATGGAATCCACCTTCACGGTATCAGACACATAGGCATAGCTCTTGGGCTCGGGCGGATTTACGGTGAGCTCGCTGTTCGGGATTATGGTGCCGTCGGAGAGCTTTAGGTCGCCGCCGTCCTTTATGGCCACAATCTCGGCTATCGACAAGCCGTACTTGGTGATCACCTCCTTGCGGATGTTGGGCTGCGATGATTTCTCGCGGAAGATGAATCCCCAGGTCTGGATCCTGTGCTTAAGCGGAAAACTGTACACCTCCAGCCTGCGGCTCTCGAATGTAAGCGAGAATCCGTCGGGGTCAAGCGGCACAAACTCCAGGTTAAGGTCCATCTCGTCGAGGTTTAGCGGCGATGTGGGGCTCAGGAGCATTTCCTGGAGCCCGGCAGGACAATGTATGTACACCGTGCCGCGCCTGCCCATGAGGCTGAGCGACGACAGCAGTCCGAACAATCCATAGAAATGGTCGCCATGCAGATGCGATATAAAGATATGGTTTAGCGATGCAAACCTCACCTTGTATTTGCGCATGAGCATCTGAGTACCCTCGGCGCAATCCACAAGATACTGGGCACCGTTGTACTGAACCACCTGTGCGGAGGCGTTCCTGTATGTGGTGGGAAGGGCCGAGCCGCATCCCAGGATTCGAACTGTAAAAGACATACGATTATCCAAATAATAATAATTACGGACTGCGAAAATACAATTTTTTTTGCTTATTCCGAAACTTTTGGGGCACAAATGCAGCCCCGACAAAAAAAAATTTATTAAAGGGCAACAAATTAGAATTTTAATACGTCTTTTTTATATAAATTTGCAAATTGAAAAATTGCTGCTTATAATTATGAGAATTCGCATATTTACAATATTATCCATACTGGCATTTTGCGGAATGTGCCACAGCGCACTATCGCAGGTAAACACATTCCCATACCGCTGGGGATTCAACAACGGGCTAGATGGCTGGGAAAACTCTTCCCATCTGGTGGCCGAATGGACCGTGGGGCAGGGCAACACCGCCCGCAAGACCGACGGCGATGGCTTTATCACGGGCCCTGATGCTGCTTTGGAGGGCTCGGGCTACGCGTTCGTAAACATGGTGGACCATCCCGTGCCGGGCAAGGAGGTGGCCATAGTGAAGACCTTCGACCTAAGCTCGCTCACAAATCCTATCATAACCATGTACGCCTACAGCCTCTGGACCAAGGGCGACGGCGCATCGCTCACCATATCCGCCCGCGAGACCGGCGACATGTATTTCCGCGACCTCATAACGCAATACGAGAACAAGGGCGACGACTGGTACAGACTTAACTCGTGCCTGTCGCGATACGCCGGAAAACCCAGCGTGGAGATAAAGATATCAGTGAAAAACAACGGCAGCAAACCGCCAAACATAGCCATCGACGATCTCCTGATAGAGGATTTCGTGCTAAAGACCTCGGTTACTGATGCCAGCTGCTATGGCGGCAAGGACGGCTCGGTGAAGGTGACAGCCATAGGCGGCGGACCGCTGTATCAATACTCCATCGACCACGAGGTTACATACGAGCAGTCGTCGATGCCCACGTATCAGAAAAACGAGCTTAAGGCCGGCACATACGCCACTTTCGTAATCGACATGCAGTCGGGATGCAAGGCCACCGACCTTGGCGTGCAGGTGAAACAGCCGCCAGAAATCCAGGTGAATGCCCTGGTATCTGACCTTACCTGCTACGGCGACAACTCGGGAAAACTGGAGATAACAGCCCGCGAGGTGCAATGGAGCACCAACGTTTCCAAACTGCCATACGAGTATTCCATCGACGGAGGCCTCTCCTACCAGTACAGCAACAAGTTCGAGAACCTTACCGGCGGCACCTACAAGGTAATGGTGCGCAACAGGGACAACTGCGTATCTGACCCCAAATTTGTAGACATAGGACAGGACGTATTGCTGGAGTTTGCCACCGTAACGGCCAAGGACATAGAGCGTTGCTACGGCGACAACACCGGCGAGATACACATACAGGCAAACTTTGGTCCGGGCAACGCCCCGCTCGACTACTCGGTGGACGGCGGCAGAAACTATCACAACAGCCTCAACTCGTTTTCGGGTCTTACTGCCGGAACTTACAATCTGGTGATAAAAGACCGCAACGGATGCACCGTGGAGCTCGACAGCAATGTGGTGCTGCATCAGCCCGACAAATTCGACTACGAGGGCATCACTCCAATGGCTGTGGACGGATGCTACGGCGACAAGAACGGATCGATAACACTGAGCGTAAGCGGTGGAACCATCCCATACACATATTCGATAAACAAGGGCATCACATACGAAACCACCAACAAATTCCGCGACCTGGCAGCCGGCACCTACAAGGCCATCTGCCGCGACGCCATGGGATGCCTTACCGAGGAGCGCGACGTGGAGATCACTCAGCCCGAGAAACTTAAGATAATCTCCGTGCACGTAGACAACGTTCAGGACTGCTACGGCGACAAGACCGGCCACATAGAGATTACGGCCCAGGGCGGCACGGGAACGCTAAAGTACGAGGTTAATGCCATATTGAGCAAGCTTCAGGCCGATAATGACTTCTACGGACTGGCCGCCGGCGAATACCTGCCATACGTGGTGGACGAGAAGAGGTGTTTCGACGTGGGCGAATACGTGAAGCTCGACCAGCCTGCCAAGTTCGTGATAGCCAGCGCCTCCAAGTATGACGGCGACATCCGCTGCCACGGCGACAGGGAAGGAATAATATACACCCTGGCCAACGGCGGCACACTGCCATACACCTACACCATAGACGGATACGCCACATCGAAAACCACTCCCAAGATGGAGAGCTGCACCTTCGACAAGCTTACCGCCGGAAAATACACCGTGCAGGCCCGCGACGGCAAGGGATGCAAGGCCGAGAACAAGGAGCTGGAGCTCCACGAGCCCGACCTCCTCAAGATTACCGGAATCACATTGCAGAACGTGAACTGCCACGGCGAGAAGAGCGGCTCCGTAACCCTTACGGCCACCGGCGGCATCGACGGATACAGCTACGGATACAGCCGAAACCACGAGAGGACCTTCCGATACGTGATAACTCCCACGATAGAGAATCTGGGGGCTGAGACTTACGACTTCTCGGTGAAGGACGCCAACGGATGCCTGGCCTACAAGAACGACATCACCATCTACGAGCCCGACGAGCTGGAATTCATGACCATAAACACCTATCCCGTTACCGGATGCCACGGCGACGAGAACGGAAGCATAATCCTGGGCGCCAAGGGCGGCGTTACGCCATACAGATACTCGATAGACGGCGGCGAAACGTATCAGAAGGAATTTACCTTCACGGGACTGCCGGGCGGCAACAACTACATTCCGGCGGTGATAGACGACCACGGATGTTTCGTAATAGCCCAGTCCGAAACCATCGGCGAGCCCAGCGAGATCAGGATAAACACCGTAAACTCCAGCGAGGTGGCCGGATGCAAGGGCAGCAAGGCCGGATCGATAACGATGAGCGCACAGGGCGGCACAGGAAAGCTTACATACATGGCCAACAGCTTTGTAAGCACCGACGGCAAGTTCCAGAAGCTTGCGGCCGGCAGCTACAACCTTGTGGTGTTCGACGAGAGGGGCTGCTCGGTGAAGCAAGACGGCGTGGTGGTGGAAGAGCCCGACGAGATGAGGATAGTATCCACCAGCACCGTAAACGAAAACTGCTACGGTCAGAGCATAGGATCGTTCACCATAAAGGCCGCCGGAGGAAGGGAGTTTCAGAGCAGCTTCCCATACAAGTTCTACCTGGACGATTCACAAAACCCAAACAACTATGACGGACAGTACGTGAACCTGAAGGCCGGAAAATACAAATACCGTCTGGAAGACAAGTACGGATGCACCCTCGACGGCAGATTCACCATCACCGAGCCCGACGAGTTTATCATAAGCAGGATAGATTCAAGCGACGTGCTTACATGCAACGGCCACAAGACCGGCTACATAAAGGTGATAACCAAGGGCGGCGTTCAGCCGCTGATGATTACGGCAACGGGAATCAACTACTACAAGGAAACCACCGACGGCGTGTTCGATAATCTGGGAGCCAATCAGTACGAGCTGCTGGCCATAGACGCAAAGAATTGCAAGGCTGATGCTTACGTTACTCTTACAGAGCCATCCAAGGTGAATTTCGAGGCCAAGCAGACCAAGGACATCCTGTGTTTCGAAAACGGCAACGCCGAGATAGAGACCAAGGCCTGGGGCGGAAACGAGGGCTACTCGTTCTCGCTGGACGGCGGCAAAACCTACAGCTACGAGCCCGGAACAATCAAGGGCATCGGCGAGGGCGTATATATGGTGAAGGTGCGCGACTCCCACAACTGCGAATCGGCGTATCAGAGAGAGATTAGGATTACAAGGCCCAACAGGCTTGTGATAAGCGCCGAGGGTCAGGATCTGGCCTGCCATGAGGGCAACACGGGCCGCATACTGTCGTCGGCAATGGGCGGCACAAGGCCGTATCAGTTCTCGCTCGACAACATCAACTGGCAGGAGAACACCGGAGTATTCTCCAAGCTATCCGACGGCACATACACCGTATACGTGCGCGACCTCAATATGTGCCAGACCAACAGCGAGGAAATCACCATAACAAGGCCCGACAACAAGGCCGGATTCAGCGTGGATGTAAGCGAGGGCTGCTCGCCTTTGGAGATTGTGCTCACCCAGGACCACGAGGGACTGGCCAACTACACCATAAGCAACGGCGACCTGATTTTCAACAGGACTGGCCCTACAAGGCACACGGTGAAAAACCCAACCCTGGAGGAGCAGACCTACAAGATAACATCCAGCCTGGTGATAGACAACACCGGCGGATGCACCGATACGGCATCGCTGTTCATTACCGTGTACCCCAAGCCCAAGGTGGATTTCGTGCTGCTGGCAGACAGCCTGCAATGGCCAAACAACACCATTCAGTTCATGAACACCAGCAAGAACCACACCACCGCCCTCTGGGATTTCGGCGACGGCACCACATCCGAGAACATATCGGAATCCAGCCATGAATACGCCACCTGCGGATACTACAACGTAGTGCTGATAGAAACCGACGGACGCTGCGCCGACACCACCGAGCACAGCATCAAGATAGAGGGCCGCCCCATAAAGGCGTCGTTCCTTGCCAACAAGACCGAAGGCTGCGAGCCCATCACGGTAAAGTTCGAGAACACATCAGAGAACAGCGACTCGTGCTTGTGGGATTTCGGCGACGGAGTTACGCTCTACAATGCCTTGGAGCCTCAGCACACTTTCAAGTCGCCGGGCAACTACAACGTTACACTCACCCTGTTTGGCGATTGCGGACAGCAGACCTCCACCACAAAAAACGTGGAGGTGTACAACAAGCCCACCGCGGCTTTCTCGCAAAACCAGGACACTCTCTACTCCGATCAGCTGCTGAGGCTATACTGCGAGTCGGCGGCGGGATCGCAATACCTGTGGAAATTCGGCGACGGCCAGACCTCCAACCTCAAGGACCCCGTGCATGAGTATGGCAAGGATGGAGTATACGACATCCAGCTGATAGTAACCACCGACCGCTCGTGCGTGGATACCGCCGAGGTAAAGGGCGCCGTGGTGGTGATAAAGCATCCCGTGGTGGTGTTCCCGACAGCCTTCTCGCCAAATTCCGACGGCATCAACGACACCTTCGGCCCGGTGCACGGCGATGTTAAGGAATACGAGATAATAATAATGAACCACAAGGGCAACGTGATGTTCCAATCCAACAACATCAACGAGGGATGGGACGGCACCCGAAACGGAATACACTGTCCTCCGGGACTGTATGTATACAAGGCAAAAATCACGATGAGGGACGATAAGTTCTACCATGTGACGGGTAAAATCATTCTTTTGAGATAATTGCAAAAGAAATTTTGATTATTCAATAATTCTTTTGTAAATTTGCGTTTGTAAACAAATACCATACAAAAAATGAAAAACCACAATACAAACTTACTATTGCCATTGGCATTTGCTGCCACGATGATTGTGTCATGCACACAGACCGGCAACAACCAAAACCAGACATCCAACGATCAGCCTGCGCAGATGAGCCAGCAGCAACAGCAGGCCTTCAACCAGGCAAAGGCCGTATTCTATGCGCTGCCATCGCCCATAGAGACCGCCACCACACTGGAGACTCTGGGTGTAAAATTCAACGACTACATGCTAAACAAGGCCAGCAATGTGGATAAATACAACACCGCATCCAGCCAGGCCATGAATTTGGGAATATACTCCGCCGACCTAAGCTTCTGCGCTCTCTTCGAGCAGAATCAGTCGGTAATCGATTATCTGGCTGCCGTAAAGAAACTGGCCGAGCAGCTGGGCATAGTGGGCTTCTTCAACGACAGCACAATATCCACAATACAGGAAAACATCCACAACAAAAACAGAATTGTGGGCATCGTATCCGACTCGTACAGCCGCAGCACCAACTTCCTGGAGGAGCAGGAGCGCGCCGAGATAGCTTCCACAGTGATTGTGGGCGGTTGGCTTGAGAGCCTCCACATCACATTGCAGATGCTTCAGGATGTAGATCTCGACAAGCACACCACCGATGTAAAGGAAATAGTGCAGGGTCAGAAATTCACTCTTGAGGATTTGATGGGTATGCTGTCGCTCTTCAGCTCCGACAACAACATCGCCAAACTTCAGGGCCAGATGGAGGACATCAACAAGGCCTTCGAGAAAATGGGCGACGATCTCAGCCTCGATAAAATCAAGGAACTGGATGCAACCGTAGACGAGATAAGATCAGCCGTTATACAATAAAGACCTAAAGGGGAACACCACATCACTATCATTTTCAATGTATTATCCAATTAAAAAAATATAAGATATGAATACTGTAAGAATAAGCATAATAGCCTTGTTGGCCGTCCTGACATTCTGGCAGAGCCCATGCATGGCACAATGCAACGAGTTTACCGAAAACGAGGTGCTGCCATTGCTGAGCGACGGCAACGAGAGCTTCATAATATCGGGCAAATACAACGCCGTAAAACTCAACGAGGGCGACGACATGCTCATATTCAGATCCCTCACCAAGGGCATCACATACAGATTCATTGCCAAGGGCGAGGAATCTATGCCAGACAACACTTTCTTCGTGGTGGAATCATGGCAGGGCGACACCCTTTTCAACAGCAGCCAGAACGGTTATCCCAAGTACTTCGACTACGAGAACAAGAAAAACAACCAGCGCGTAAAGATTTACGTGAAAGTGCCGGCATCAGGCAACAAGCCAGGCGCCAGCGGCTGCGTATCGGTAGTTACCGGTATCAAGTCGGAATAGAGGCCCACATAGTACCAACATCGATACAGGAAACGGAATTGCATGAAAATGCAGTTCCGTTTTTTTTAGAACAAAAATTATCAAGAAGTGATTAAAAATTAATCAAAAATTTTTCTCTGAATAGTAATTTTTGAAAAATTTATGGATAATTTTCGATAATTTTTGTTTAAAATCTTCGCCGTAGGCGCAAGACGATGTGCGATAAAAACAATTCATTACGATTTTTAAATCAAAAAAGAAACGATGCTAAGGAGAATCGCCATAGCAGTTACGACCATATTGCTGCCAGCATCAGCAGCCAGATGCCAGACCACCGACGCCGCATACAGCCCCCAGGCTATGATAGAGCAGATGATGGAATACGCCGCCGAGAGCGACAACGGCAGCGACGCCGATATCGAGAACACTCTGATAAACAGCGAATATCTGCTGATTAACGCCATGCAGCCAATAGATATAAACACCGAAAACCAATCACAGCTGATGCAGGTGCCATCGATGTCGGAGATACAGGCCAACAGAATACACGAATACCGCAGCCAGTACGGCAACATTGGAAGCGTGGCCGAGCTTAAGACCATCCTGAACACCAACGACGACATGATAAAGCTGATGCAGCCGTTCATTACCGCCGACACCACTGGCCAGAGACACAACGCCAGCATCAGGGAACTGATGCGCAGCGGCCAACACTCGATATCCACCAACATGAAAACCGTGCTTGAAAAGCAGAAAGGCTATCAGCCCGACAGCAGCGGACAACGATATTACCAGGGAAGCCCGGCCAGCTGCTGCATCAGATACCGCTACATGGCCGGCAACCGCATAGCCATGGGCATCACCATGGAAAAAGACGCCGGAGAGAGCATCGGCTTCGGGAAACAGAAATACGGATTCGATTTCAATTCGGGCTACATCAGGATAGACAACCCCGGCAGGATCAACAGGCTGATAATCGGCGACATGAAGGCAAGCTTCGGTCAGGGCCTGATGCTTGGCGGAGGGCTCTGCATGGGAAAGGCGGCATCAGGGATGTTGATGACACCGTCGGGAAACTTCATAAGGGAATACGGATCCACCAACGAGAGCAACTTCGTGCGCGGGGCGGGAGCTTCGGCACGATTCGGCAACACATCCATCACCGCCTTTGCCGGGGCCAACCTTGCCGACGCCAGCTGCGACAGCAAAACCACATTCCACTCCATAAAAACCGACGGCATGCACAGAACCAACACCGAGCTCATGCGCAAGGACAACATCCGCGAAAACCGCGCCGGCATCATCGTAAGCCACACCACACACGATTTCAGGATAGGCGCCGCCGCCCACTACATAGAATTCGACAAAACCCTGACGCCCGGGTCCGAGATACGCAACGCCTGCATGAGGCCCATGCGCAAGGCCCTGGAGGCTTCGGTATCCTACCAGTATCAGGGCGACAAAATTTCGGCATACGGCGAAACAGCCATGGACGGAGCGCGCCATCTGGCCACCATAAACTCCATAGACATCGACCCCGCCAGCGGTATCAGGATAAGCCTGATGCACCGCCGATATTCCAAGCAGTATCAGGCACTTAAGGCCTCATCCTACACTCAGGGCCCGCGCGTGGCCAACGAGGAGGGAATATATGCCGGCCTGATGCTGCGGCTAAACGACAAGATCTCGGCAAACGCCTGGGCCGATATCTACAGGATGCCATGGCTGGGCTACCGCATCAACGAGCCCACCGCGGGACACGAATGTGCCACATCGGCCAACTTCCTGATTTCCAAGACCGCCAGCCTACAGATAAGGTGCAAGGCCAAGAGCAGGCAAACATCCGACTCGGGACGCATATCAAGCGGCTACATAAAGGCCACGCTCAGCTACAGCCCCGCCCCCGGCACACGGCTCTCCACAGCGGCGCAATGGAGCCGATACCGCAGCAGCCAGGGCACCGAGCGCGGATACCTAGTGCATCAGAACGCCCAATACACATCCCGAAACGGCGCCATAAGCGCGGCGGCGCGCCTTGCTATATTTTCGGCGCCATACAACGCCCGGATATACAGCTACGAAAACGACGTAAGCCTCATGATGGCGGCGCCGGGATATTTCTACACCGGCATCAGGTACTATCTGATGCTCGGCACATGCATATTGCGCAACGTACGCCTGCAGGCAAGGATATCGCAATGGCGCTACAGCAACCGCAGCCAGATATCCAGCGGCAGGCAGATGATAGATTCCAACCACAAAACGGAACTCAGCATATACGCACAATACAAGTTCTGAGGCAAGAAAAACGTTGCCTGACATCAAAAGTATAATTTTCTTGCAAAATTTTTCATCATGTGATAAAAATTCATTAATTTAGCGGACGTATTTACAAAACGTATATCGAAGCAAGGAAAAATGGAAATACTAAACAATCTGGCCCAGATTCTAATGTACAATCCCGAGGAGCCACTCATATTCAGCAGCGGAAAATTCCTGTTGCTGTTCATAATATTCTATGCAATATACAACACCATAGTAAACAAAAACCGCAAGCTTGTGGCCGCCTACGTGGTGGCGTTCAGCCTGTTCTTCTATTACAAGAGCAGCGGCGAGTATCTTATCCTCCTGATACTCACCACTCTGCTGGACTACCTGATAGGCAACAAGATACACCAGAACAGCGAAAACAAGCGCGCCCAGAAGGCGTGGCTGGTGTTGGGCATAGTGCCCAGCCTGCTCACTCTGGCCTACTTCAAGTACACCAACTTCATAATCCTGAACATCGACCAGATAACGGGCAGCAACTTTGCATTCCAGGAGATATTCCTGCCGGTGGGCATATCGTTCTACACATTCCAGAGCATCAGCTACATGATCGACATCTACTGGAAACGCGTAAGCCCGGCCCAGAACATCCTCGATTTCGCATTCTACCTCACGTTTTTCCCTCAGCTGGTGGCCGGCCCCATCGTTAAGGCCAACCTCTTTCTGCCGCAGCTTCAGAAGGAAAACACCGTAGACAAAACCATGGCCCATACCGGACTGTGGCTCATAATAATAGGTCTTTTCAAGAAGGCCGTGATAGCCGACTACATAGCCCAGTACAACGACCTGATATTCCAGGCGCCTCAGACCTACAACGGCCTCGAGAACCTGATGGCGGTGCTGGGATACGCCTTGCAGATATTCTGCGATTTCTCGGGCTACTCGGATATGGCCATAGGCATAGGCAAGGTGATGGGTTTCGACCTCGGAATCAACTTCCGCTCGCCATACAAGAGCCTCACCGTTACGGAGTTCTGGAAAAGATGGCACATATCGCTGTCGTCGTGGCTTCAGGAATACCTCTACATACCGCTGGGCGGCAACAGGGAATCGTCGCTGTTTTCGGTGATTTCGGTACCCCTGATGCTTACCCTTACATCGGCCATCCTCTGCCCGGCCGGCTGGATAACACTGGCCATAGCCATAACGGGCGTAATGGGCGTGCTGGCCTACCGCAACGGCCACCAGATACTCATGGTGGCCACTCTAGCCACCGGCACGGTGATATCGGTGCTCAGCTTCAGCTACAGCATCACGGTATCCATGGCGGTGGCCGCGGTGGTGATAATATGGGTGCTCTGCGTGGCATTCCCGCAGATATCGCGCAGCGTAAAAACCAACCTCAACCTGCTGCTCACCATGCTGATAGGCGGATTGTGGCACGGAGCCGCGTGGAAATTCGTTCTGTGGGGCGGTGCCCACGGAGTGGCCCTGGGCATCGACAAGGCCGTAAGGAAGGTGTTGCCCGAAAACGGATTCACCAAATTCCTTACATGGATATGCACATTCTGTCTGGTGGTGGTGTTGTGGATGTTTTTCCGCGCCCAGGACATCACTGTGGATACCGAGAACGGCATCGAGAATCTGGCCGCCTTTGATGTGCCTTTCGTGATGCTGGGCAAGATTTTCAACGATTTCGACATCACATTCTTCCAGCATTTCTGGGACGCCAGAATGTTGTGGACCGTATTGGTGGCCTTTGGTTTCGCATGTCATGCCGTGCCTGAGGCTTGGGCCCAGAAGATCCAAAACTGGTTTGTGGACTGTCACATAATAATAAAGATAGTGGTGCTGATACTGGTGATGCAGATGGTGGTGCAGCTTCAGAGCGAGACCGTTCAGCCTTTCATCTACTTCCAGTTCTGATACACTGTGTTATCTGTGGCATCTGTACGAAATTATAACAATTCGTCGAACTGACGTTAAATTATTTGGAAAATCATAATAACCTGAAAACTATGAAGAAGATAACACTTGCCATAGCCGCCGTGGCCATAATGCAGGTATCGGCGTGGGCTCAGGACATCAGCTATCCCGAGAAAAAACTATTGGAACAGGGCAACTACGAGAAGGCCGCCGCCAACATAGAAAAGGCCATCACCAAGCATCCCGACGACTGCATGCTGCAATACTCGCTGTACATCCTGCACTCCAGCAAGGGATACCGCGAATACAACCTATACAAGGCATACCTGTTCCTGAAAAAGAGCAAGCAGTATCTGGCCGGAAGCGGCAACATAGAGAAACTCTCCAAGCAAGGCATCAACTACAAATTCTACGACACCAAGATAGAGGAACTCTGCCAGATGGCGCTCCGGGAGGCCAAGGAAGAGAACACCATAACAGCATTCAACTATTTCCTGGAGAAATTCGACCTGGCGGCGCCACAACAGCAAAACGAAGCCTCAGCCTGCCTTACATCCCTGATATACAAGAAGGTGGAGAAAGAAAACACCCTGAAGGCATACAAGGAGTTTGTAAGAGACCATCCCGGCAGCAAGGAAGCCGAGAGCGCCATGGCCCACATCTACGACATGGAGTTCGACATAGCCCGAAACAACGGCGGCGAGCTGGCCCTGAGTCAATACATGACCCGCTATCCGAAAAGCCACCGCCTCGACGAGGCCAAGCTGATGCTGGACCGCATGATATTCCGCCGCAAAACCAAGGACGGACGCCTGCAAAGCTATATGCAATTCCTAGCCGAAGACAACCCCTGCGACGAGATGCGCCAAACCACCGAGGACAGCATTTTCTCCCTGGGCATCAGGACCCAGAACATACGCGCGCTGGAATACAGCTCGCGCAGCAAGGATGCCGACATCCGCAAGAAGTCGGCACTGGCCATACACAAGGTCTGGGAAGAGATAGGTGTAAGCAACTTCAGCGATTTCTACGCCAGATTCAAGGACGTTGACATACCCGAAAGCATCAGGGAGAAAGACAACAACGTGGCCGCAGCCATGGCCGGAAGCCTGGAGGAGCTGATAGCCACAGCCGCGCCATACAGGGTAGCATACGCCAAGCTTCAGGAATACATAAAAGAAGACATTGAACAGGGCAATTTCGACAACGCCGCCCAGAAGGCCAGGAAATTCGCCGGGCAGTTTGGACAATACCGCGACTACATAAACCTGATAAAAACATTGGAAGAGCCTGCCACCAACAGCGCCAACATCCGCCCAATGCCCGCCAGCATAAACACGCCCGAGGGCAACGAATACGCGCCGTGCATATCGGCCGACGGCAAGCAGCTACTGTTCTGCGGAAATGGACGCCCCGACAACATGGGCAACGAGGACATCTTTGTATCCACCAAAACCGGAAAGAACTCGTGGGGACAGGCAGTGCTGTTTCCCGACATCAACACCAAGGAGCTGAGCGAGGCGCCCGAGGTATTATCGGCCGACAACACTTGGCTGCTGATGTATCAGAACGGAAAACTGTTTGAATCCAGGAAGAGCGAGAACGGATGGAGCAAGCCAAAATCGATGGGCAAGGTGATAAACTTTGCCTCATGGCAGGCCGACGCCACATTCTCCAGCAACGGCCGCGTGATGATATACGCAGCCAAGAGCGCCACCGACAGAGAATACGCAGCATCAGAAAACATCTTTGTATCGCTGATGCAGCCCAACGGAGAATGGGGAACGCCGTTCGAGATAGGCCCGGCCATAAACACGCCCTTCTGCGACAGATCGCCGGTGCTGCATCCCGACATGAAGACGCTGTATTTCTGCAGCAACGGGCACTCGAGCCTGGGAAGCATGGACGTGTTCATGACCAGACGCCTCAGCGACGAGAGCTGGACCGAATGGAGCGAGCCCGTAAACCTGGGCAAGGAGATAAACACTGTGGCACAGGACTGTTTCTACAAGGTATCAACCGACGGCAACGAGGCGTACTTCTCCAAGCAGACCGGCCATAACGAGGACCTCTACATAGCCACTCTGCCCGAGAAGCTGAAGCCTAGCCCCGTGGCCACCATAAGCGGAAAGATGCTGGATACCGACGGCAATCCCGTAAGGACCACCCTCTACTGGGAGGATCTGGAAACCCACAAGGTGATAGGACAATCGCAGGTGGACCCAACGGACGGATCGTTCTTCATAGTATTGCCCGAGGGCAAAAACTACGGCTACTTTATCAACGACAAGAAATACTTCCCCGTATCCAACAACATAGACCTCCGCCACAAGAAAGAAATCATAAGGCTGGAGGAGAACATCACCGTGGCCACAATTCAGAAAATGATAGACGAGGAAATCCCAATGGTGATGAACAACCTGTTTTTCGAGACCGCCAAATGGGACCTGCTGCCGGCATCGATATCGGAGCTGGAGCGCGTGGCCAAGGTGATAAAGCCGCTGGGCCTAATGATAGAGATATCGGGCCACACCGACAACGTGGGCGACGACGACAGCAACCAGAAGCTGAGCGAAAACCGCGCCAACTCGGTGAAGGAATTCCTGATACAGCAGGGATGCAGCGAGAATCTGCTGCAAACCCGCGGCTACGGCGAAAGCAAGCCCATAAGCACCAACGACACTCCCGAGGGCCGTCAGCGCAACAGGCGCGTGGAGATGAAGTTTGTAAAATAAGCCAGCAAGGCCAATCACCTAAGCAGCAGATCCTTGCGGTAGAAAATATCGTGGAGCTGGGTGCGCACGTTGAGCGCCGAGAGGGCGTTGCCGCGGTTTGGGAATGTGCGGTTGCAGAGGAAAACGAAAATCAGCCCGTTTTCGGGATCGGCCCAGACGAAAGTGCCCGTGAATCCCGTATGGCCGAAACTGGCATAGCTGGCCTGCTTGCTGGGTGTGCCGTTAAGCGACGTATCCAGCAGCTGCTTGTCGAAAACCAGACCCCGCCTGTTGCCCGGAAAAGCCTGAGCCGTAAACAGATCCACGGTTTCGGGCTTTATCAGACGGGTGTCGCCGTATTCGCCACGGTTCAGCAGCATCTGCATTATCACAGCCATGTCGTAGGCCGTGCCGAACAATCCGGCGTGCCCTGATACTCCGCCCATCATTGCGGCTCCCTCGTCGTGGACAGTGCCGCGCACAATGCGGCGTCGCCATAGGCTGTCATTCTCGGTGGGGGCAATGTTTTCGGCCGTCCAATACCTTAGCGGATTGTAGGCCGGATGTATGCCCAGCCTGTGATAGAACCTTGCATCCAGAAACTTGTCGATATCCATGTGGTAATACTTGCGTACAAACTCGGGGAAAATGTAGAACGCAAAATCGGAATACAGATACTTGCCCGCCGAATCCAGCTCCTGCTGCGCTATGGCCCTCACAATGCGGAGGCGCGCGGAGGCGGTGTCGTATGTAACGCCGGCATCAGGAAAAGCCTTGTAGAGATCGCGCAGAAGCTTTCCCCTGAGCGGCACTCCAACCTTGAAGCCGGCCTGATGCGCAAGAGCGTCGCGCAGGGTGGCGCCATTGTCGGTGATGCCCCTGAGATACTGGTTTAGCGGACGGTCGAGGTCCAGGATGCCGTCGTCGTACATGGCCATCAACGCCAGCGACGATGCCGCCATCTTGGTTACCGAAGCCAGGTCGTAGAGGGTGGAATCGTTTACGGGCTGCAGGCTGTCGTAATCGAGGTATCCGTAGCAGCGGTCGAAGATTATGTCCCTGTCCATCACCGCCATTATGCGGCATCCGGGCATTGCGCCGCGGCATATGGCATCGGACACTATGCTGTCGATAAGGTGCTGATACTTGGGCCTGATGGTGGCTCCGCTATGATACAGAACATTTTCGGGGGCCTTTTGCACCCAGCATCCGCCGGCTATGGCCAGCAGCATCAGCAAAACTATGATAAATGGAGAAGTCCTCATATATCTGGAAGAAAACACCGCTGGCAAATCCTCTAATGCGACCTACCAGCGGTGAGTAAAAAAAATAGCTACAAATAAGAATAGATCTTGTTCATTACATCCTGGCTAGGAGTAAGATTTAGCCTGTCGACCGCGCCGAAAACATCGGCCTCCATGTCGGCCAGCTCGCCAATGATGTCGTTGATCGTATCCAATGATACATAGCCGTTTTTCAAAGAGTTTTTTGTTGAGTAACTTTCATTCATAGGCAAATGATTTTATGGTGAATATCAGTTTTGTTTGTTTATTAGTAAAACGCCAATGTTGTTTCATTATTGCAAAAATGAAGAATATTTTCATTATTTTTTTTGTATGATGCGAAATATTTTTCTACATTCGCAAAGTGCATTTTTGATTTTCTGATTCTTTGATTTGGCTATTTTACCCAGATCAAAATTCAACAATCAAAAATTAAAAACTAAAAATCAAAAATTATAAATAATTATGGCAAAGAGACAATGCACAAGAAAAACCGAAGCCAGCAAAAGCACCGCCAAAGCGGCCAAAAAGGCTGACGAGAAACCACAGATACACCTCTCCCTCATGGACGACCCATGGCTGGAGCCCGTAAAGGACGCCGTACTTGCCAGATACCTGAGGTATCAGGACAAACTGAAAGAACTGGAGAGCTACTACCCCACTTTCATAGATTTTGCAGGCCAATACAAGTACCTGGGCCTCAACTACAGCGAGGAGGATCACGGATGGTATCTCCGCGAGTGGGCCCCCAACGCCAGAACGATATACATGTTTGGCGATTTCAACAACTGGAACCGCAGCGCCAACCCATTGACAAAGAAGGACAACGGAATTTGGGAGATTTTCCTGGACGACGCCACCTACGCCGACAAGCTGGTGCACGGATCGCTCTACAAGCTGATAATCTACGGCGCCGACGGCACCATAATGGACCGCATACCGGCATACACCAAGCGCGCCGTTCAGGACGAGCAGACCAAGGTTTTCAGCGCACAGGTTTGGAAGCCTGAGGAGAAATTCAGCTGGAGCCGCAAGAAATTCCACGCACCCAAAAACGAGCCACTCCTTATATATGAATGTCACATCGGCATGGCGCAGGAGAAGGAAGGCGTGGGCACCTACAAGGAATTCGAGGAGAACGTACTGCCACACATCATAAAGGGCGGCTACAACACCATACAGATAATGGCCATTGCCGAGCATCCATATTACGGAAGCTTCGGCTACCACGTGAGCAACTTCTACGCGCCAAGCTCAAGGTTCGGAACTCCCGAGGAGCTTAAGCACCTGGTGAAGACCGCCCACGACAACGGCATCCGCGTAATAATGGATATCGTTCACAGTCACACAGTTAAGAACACATCGGAGGGCATCAACCGTCTGGACGGCACCGACGACCTCTACACTCATCCCGGCGGCCGCGGCGACCATCCACAGTGGGACAGCAAGCTGTTCAACTACGGCAAAAACGAGGTTATCCAGTTCCTGCTAAGCAATATAAGATACTGGATGGAGGAATTCCATTTCGACGGCTTCAGGTTCGACGGCGTATCGTCGATGCTCTACTTCCACCACGGAATGATTGGCGACGCTACTTACGACCAGTGGAAATATTTCTGCGATGGCGTGGAGTTTGATGCCATCACATATCTCCAACTGGCCAACAAGCTTATAAAGCTTATAAATCCTGAGGCTATCTCCATAGCTGAGGACGTATCAGGAATGCCGGGCCTCACCACTCCATTGGAGGACGGCGGAATGGGATTCGACTTCCGTCTCGGAATGGGTATTCCCGATTTCTGGATAAAGATCCTGAAGGAGCAGACCGACGAACAGTGGAATGTCTACCAGATTTGGGGCGTACTGAACGACCGTCTGCCTCAGGTGAAGACCATAGCCTACGCCGAGAGCCACGACCAGGCACTCGTAGGCGACAAGACCATAGCCTTCCGACTGATGGACAAGGATATGTATTTCGATATGGCCGACAACCGTCAGAACCCAGTAATCGACCGAGGCATTGCCCTCCACAAGATGCTGAGAGCCTTCACAATAGTGAACGGAGGACAGGCCTACATGAACTTCATGGGCAACGAGTTTGGTCATCCGGAGTGGATCGACTTCCCACGCGAGGGCAACGGCTGGAGCTATCAGCACGCGCGCCGTCAGTGGAGTCTGCTCGAGAAGGGCTTCCTGAGATACCACTTCCTCAACGATTTCGACGAGGCACTCATAAAGCTGATAAAGCAGTATCCCGTAATGCAGGATCTGTATGGTCAGCAGCTGAACATGGACCAGGCCAATCAGACCATCTGCGAGAAGAAGGGCAACCTGATATTCGTGTTCAACTTCCATCCCACAGCCTGCATCCCCGACTACACTTTCTATGTGCCTGATGCCGGAGTCTACAAGCTTATCCTCAACAGCGACGACAAGCAGTTTGGCGGTTTTGGCCGCATAGAGGGCGATGGCGAATATTTCTCACAAGAGAAAAACGGCGTACAGACACTCTCCATCTACAACGTAAACCGCAGTGTGTTGGTTTTCAAAAAGGTAAGAGATTAGAGATAAAAAAAAGTGATAAGTGCCGGGGCGCTTATCACTTTTTTATATCATTAATCGCGGCGGAAGATGTCGCGGGTGTAAACTTTGGATTCCACATCGTCGAGGCAGACGTCGTAACGGTTGGCGATGATGGCCTGACTCTTGGCCTTGAACTCGGCGAAATCGTTGATGACAAGAGAGCCGAAAAACGATGTGCCGTTTTCGAGGGTTGGCTCGTATATGATGACGTTTGCGCCCTTGGCCTTGATGCGCTTCATAATGCCCTGAATGGCAGACTGTCGGAAATTGTCGGAATTTGATTTCATCGTAAGGCGGTAAACTCCAATGGTGACAGGAGGCAGCTGACCCTCGTACTGATTCTTGGTGCTGTAGTCGTACCAGCCGGCTTTGCGGAGAACTGCGTCGGCAATGTAGTCCTTGCGGGTGCGGTTGCTCTCCACAATGGCGGTCATCATATTTTGCGGAACGTCGGCGTAGTTGGCCAGAAGCTGCTTGGTGTCCTTTGGCAGGCAGTATCCGCCATATCCGAATGATGGATTGTTATAGTGAGTTCCGATTCGTGGATCCAGGCCCACGCCCTGAATAATGGCCTGAGAATCAAGCCCCTTTACCTCGGCGTAGGTATCCAGCTCGTTGAAATAGCTTACACGCAAGGCAAGGTAGGTGTTGGCAAAGAGTTTAACAGCCTCAGCCTCCTTCATACCCATAAAGAGGACTGGAACATCCTTCTTTACAGCTCCTTCCTGAAGAAGGGCGGCAAAAGTATTGGCGGCAGATTCCATAAAAGCAACATCAGCAATCTTGCTGATAGCCTCGTTCTCATCGGCAAATTCGGGGTTGTCTATCAGCTTGGGATGTCCCACGATGATTCTGGACGGATAGAGATTGTCGTATAGCGCCTTGCTCTCTCGCAGAAACTCCGGCGAGAACATCAAGTTGAGTTTTTTGACTCCACGGTTGTAGAACTTTTGGTAGAGGGCTCTGGTGTATCCCACTGGAATAGTGGATTTTATCACCATCACAGCATCAGGATTCACCGACAAGACCATATCGACAACCTCCTCGACGTGGGTGGTGTCGAAATAATTCTTAACGGGATCGTAGTTGGTGGGGGCGGCTATCACCACGAAATCGGCATCCTTGTAGGCTGATGCTCCGTCCAATGTGGCAGTAAGCCTCAACGGCTTTTCCCTGAGGAACTTCTCGATGTATTCGTCTTGAATGGGCGAAATCCGGCGGTTGATCTTGTCGACCTTTTCGGGAATCACATCAACGGCCGTAACATCGTGATGCTGAGACAGAAGAGTGGCAATGCTGAGGCCAACATATCCTGTTCCGGCCACAGCTATCTTGATATCTTTGAAAGAATTCATAGCGTTCAAAATTGATTTGGTGGCAAAGGTAAGATATTTCAGATATTTTCAGCTATAAAACAAAAAATCCTCAGCGTGTTTTGGAATATTTAACACACTGAGGATTTGTTTTGGGAATTAGACGCACGGATGAGGGGTGCAATCATTTTTGAGACGCACGTCCGGGTGTCTCTACGGGCGCATTATATTATCGGCCCTTGTACATCGACTCGTAATATTTCTCGTAATCGCCGGAGGTGATGTTGTCCATCCATTCCTGATTGTCGAGATACCAGCGGACGGTCTTCTCGATGCCCTCCTCGAACTGGAGGCTTGGCTCCCAGCCCAACTCCTTCTGAAGCTTGGTGCTGTCGATGGCGTAGCGGGCATCGTGGCCGAGGCGGTCGGTAACGTAGGTGATGAGGTTCAGGTCTTCGTCGGCTTCTCTTCCAAGAAGCCTGTCTACTGTTCTGATAACCACCTTTATAATATCGATATTCTTCCACTCGTTGAAGCCGCCGATATTGTAGGTCTCGGCGATAGTGCCCTTGTGGAAAATGAGGTCGATGGCGCGGGCGTGATCCTCTACGAAGAGCCAGTCGCGGACGTTCTCGCCCTTGCCGTAAACCGGGAGCGCCTTCTTGTGACGGATGTTGTTGATAAAGAGCGGTATCAACTTCTCGGGGAACTGATACGGTCCGTAGTTGTTCGAGCAGTTGGTCACGATAGTAGGCATTCCGTAGGTATCGTGAAAGGCACGTACAAAGTGGTCGCTCGATGCCTTGGAGGCTGAGTATGGCGAGTGTGGATTGTACTTGGTGGTCTCGTAGAAGAAGTCCTTGCCGTAAGCGAGGTGATGCTCGGAGCTGGAGGCTGTGGTAGAGAACGGAGGCTCGATGCCTTCAGGGTTTGTCATCTCGAGAGCGCCGTAAACCTCGTCGGTAGAGATGTGGTAGAAACGCTTGCCCTCGTATTTCTCAGGGAGCGATTCCCAGTAGAGTTTTGCGGCCTGAAGCAATGAGAGTGTTCCCATCACGTTGGTCTTGGCAAATGTGAATGGGTCCTTGATGGAGCGGTCTACGTGGCTCTCGGCGGCAAGGTGGATGATACCGTCGATCTGCTCGTCCTGCATGAGTTTATAGAATGCGTCGAAATCGCAGATATCCATGCGCACGAACTTGTAGTTTGGCTTGTCCTCTATGTCCTTGAGGTTGGCGAGGTTACCAGCGTAGGTGAGCTTGTCGAGGTTTATGATTTTGTAGTCGGGATACTTGTTGACAAACAAGCGGACTACGTGGCTTCCGATGAATCCGGCACCGCCGGTGATTACGATGTTTTTCATGATATATTTGTTTTGAAGAATACCCATAGTGAAAAATAGAAACTACGTTTCAATTTTTTACTATGGGCTAACGTAGGCTTCGCTTGACCCCTCCGGGGTCATTGATACTACGATGTAACATACGACCCTGGAAGGGTCGAGCAACGCTTACGTTAACACATAGTGCGAGTATCGTAAATACGAGTACTATGGGCTATCAAGTGAGTACTATCTACTAACTACTATCTACTATCTACTAAATTACCAATGCACTTCTTCAGAGAGTCGGTCCAGTAGGGAATCGAGAGGCCGAAGGTGGTCTTGATTTTTGTCTTGTCGAGTACGGAGTATGACGGACGGGTGACGGGCGAGGGGAACTCGTTGCTGTGGCAGGGCTGAATGTCGCAGTTGGTCTGTCCAGAATACTCGGCTATCATCTTGGTAAAATCGTACCAAGAGCATACGCCTTCGTTGCTGAAGTGGTAGATTCCGGTGTTGCCGTCGAACTTGCGGCCGTTAACTATTTTGTAGATGGCGTTGGCGAGGTCGAGCGCGTAGGTCGGGGTTCCCACCTGGTCGAAAACAACCTTGAGCTGAGGCTTGGTGGCGGTGAGGTTCAGCATTGTCTTGCAGAAGTTTTTGCCGAACTCGGAGTAGAGCCACGCCGTGCGGATGATGATATGATTGCAGCCAGTGGCGATGATGTTCTGCTCGCCGTGGAGCTTGGTTTTGCCGTAAACGCCAGTCGGTGTGCCTTTCTGACTCTCGGTGCAGGGTGTGTTGTATGGGTCGCCACCGAAAACGTAGTCGGTGCTGATATGCACGAGAAGGCCGTTCACCTTCTTCATGGCGTCGGCAAGAATCTTGGGCGCGTCGGCGTTGAGTTTCTCGCAAAAAGCCTCGTCGGATTCGGCCTTGTCTACGTTGGTGTAGGCGGCGCAGTTGATGATGCACTGGATCTGATTGGCTGATACAAAATTGGCAACAGCATCAGAATCAGTGATATCCAAAATATGTGTTGGCTGTCCAGCCTCCACGATGTCGGCGAAAAAGTAAGCATCAGAAGACTCCTTGCTTACTATGCGCATC
Organism: Bacteroidales bacterium; assembly: GCA_024401025.1. Lineage (GTDB taxonomy): Bacteria > Bacteroidota > Bacteroidia > Bacteroidales > UBA3824 > UBA3824. The sequence goes on from JAKSLV010000018.1 coordinate 32,811, forward strand.
TCGTTGCCAAGCTGGCCGTTGGCTCCTGTTACTAAAATGTTCATTTGATTTTAATTACGAATTACGAATTACGAAATCCGAATTGCTTTACTATTACGAATTACAAATTAGGGGGCATTCGTAATTCGGATTTCGTAATTCGTAATTAATTATAAATTCGGGTTACCGGTTTCCTTGAGCTCGTCGATTACTTTGAGCAGGTACTGGCCGTACTGGTTTTTGAGCATTGGCTTGGCGAGCTCTCGCATTTTTGGCTCGTCGATCCAGCCTTTGCGGTAGGCGATGCCCTCGAGGCAGGCTATCTTGAGGCCCTGACGTTTCTCGAGGACTTCGATATAGGTGGAAGCCTCAGAAAGCGAATCGTGGGTACCGGTGTCGAGCCAGGCGAATCCGCGTGGAAGTGTCTGAACCTTTAGCTCGCCGTCCTGGAGGAACTGCTGGTTTACGGTTGTGATCTCGTACTCGCCACGTGCTGATGGCTTGATGTTGGCGGCCACGTCAACTACCTTGTTAGGATAGAAATAGAGTCCAACTACTGCGTAGTTGGATTTTGGCTGGGCGGGCTTCTCCTCTATTGATAGACAGTTGCCCTGCTTGTCGAACTCGGCCACGCCGTAGCGCTCGGGGTCGGAAACCCAGTATCCGAATACGGTGGCCTTGTTGTTCTGCTCGGCGTTGCGGACGGCGTCCTTGAGCATTCCTGTGAATCCGGCGCCGTGGAAGATGTTGTCGCCAAGTACAAGACAGGCAGCATCAGACCCGATGAAATCCTTGCCAATGGTGAAGGCCTGGGCGAGACCGTCGGGCGATGGCTGCTCGGCATACTCGAAGTGGACTCCGTAATCGCTGC
>JAKSLV010000180.1 GCA_024401025.1 Bacteroidales bacterium
CCCCAGCCAAGGTACACTATCACGAGGCTGAACACGTGGCCCAGCGCCGGGATTTTCTTGAATGCGTCCAGCAGCCAGATTTTCTCTATGATGAGTATCAGGCCGAAATACATTCCCCAGATGATGAAGTTCCAGCTGGCGCCGTGCCACATTCCGGTGAGGAACCATACTGTGAGTATGTTGATCCACTGATGGTTGCGGTTGCCGCCCATTGGTATGTAAACGTAGTCGCGGAAGAATGTGCCGAGGCTCATATGCCACCTTCTCCAGAAGTCGGTGACCGAGGAGCAGGTGTATGGGTGGTTGAAGTTTTCTGAGAAGTGGAAGCCCAGGCAGCGGCCTATTCCGATGGCCATATCGCTGTAGCCCGAGAAGTCGAAGTAGATCTGCATCATAAAGCAGAGGAGGCCAAGCATCAGGCCAAGCGTGCCCTGCTGCTGGAGGTCGGCGTCGAGGAATTGTCCGGCTATCTCGCCCAGCTGGTTGGCTATTATCACCTTTTTGCCGAGGCCTTTCATAAAGCGCCACACGCCGTCGGCAATGTCGTCGGCTGATACGTGGCGGCTGCCTATCTCCTGGGCCACGGTGTTGTATCTTACGATGGGGCCGGCTATCAGCTGCGGGAACATACTGATATACAGCAACAAATCCTGAAACTTGCGCTGAGGCTCGCTCTGACGGCGGTATACGTCCACGAGGTAGGATATGCTCTGGAATATGTAGAACGATATTCCGATGGGCAGGCTTATCTCAGGCTTGGGCAATGGTATGCCTATCGAGGCAAGGCTCTCGCAGATAAATCCGGTGTACTTGAATGTGATGAGTATCAGCAGGTTCAGCACCAGACCGATTACGAGCGCGCGCTTGGGGCTGGCGGATTTGTGGATGAGGTTTCCGGCCAGATAGTTGATGAATACTGTGCCGAGCATCAGGAAAATGTATGCCGGCTCGCCCCAGGCGTAGAATATGAGGCTGAATATCGTGAGAACCGCGTTCCTGAATTTTGGGCTTTCGGGGCTGGTTTTTCTATCCAGCAGGCTGGCGCCGAGATAGAGCGCCACGAATACCGGGATAAACACAAACAGGAAAAACAGGTCGGAGAATACCATTTTTTTATGTTGATTATTCGAATATTGTTTGTAAAAACTCGCTTACTTTCTGGGCAATAAGCTTGCCGTTTTCCCGGGCTCCAAGCTCCGAGGTGTGGGTGCCGTCGTAGGTGTATTTTCTCTGGAGCCTTTCCTTGGCCGCCACTATGGGTGTCTCCTTGTCCTGACGGATTACGAACACTCCGAGGCCCTCGGCGCATTGCTCTATGATATCGCCAATTTGCTCTATCGTGCTGTCCTTCACCTGTATTGTCTGCATCGGGGTAAGCAATACTATGGTGGCCAGTGGGAATCTTTCCTGGAGTATCCGGGTGCTGTATACCACGGATTCGGCCAGAGTGGTGATCTTGCTGATTGGTTTCTCGTTCAATGTGCTGTCGGCCAGGGCCTCTTCGGCGCTCTTGCTGAGTGCGTTTGGCCTTTTGGGGGCAAACCATCCGTCGTTGGTGCCGGCGGCTATCAGTATCACGTCGGGGATGGGCAGGGCGTCCTTCTCGGTCTGTTCTATCAGCCTCTGCACCTGATTGTAGATTACGTTGCAGTGGGATACCACGTTGGTGTATTCGGTGGTGTTTTTTGCGGTGTATGGGGTGTTGGTCCAGGTGGCGCCGCTTCTGGCGAGGCTTACGCAGCTTCTGGCCGCAAATTCCTGCTTGAAGTAGGTGTTCCAGCCCTTTGGCTTTGCGCAGTTGTCGCCGCCTAGCCAGGTGTTGCTGTCGCCAAATATTATAACATTAATATCCTGATGCAGAGTGTCTTGCGCAACGGCAGCGATACTCAGCATCAGGATATACAATATGGCCAGTGTTCTCTTCATAGCGAGAACAAAATTAAGAAAAATGTTGCGAAATTCAAAGAAAAAATTTAGTAATTTCATCCAACAGCTTTGCGGAGCTTGTCGGTGAACTCGAAGTTCTTGATACCGTTCCAGCAGGGCGCCACCACCATATTGCGGGGCGATTCGCTTATGAACCTCTCGAAAATCATTTCCTGGCGGCAGGCGCGTATGTATTGCGCGCAGAAATCTATGTATTCGTCCACGCTGGGCAGGTGCCAGGGGTTGTCCAGATATTCCTTCTCCATAGGCGTTCCCTTTATTATCTGTAGCTGATGCAGCTTTAATATGCTTATGGGCAAATCGCTCATAATCTGTGCAGTGCGCATCATCATCTCGTGGGTTTCTCCAGGCAGATACATTATAAGGTGTGCGCAAACCTCAAGTCCACGGGCGGCGGCTCTCTGGATGGCGTCCTTGGCGGTCTGGAAATTGTGACCGCGGTTGATGCGGCTCAGGGTTTCGTTGTAGCAGCTTTCCACGCCGAATTCTATGGTGGTGTATGCTTTTTCTGATACTTCGGCCAGGAGGTCGAGAACGCTGTCGGATGCGCAGTCGGGACGCGTGGCCACAGCCAGTCCCACAACGCCGGGGTGGGATAGGGCCTCGCTGTAGATTTGCCTCAGGGTGCTGATATCGGCGTAGGTGTTGGTGTAGCTCTGGAAATAGGCAATGTATTTCTGAGCCTTGTATTTGCGTCCAAAGAATTCTATGCCTTCGCTCAGCTGGTCGGAAATGTGCCTGTCCTGCTGTCCGTAGTATGGGCTGAAGGTCTTGTTGTTGCAATAGGTGCAGCCTCCGGTGCCGATGCTGCCGTCTCTGTTGGGACAGCCGAAGCCGGGATTGAGGGCTATTTTCTGAACCCTCATCCCGAATTTCTC
>JAKSLV010000181.1 GCA_024401025.1 Bacteroidales bacterium
TTGAAAAAATATGACAATTTTTTTGACTAAACGAATCAAATTTTGTTATTTTGCATTCTGGTAATACACATTTAAATATTATATAGACTATGAAAATTCTAAAATCCATCGTATTGTCGGCACTTATGATGCTGGCAGTATCAGTATCAGCACAGCAGAAAACCATCCACCTGCTGCACGTAAACGATATGCACGCCTATCTGGACCGTGCCGCCGCCCTGGGTGGCATAATAGACTCATTGAGAGCGCTTTATCCAGAACTTCTGGTTCTCTCCGCCGGCGACAACCGCACCGGAAACCCCGTAAACGACGAGTTCAAGGAGACCAACCGCCCTATGATGGAGGTGATGAACGCATTTGGAGTGGCAGCATCAGCCATAGGAAACCACGAGTTTGATGGCAAGATCTCCGGCTACAAGGCAAACGCCCAGGTGGCCAAGTTCCCTTTCATCTGTGCCAATATCAGGGTCCCAGAGTCAGCTGGCTTCAAAATCGACCCCTACAAGATTTTCGACGTGGACGGCGTTAAGGTTTCGGTGCTCTCGGTGGTGGCCATCAACGCACGCGGCATTCCCGACTGCCTGGCCGACAATGTGAAGTCTCTCTCGTTCACCGACCCTGTGGAGGAGATCCTCAAGTACGAGGACATTCTCGACAAGGAGAGCGACGTGCAGATTCTGCTGCCTCATATGGGCATCGAGAACGACACTGTGTACGCCTTCAAGCTCAAGAAATACGACGCCATCCTGGGCGGACACTCCCACACATACATTCCATCCAACACCAGGTACAACGGCATCATCGTTACCCAGAATATCAACAAGATGCAGTACTGCTCGCTCGTTACCATCACAGTGGAAAACGGCGAGGCTGTTAATGTAAACTCTCAGATTATCAGCGTGGACGCCACCAAACTCCGCAACAAGGAGATAGAGAAAATGGTGGAGGGATTCAACGACAATCCTTTCCTCCAGGAGAAGGTTGGCGAGTTCTCCAAGCCAATCAACAACGTGTTCGAGATGGGCTCTATGGTCACCGATGGCCAGCGCTACGCATCAGGAGCTGATATCACCATCCAGAACTACGGCGGCGTAAGGTTCGAGACCCACGACGCAGGCGCCTTCACACGCAAGGATGCCCTGATGCTCGACCCATTCGGCAACAGGATGCACGTTTACCGCGTATCAGGAGCCGAGGTAAAGAAGATTCTCGAGGACGCATACTACAACGACGACAAGCGTCAGCCTTTCACCTCCGGAATGAGCTACGTGATGCATATCGACAAGAAAACCAAGGAGATAAAGTCGCTTGAGATTTTCAACGAGAAGGGCAAGAAGATAAAGCCAAAGAAGACCTACACCTTCAGCTGCAACAACTACGTGGTATCCATCTCGAAGACCATCAAGGACCGCGAGCCTATCCGCGTGGACGAGAAGAGCGTGGACTGCCTGATGAAGTATCTCGGCGACAAGAGCCCTCTCGACTACACCAATATTACACGTAACAAGATTATTGAAGACTAATGACTAATTTACTCCGACGCCACGCCGAGCAGCAGTTTGCCGCCGAGCTGGAGGCCATTAAGTTAGCTGACCCTGATTCTAAGCCGAGCAACTGGGCAATGAGTCCGCAGATGGTGGTGAAATACCTGATGGGCGGCAAACTGGACAACGGTTTCGAGATTTCTCCCAAATACATTGGCGACCGCCGTCTTATGGAGATTGCCGTGGCCACGTTGCTGACTGACAGGGCTTTGCTTCTGTACGGACTGCCTGGCACTGCCAAGAGCTGGGTGTCGGAGCATATTGCTGCCGCCATTTCCGGCGATTCCACACTTATAGTGCAGGGAACCGCCGGCACTGGCGAGGAGCAGATCCGCTATGGCTGGAACTATGCCAAACTCCTCTCGGAAGGTCCTACCGAAAACTCGCTTGTGCGCACTCCCGTGATGACCGCTATGGAGCAGGGTAAAATCGCCCGCATAGAGGAACTTACGCGTATAGGCGCCGACGTTCAGGACAGCCTTATTACAATTCTTTCAGAAAAATCTATGCCCATACCTGAGCTCTCTACAGAGATTCAGGCTCAGGTGGGCTTTAATGTGATAGCCACTGCCAACAACCGCGACAAGGGCGTCAACGAAATGTCGTCGGCCCTCAAACGCAGATTCAATACAGTAATACTTCCCCTTCCCGCCGACATAAATTCCGAGGTAGAGATAGTTAAGAGCAGGGTAGGGGACTTCGCCTCTCAGATGGGGCTTCCTATCGCCAAGCCCGAGGCCGAGCAGATAATGCGCGTGGTAACCATTTTCCGTGAACTCCGCTCCGGCTCCACAATCGACAACAAGACAAAACTAAAACAGCCCACCGGCACACTCTCAACAGCCGAAGCCATATCAGTAGTAAACAGCGGCCTTGCCCTTGCAAGTTATTTCGACGGCGGCCTAAGTGCCGAGAGCCTCGTCTCCGGTATAATCGGCGCCGTAATCAAAGACCCCGTTCAAGACACCTCCGTCTGGCACGAATACCTGGAAACCGTGGTGAAAAACCGCCCGAAATGGAAGGATATTTATGAGGTGGCAAAGGAGGGAGTGTAAATGATTTCATTTTTCGGCATACGGCACCACGGGCCGGGGTCTTGCAGGAATG
>JAKSLV010000182.1 GCA_024401025.1 Bacteroidales bacterium
AGAACTTCCAACTTTGGGACAAGATTTTGTAAGTAATTGGTTTTCAGTATAGAAAACTATTGGAAATTCCTTAATTTTAGGCAACCACCAGAAGGTGACTTTCAAAACACAGTATGGCTTCACGCTTGTAGCCGATCTATACATTCCAAAATCTTCCCACTCGGGGGATAAGAGGGAAGCTATTGCCGTCTGCGGTCCTTTCGGTGCCGTAAAGGAGCAGTGCTCAGGCCTTTATGCCATGAAAATGGCTGAACGCGGATTCATCACCTTGGCGTTCGACCCTTCTTTTACAGGCGAATCATCGGGCGAACCTCGTCGCACAGCATCGCCCGACATCAACACGGAGGACTTCCTTGCAGCCGTTGACTACTTGTCTATGCGTGAGGACGTTAACGCCGACAGGATTGGCATCATCGGCATTTGCGGCTGGGGCGGCATTGCTCTTAACGCTGCCGCCGTCGATCCCCGAATAAAGGCAACCGCCGCAATGACAATGTACGATATGAGCCGCGTGAACGGCAACGGTTACTTCGATGCCGACAATAACGAGGAGGCACGTTTTGCTGCTCGCAAGGCATTGGCTGATGAGCGCATTAAGGCATCTAAGACTGGCAGTACAACTTCTGGCGGTGGCGTGGTTGACCCATTGCCTGAGGATGCCCCACAGTTTGTAAAGGATTATTACGACTATTACAAGACTCCACGTGGCTATCACGCACGCTCGGGCAACTCGAACGACGGCTGGCACACCTTCGGCTGTCAGGCATATGCAAACACACGTTTCCTTCACTATATCAACGAGATACGCAATGCAGTACTCATCGTTCACGGAGAGAAGGCACACTCACGCTATTTCGGCGAGAATGCTTACGAGTATATGATGAACGGCAAGGCCGAGGGTTACGATTTTGTCCGCAAGCCAAATCCCGTGCCTGAAAACAAGGAACTTATGATAATTCCGGGAGCCTCGCACTGCGACCTCTACGACGGAGGCGCCAACAATGCAATTCCTTGGGACAAACTTAATGATTTCTTTGATAAATACTTGAATTAATGGAACATATTTATCTGAATAATATTCAGGATTTCAATGATTATCAGGGAATGTGTGATGCACAATCACACAGGTGAGTCAGAAAAATTATGAAAAAAATCATTTTTCTCCCCACTACGCAGAAACATTGCGTAGTCGCTTCTTTTCTTTGCAGTGTTTTAAATCAATAACCCCAATTGTCTAACACTAAAAACATTTACAAAGATGAAAAAAGTAACAGGAAAGTACAACACTGCAAAGGTTTTCACCGACAATCTTGACGACAAGTCGCGTAAGCAGATTGAGAATCTGTGCAATCAGGAGTTTGTGAAGGATGCGAAAATCCGTCTTATGCCCGATGTGCACGCGGGGGCGGGATGTACTATCGGAACCACTATGACTATCACCGACAAGATTGTGCCAAACCTTGTGGGAGTGGATATTGGTTGCGGTATGGAGACTTTGGTAATCAGCAGAAACTCAGATGTTTCTCAGAATTTCTCGCCAAGGGTTCTCGATCAGATTATCCGCAGAAACATTCCCTCGGGTTTCGATATCAGGACCGAGCCTCACGAGTTTGCCTCGCAAATCAATTGGAACGATGTGAGGGGCAAGTACAACAAGAGCCGCGCAAAACTTTCGATGGGAACTCTTGGCGGAGGCAACCATTTTATTGAGGTGGATAGGGACGACGACGGCGATATGTATATCGTGGTTCATTCGGGAAGCCGTCACGCGGGCCTCGAAATCGCCAACTATTATCAGGAGGAGGCCTGGAAACAGATCAACCACAACCGTCATTCAGATTGTCAGCAACTTGTGGCGAAATTGAAGGCTGAGGGACGCGACAAGGAGATTCAGACTGCCCTCAAAGACCTTCAGGCTCAGGTGATTACTGATATTCCCAAAGACCTTGCCTACTTGGAAGGCGAACTCTTCGAGAGTTATCTTTCTGATATGAGGATTATGCAACAGTTTGCGATGCTCAACCGCAAGGCTATGGTTGATGTGATTGTCAGGAACCTGAATATCAGGGAGTCTGATATCTTGGAGCAGTTCACCACTATCCACAACTATATAGACCTCGACAATATGATTCTACGCAAGGGCGCGGTGAGTGCTCAGAAAGGCGAGAAGTTGCTGATACCCATTAATATGCGTGACGGAAGCCTTGTCTGCGAGGGCAAGGGAAATCCCGACTGGAACTGTTCGGCGCCACACGGAGCGGGCAGGATTCTGTCGAGGACTCAGGCCCGCAAGCAACTCTCTATGGAGGAATTCTATGCCGAGATGTCGGGAATCTGGTCGTCGTCGATATCGCCCGACACAATCGACGAGTCGCCAATGGTGTACAAGACAATGGACGATATAGTGGCCAACATAGACCCCACCGCCACTATCCTGAAAACAATCAAGCCAATCTACAATTTCAAGGCTCAGGGAGATTAGGAATTGCCTCTGATGCTTTTTTATCAGATTTCAGACGCAACCATATTGCCACAGAGTTAATTTCAGCAACCTCGGAGGAATCCTTGGTTGCTGTTTTTTTTACTCCCTACGATGCAGATGTTTGATTTGCTGATGGATTGTCTCGGAATGGAGATTTCTGTG
>JAKSLV010000183.1 GCA_024401025.1 Bacteroidales bacterium
AGGCAAGCATCAGCACGCTGGCCAATGCCGGACAGATAAAATGTTTTAGTTTCATGTTATAATAATTTTATAAGGTTTGTTTATATGTATGACACACGAACGCCTATGAACCCTAATATTTTTTTTATATTTTTTGTGGGGCGTTCAAATTTTTTACTTTTCAAAAAAAAATCTTATCTTTGCAGAGTGATAATTTTTTTTGTTATGGCAACTATGACAGCAACTATATCGATTCCACAGGAAGTGGCGTTGGACTCTCCGTTGGGAGCTCTTATCGCTCATTTCAATTCCTCGTCGCAGAGTGTAAAGAAGGCTTTTGCCAAATTTTTTGCGGAATATTCGGCACGTGAGGCCGAATTGAAACTGAAGGCAAAAATCGAACGTGGCGAACAGGCTATCCGTAACGGACAAGGTATCAGCCAGAAGGAAGGAGAATCTAACGAAGAGTTTTTGGAGCGCTTATGTACAATGTGATTTTTTCTCCTGATGCACAGAAAGATATTGCCAATCTTAAAAAGAAAGCGCCCAATGCTTTCAAGAAATTTGGCAAAATCTACGAGGAATTGAAAGAGCATCCCAAGACAGGTACAGGACAATGTGAGCAGTTGAAGCATTACAGCGAGGAAACATGGTCGCGTCGTCTGGACAAAGAGCACAGGATAGTTTATCGTGTTTATGATGACCGGGTGGAGGTATATGTACTCTCTGCATTCGGGCATTATTGATTGCGTCTAAACTTTTTCAAATACTTCCAACATTTTTTCTTATCTTTGCAAAAAATATTAAGAAAGTGAAAATCGCGATTATAGACTATAAGGCCGGCAACATAAAGTCGGTGGAGGCCGCTCTCCAGCGTTTGGGCTGCGAGACCATCCTCACTAAGGACAAGGGCATCATCTCCAGCGCCGACAAGGTGATATTCCCCGGAGTGGGAAACGCCGGTGCAGCCATGGAGGCCCTGAAGGCCACTGAGCTCGACACCTTTATCCCAACCCTGAAGCAGCCTGTATTGGGCATCTGCCTCGGCATGCAGCTGATGTGCCGTCACAGCCAGGAGGAGGACACCAAGGGCCTCGGCATCTTTGATGTGGACGTTGTAAAGTTCATAGCTCCCAAGGGCGAGAAGATTCCGCACATGGGCTGGAACGATGTCTTCAGCCTCAGGACTCCCCTTTATAACAATGTGGAAGAGCACAGCTTCATGTACTTTGTGCACAGCTACATGGTTCCGGTGTTTGAGCATACCGCGGCCAAGTGCCAGTATTCGGTGGAATTCTCGGCCAGCATTGCCAAGGACAATTTCTACGGTTGTCAGTTCCATCCCGAGAAGAGCGGAAAAATCGGTCAGCAAATCCTCGAAAATTTTATTAAATTATGATAATAGTACCAGCAATTGATATTATAGGCGGACATTGCGTAAGGCTCGAGCAGGGCAAGTACGAGAATGTAAAGAAATACGACCTCGATCCCGCCAAGGTGGCAGGCGAATACCAGGAGGCAGGCCTCACACACCTTCACCTCGTGGACCTCGACGGCGCCAAGCAGGGCAAGCTCGTGAATACAGCCGTGCTCAACGATGTGGCTCAGCAGACATCATTGAAGATAGATTGTGGCGGCGGCATCAAGACCCTCGGCGACGTGGAGATGCTTTTCTCTCTAGGAGCCTACGCCGTAAACCTCGGCAGCGCAGCCGTAAAGAATCCTGAGCTCATGATAAGCTGTCTGAAGAAATACGGCAGCGACAAGATAATACTCTCTGCCGACGTGATGGGCGACATGGTACGCATCCACGGCTGGCAGGACGACGCCAATGTAACTATCTATCAGCTGATAGAGCAGTTTATGGAGGCCGGACTCACACGCGCCTGCGTTACAGCCATCAAGTGTGACGGCATGCTTCAGGGTCCTGACTTTGCCCTCTACAACGATCTCCAGAAGCGTTACCCAACATTGAAGGTGACAGCAAGCGGCGGAGTATCAGGCATGGAAGACCTCGAGAAATTGGCAGCCACCAACATCTACTCGTGCATCGTTGGCAAGGCCATCTACGAGAAGCGTGTAACACTAAAGCAATTGGCTAACCTAACCTCTGAATAATCATGCTCGCAAAAAGAATAATAGCGTGTCTCGACGTCAAGGACGGTCAGACAGTAAAGGGCGTAAGTTTCGAGAATCTCCGCTACGCCGGCGATCCTGTTGAGCTTGGAAAGGCATATTCGGAGCAGGGCGTAGATGAGCTTGTATATCTCGACATCACCGCCACCAACGAGGGCCGCAAGCAGATTTACTCTCTTGTGGAGTCAGTGGCCAAGAATCTCTCCATTCCATTCACCATAGGCGGAGGCATCACCAGCGTGGAGGATGCAGAGAACCTGCTAATCCACGGCGCCGACAAGGTTTCCGTAAACTCTGCGGCAGTACGCAATCCTCAGCTTGTGAGCGACCTGGCGAGAAAATTCGGCAAGCAGTTCGTGGTAGTCGCCATCGACGCCAAGACCATCGAGAACCAGTGGATAGTACACACACACGGCGGCAAGCGTCCTACAGA
>JAKSLV010000184.1 GCA_024401025.1 Bacteroidales bacterium
ACTATGCGAACAAAGGTGTCGAGAGGTATCTGTCGCCGGAATCAGGGAGAAGAACCACAATGTTCTTGCCCTTGTTCTCGGGACGCTCGGCAAGGATAGAGGCGGCCTTAAGGGCGGCGCCAGCTGATATGCCCACCAAGATACCCTCGCTTACTGCGAAACGCTTGCCCTCGGCGAAGGCATCCTCGTTCTCGATGGTGATAATCTCGTCGTAAACCTTGGTATCCAAAGTATCAGGAACAAAACCTGCGCCTATACCCTGAATCTTGTGAGGACCGGCAGTGCCCTTAGAGAGTACGGGCGAGGTGGCAGGCTCTACGGCTACAACCTTAACCTCAGGATTCTTTGACTTGAGGAAATTGCCTGTGCCTGAGAGTGTTCCGCCTGTACCAACTCCTGCCACGAAGATATCAACCTTGCCATCTGTCTGATCCCAAATCTCAGGACCTGTGGTGGCGAAATGCACGGCAGGGTTTGCAGGGTTCACAAACTGACCAAGGATTACAGAACCCTCAATCTCCTTGTTGAGCTCCTCGGCCTTGGCGATGGCGCCCTTCATACCCTTGGCACCCTCGGTGAGCACGATCTCGGCACCGTAAGCCTTCAGGAGGTTCCTGCGCTCCACGCTCATAGTCTCGGGAAGAGTGAGGATGGCCTTGTAGCCCTTGGCGGCGGCCACTGATGCGAGGCCGATGCCTGTGTTGCCCGAAGTGGGCTCTATGATAGTTGCGCCGGGTTTCAGGAGCCCCTTCTTCTCAGCATCCTCGATCATCGCGAGGGCGATACGGTCCTTTACGGAACCGGCAGGATTCAGGTACTCGAGCTTTGCGAGAATGGTGGCATTCTTCACACCGGCTTTCTTGCTGTAGTTGTTGAGTTTCAGGAGTGGAGTGTTTCCAATCAACTCCAATGCGCTTTCAATAATCTTACTCATTTTCTAATAGTTTTTAATGTTTTACAATCGTTTTGTTATTAATTACGATGCAAAGATACTATCGGCAGAAATATTCACCAAGCAAAAGTGCAACATTGCAATATTTCACCAAAATCAGTAAAAAAATTAGAATAAAACCACAGCAAAACCTATATTTGCGCCCAAATTGGAGAATTATATTTTTTAGTGTAGCTGACCCTGAGACGGACGAAAACCTGCCACGCCCATCAGTTTGTCGCTGATATCGGCCTTCTGACCATCGCCCACACCTATTATATATACATTTCCCGAAGCATCAGTACTGAAAACCGAGTGACCATCGGCCTCTATCTTTATTTTTCCTCGGGCTGATACCGCGAAACTTGCGTCGCCCTCCACGCTGTGGATCACGCACAGAGGATCCCAGAAATACTGACCCACGTCGCCCTTGGCCCACTCATCGTAGTTTTTGTAGATCTGATACATAGGATGCAGAGTATCAGCACTATAATCAGAGAGCATACGGTCGTGGTCGGAGGGGAAATCCAGGCCGGCCTCCAGCGGAGTAATGTACAGAGTGGCGGGCCAGTCCTCCAAGACGTGCTTAGCGAGAGCCACGTCGCCACCCACATTATACTCCACCTCCAGGAAACCCTTCTCGTACCTGAGCGGAACCTTCTCGAAACAGCAACCCATAATGTCCAGTTGCTTTACCTTCCTCTGTATCAGCTCCATACCGCTAAGGTCGGAAAACTCGTCGGCCTTGGAATCCATCAGCAAACCGAGGTTCGTCATCATACCCACGCACACAATGGAAACCGAGTTGTCGGCCGATTCAGCAAGAATCTTCCTGTAAAGTTTCCAAGCCTCCAAGCGTTCATCGAGCCTGATGCCGGTGCCCTTATACAAAGGTGTGCCATCAGCCGACAACGACTCACAAAGATGATAATACGGCACAATCTCGAAATACTGATTATCGCCATTCACAACTCCCAAAGGTACATTATCGGCGCAGTAATAGTGGAGCATACGGTCGGCAAAATCCTGCGCCATAGGCAATTGCCTACTGTTCATAAAACCGAGCACCTCGCATTTATTATCAGCCTGATACGCAAACGCCAACTGCATAGCCAGCATATCGTCGGTAGAGTTTCCGAGGTCGGTATCCAGAATAAGTTTTGTTGCTGATGCCACCTTTTTCTCGCTTGGGCATCCCTGAGGCTTCCCCTCCTTGCCACCGCACCTTACAGCCAGCGCCACAATCACCGAAGCAATCACCACCGCCGTAAGCACGATCTTGATATTTCTCTTATGCATTTTTTTTAATTGATTTGTGTTTTATAATATGAAAATCTCGGGTGCAAAGATATGAAGAAAAATTCAAATTAAAACAGCCATCAGCAATACAATGGAAATCCTATAATGTGCGGAAATCTCACTTTTTTTTCGACATTTCCGCAGAGGATAGGAATAAGGGGGAAAATAAAAATTTTGGTTGCTAATTCCGAACAATATCTATATATTTGCAATAAATATCTAAAACGATTGACTTATGAGCGTAATGGAATTTTCCTAATCTCGCAAAGAGGCCGACACATTTATAGACAATTTGATAAAGTCATTGGAAATATCCG
>JAKSLV010000185.1 GCA_024401025.1 Bacteroidales bacterium
TATCGGATATGAAGAAAATATTTCTGGCCATTGCATTGATGGCTACTACTGCGCTGGCTTTCGGTCAGAGCAAGGTTTATGTTACCCGCGAGATTACTCCTGAATCGCTGGTGAGGATTTATGACGCTCTCGGGGTGAATCCTCAGGGACGCGTGGCTGTCAAGATTTCGACAGGCGAGAGCGAGAAGACTGGCTATCTGCGTCCTGCATTCATCAAGCCATTGGTCGACAAGGTTCACGGCACTATTGTGGAGTGCAACACCGCATACGCCGGCTCCCGAAATACCACCGAGGCTCACTGGAAAACTATCCGCGAGCACGGCTTCACAGAGATTGCTCCCGTTGACATTATGGACGAGGAGGGCGATATGAGGATTGCCGTAAAGGATTCTACCCACCTGAAATACAATATCGTAGGCAAGCACCTTGCTTATTACGACTGGATGATAAACCTTGCGCATTTCAAGGGTCATCAGATGGGCGGACTTGGCGGAGTGCTCAAAAACGCGTCTATCGGTGTGGCCTCAGCCTCAGGAAAGGCTTATATCCACACTGCGGGATATACCGAGAAGGTGTCGGAACTCTGGGGACACGTTGATAATCAGGATGGTTTTGTGGAGTCGATGGCCTCGGCCGCGCAGGCTGTCCACAATTATTTCGGCAACGGCGACCGCATTGTATATATTGCAGTTATGAACAATATGTCGATAGACTGCGACTGCAACGCAAATCCTCAGAAGCCTCTCATTGAGGATTACGGCATTGTGGCCTCCACTGATCCCGTGGCCGTAGATCAGGCTTGCTACGATATCGTCAGCAAGATTCACAACGACAAGCACAACAACAATAAGCCTCTCCTCGACCGCATTGCCAAACAGCACGGCACCCACATTATGGAGTGGGGGGAGAAAATCGGCCTCGGTTCAAGGACTTACGAGATTATCAATATTGATAAATAGTTTTTTTTATATTACATAGTATGGCAGACAATCCCGGGGCTTCGATGAGGCGTCGGGATTTGTTTGTTTCTTACCCAAACAATTCCTCCATAGTTACAACCGCCTGTATCAGGTTGCTGTAAATATTCTGTGACAGGCCGTATGTGGTTACGAGGATTGGCATTATGGGTTCGTTGCATTTTGTTATGGCTTGGAATGAGGCAATTTGGTTGCGCATTTTGGCCTCGTCTTCTTTTGTGAAGGCGAAGTCGGCTATCGAGAATTTCATCTCGCAGAGGTTGAAGATGCCGTCGGCACGGCGTATCATTAGGTCTATCTGCGCACCTTTGTTGGTTTCTGATGCCTCGGCCCTCCACGAGAATTCCTCGGTGTGGACTGATGGAATCCCCAAAGCCCGTTTTATCTGGTCGATGTGGTACCAGCACAGCGACTCGAAGGCGGTGCCATACCACGCGGTCATTGTCTTTGTTCCAAACCTGTCTTTCCAGTCCTTGGAGTCAGGATTTTTTTTGTTGCTGACTACTGAGAACTGATACAGAGTGAAGAAATCCACAAGTCGGTAGCGTTCTTCCTTGGATGGTTTGCCGTAATAAGTGTATTGACAGATGAAGTCGCTCTCCGCCAGGGCCTTCAATGTCTTGGTAAGGCCTCCGCCGTATGGAATTTTGGTGGCTTCTGATATCTCTTTTCTTGTGTATCCGGTCTTGCGTTTTGATAGCAACTTGATGATTTTCAGGCATTCCTCGTGATTGCTGAAAAGCGATACGAAAAGTTGCTCTATCTCATCTCTAAGTTTGCCGTTGCGGTCGGCGAACAGCGAGTCTGTGATTTGTTCCAGACTTTTGCCTTTTTCCACGTATGTCATATAATATGGAATTCCGCCAATCATCATATATAATTGTGTCTGTGCGTATCTGTTGAGCAGAATGCCCCGCGACTGGTAAAACTGTTCGGCCTCGCAGAGTGTGAAGGGATGAAGTTTTATCTCTCTTGTTGCCCTATTGTACAGTCCACCCTTGTTGTGCAGTAGGTTGTCTGATATCCAGGCAGTTGCCGAGCCACATACTATGAGCATAAGTTGCTGTATGCCCGCTCCCCAGCCGTTCCAGAAATGCTCCAATGCGGATATAAACTGAGATCTTGGAGTGTCGAGCCAAGGAAGTTCGTCTATGAAAACTACCTGTCTTTTGTCGGGGGCTTGCTCAATTTTGTGAATCAACAGGTTTTTCAACTTGTCGAATGCTGTTAGCCAGTCTTTTACCAAACCGCATTGTTCTCCATAATTACGCAGAGATGAGGCAAAGTTGTTCAGTTGGCTGTTCATCATATTGGCCTCGTCCATATCCTGAGGCGACAATCCTGTATGATAAAACGCAAAGTCTTCGGCAAACATTTCGCGTATCAGATATGTCTTTCCCACACGACGTCTGCCATATACAACTACAAACTCAGGAACACCTGAATTGTAGATATTCCTTAACTCGCTGATTTCGTTTGCTCTACCTATGATTTTCTGCATAATATACGGGTTTTATTTTGCCGTAAAGGTATAAATAATATTCGATTTGGCAAAATAGTC
>JAKSLV010000186.1 GCA_024401025.1 Bacteroidales bacterium
TGATGTCTTCCTTGGATGGCATCTCGTCCTGAGATTGGAGCTGAACCAATCCGCGGTAAACGAATCTGTCGATGAAAAGGTCGCTGAGTCCCATGTCCTGCATTACCTTGGTGTCGGCAAAATACAATGCTGGAAGTGTTGATACATTCAGCTTATTTCTGTAGGCAAGTTCTATGACGGCTGTGTTGTATTCCCACTCGGCGGAGTTGGTGAAAACTGTGCTCTCGTCGATCTTGAAATTGCTGATGAGGCTGTCCTTGAATTCGCTGTGCTCCATAACTCTTATTGCGTTCAGGTACTCAATCTCGTGGGTGATGTACTGCTTGAACTTGTTGGAGATGTTGGCGCCGTTCTGTGTGCAGAAGTCATTGAACTTGTCCAGATCTATCTGCTTCATCTTGGGCAGGCTGTCCACTAAGTCGTGATATCCGTGTGTGGTGGCAGAGGCTATTGAAGCGAATCCACATTCGACGCCCCAGATAAATCTTCCGTACTGAGCCATCTCGTTGTTGATGCGGGCGTTGCTGCCGCCTACAAACAAGTCCTTGCCGCTCTTTACAATTACCAGAGTGTCGCCTGGCTCCATAAGGTATCTTGTCCTGTAGGAAGAATAATTATCCCAGTCTGACAGATATCTTCCATTGATAATGTCGAAATTCTCGGTAACGCAGTGTACAGGCACTTTGTATTCGTAGCGGTAGCCAAAGTGGTCGTCCTTGTTTTTGTTCTGTACGCCAAACTGCTTGTATTCGTTGTAGTTTCGGTAATAGAGAACTTCTCCTGTCTTGTTCAAGTTGTTCAGGTAATTGCCTAATCCCTGGTAATCCTTTCTGAAGTAGATGATTACGGTAGCTGAATCAGGCACGTCCTTGTACTCGCAGAAACTTGTTGTGTCGGTATCGGCCTTGCTGGGATCGTAGATGAAGGCGTTTTTACTAAGTGTGCTGATGCTGCCGTTTCCTGATACCTGCAGTTCCTCTTTGTTGTCGCTGAGGCTTACGCTGATATTCTCTTTTCTGTCGCCGTTGCGGAGGGTGAGGCTTAGCTTGTCGCCGTCTTTCTCCACCTTGTCGTAATCCCAGAAATCGTTCTTGTAGATTGCGACTTCCTCATAGAGACCAAGCTCTATTGCGCCGTTGTTGGTCCAAGTGGCGATGTACTTCTCAGGGATGGCGCGGTCGTAAGGATGGCAGGCTGATACGGCTGCCAAGATTACCAATGTGAATATGTAGATGTATCTTTTCATGGTTGGGATTTTTTCTCCGTATGTAAAACCGCTATGCGGTATGTACATACGGTTATTGATACTTTGTCCCCTTCGGGGACGTTAACTGTGATTTTGTTACACGCAATACGCGCGTCTTTAAGCTTTAAGCTTTAAACTTTACACTTTACACTTTACTCTTTAAACTTTCTCCACAACTCCACCACCTCGTCGATGGAGATTCCTATCATATCGATCTCGTGGAAGAATTCGGGGAGCTGGGTTTTCATGAAGTCGGCCTTGCGGATGGAGCGGATTTTCTCTGCCGCAGTATCAGCTACAAAATAGCCTATGCCGCGTTTGTTGTAGATAATCTCGCTCTGCTGGAGGTAGTCGTAGCTGCGGGCCACGGTGTTGGCGTTTACCTCCAGATTGCTGGCGTATTCGCGTACCGATGGGATGCGCTCGTTCGCCTTGTAGCGGCCGGTGATGATGTCGTTGCAGATGCTGTCCGCTATCTGCAAGTATATTGGTTTGGTGTCCTTGAAGTCCATAGGCTTATCGTATTTGTTTGCGGTTGATGATGAAATACTGGATGGCGAAGTTTGCGGCTGCGAGTATCAGCCACAATATTGTTACTACTACGCGGTAGTTGGTGTTGCCTTGATAGCAGTATCTTACAATAGGATCCATCCACTCGCAGTTGATGTGGGCCTCCATGAGGTAGATGATATAGATTGTGAGGCCGATAGATGCGGCGGCAAGTATTATGGAGAATTTCCTGTAGATGCTTGCCCAGCTAAGTACCACCATGCTGAAGAATGTGGCCATTGCGGTGAATATGAAGTAGAGATGCGGACGGTCGTAGTCGTATATTCTTTGCAGGAGGACGTCGTAAAAATAATCGCTGGTTTCTACTGATCCATAATAATAAGTAGAAGGCTCTCCCTGTCCGAAAAACCAGTATGCTGTTACGAGCATTGTCCAAGGTATCAGCCACGAGAAAATGAGTTTCGATGTCATCTTCTCCAGTGTGGATGCCGGCAGCATTATGAAATCGAGCCTTGTGTTTGCCTTGTCGATGGCCTTGTAGGTGTAGGCGTTGATGAATACGCAGCTGATGGCAACCAGTACGCTTGCGAACGTGAGGAAGGTCTCAATGTTGCGGAAGTGGTATGATGCTCTTATTTCCTCCGATCCTGTGATTCCGTGAAACAATACGAGAATCAGGATTATTGAGCCGAGGTAGATGGCGTTGATGAGCCATGATGTGGCGAAATCGCGGCGGAGCACTGCGCCGAATCTCTTGATGTTGAATATGTTGTTCATGAT
>JAKSLV010000187.1 GCA_024401025.1 Bacteroidales bacterium
TGCAAAGGTACTCAAAAAATCTTATTAAGTTAATATGAGATTATTTATTTATTCTTAATTTTGCAACGCTATACAAAAACTATTTAATAAAATGAGTGGATTACGATTTCAAGTTGTCGGCGAGGCCTTCAAGAAGGAAGCCCGCCCCGTCGACGTACCCGAAGACCCAACATCGGACTATTTCGGCAAATACGTATTCGGAAAGAAACAGATGAGCCAGTACCTGTCGAAGGAGACCGTGAAAAAAATCAACGAGATTACCAAGAGCGGCAAGCCATTGGACCGCAGCATTGCCGACCAGGTGGCCGCCGGTATGAAGAAGTGGGCCATGGAGCATGGCGCAACTCATTATACCCACTGGTTTCAGCCATTGACCGAAGGCACTGCCGAGAAGCACGACTCTTTCATAGAGTACGACGGCGCACCCGGCGAGGGCGTTATCGAGGAATTCTCGGGCAAGCTTCTCGCTCAGCAGGAGCCTGATGCCTCAAGTTTTCCAAACGGTGGACTGCGCAACACTTTCGAGGCCCGCGGATATTCTGCTTGGGACCCATCGTCGCCAGCCTTCATTGTAGACGACACTCTCTGCGTGCCCACAATCTTCATCTCCTACACCGGCGAGGCGCTCGACTACAAGGCTCCTCTCCTGAAGGCCGTTGACGCAGTTACAAAGGCAGCCGTGGAGGTTTGCCACTATTTCGACACCAACGTAAAGAAGGTTTATTCTTACCTCGGCTGGGAGCAGGAATATTTCCTGGTGGACGAAGGTCTCTTTGCCGCCCGTCCCGACCTTCTGCTCACCGGACGCACACTTCTAGGCCACGAGTCAGCCAAGAATCAGCAGCTCGACGACCACTATTTCGGATCTATTCCCGAGCGTGTTCAGGCTTATATGAAGGAGGTTGAGTTCGAGGCCTACAAATACGGCATTCCCTGCAAGACCCGTCACAACGAGGTGGCTCCCAATCAGTTTGAGTTTGCCCCGATATTCGGCGAGGTTAATCTGGCCAACGACCAGAACCTGCTCTTCATGTCGATAATGAAACGCATTGCCCACAAGCACGGATTCCGCGTACTGCTCCACGAGAAGCCATTCGCGGGCGTAAACGGATCGGGCAAGCACAACAACTGGAGCCTTGGCACTGATACCGGCGTAGGTCTGCTCACCCCCGGCAAGACTCCCGAGGAAAACCTCCAGTTCATCACCTTTATGGTAAACATACTGAAGGCCGTTCACAAGAACAACGCACTGCTGAAAGCCTCAGTGATGACAGCTCAGAACGCTCACCGTCTGGGCGCCAACGAGGCACCTCCTGCCATCATCTCGGCATTCCTCGGCAGCCAGCTGTCGCAGGTTTTGGACGATATCGAGAATTCAAATTCCGACGAGGGCATCATCCTGGGCGACAAGAAGAAAATGCAGCTCGGAATCGGCAACATCCCTGAGGTTTTGGTCGACAACACCGACCGCAACCGCACATCGCCATTCGCCTTCACCGGCAACAGGTTCGAGTTCCGTGCCGTGGGTTCGTCGGCCAACTGCGCATCAGCCCTCATAGCCATCAACACCGCCGTGGCCGCTCAGCTCAAGGAGTTCAAGGCCGAGGTTGATTCCAAGATAGCTAATGGCATAGCCAAGGAGAAGGCAATCTTCGAGGTCATCAAGCAGTACATCAAGGACAGCAAGGCAATCCGTTTCGACGGCAACGGCTACAGCGACGAGTGGAAGGCTGAGGCTGCCAAGCGCGGTCTCGACTGCATAACATCAGTCCCCGAAATCTACGACGCCTACACCACGCCTCAGTCCATCGAGCTCTTCACCACTACCGGCGTTTTCACCGAGAAGGAGCTCATAGCCAGAAACGAGGTTAAGTGGGAGACCTACACCAAGAAGATTCAGATAGAGGCCCGTGTTTTGGGCGATATGATAAAATCGTCGATAATTCCTGTGGCTCTCAAGTATCAGAAACAGCTTCTGGATTCTCAGGCCCAGATGATGAATATTTTCGGTGCCGACGAGGCCAAGGAGCTCGGATCGCAGACTCTCGAGATTATCCGCAGCATCAGCAAACACGTTTTCGCGCTGGAAAGCTCAATAAAGGAAATGGTGGACAAGCGCAAGATTGCCAACCGCATAGAGAGCGAGAAGGAGAAGGCCATCGCCTACCACGACACCGTGGTTCCATACTTCGAGACCATCCGCCATCACGCCGACGAGCTTGAGCTCTTAGTTGACGACGAGATGTGGCCTCTGCCAAAATACAGGGAGCTGCTGTTTATAAGATAATTACGAATTACGAAATCCGAATTACGAATTCGTTGAAATACAAAATCCGCTGATGCACACGATACGTCAGCGGATTTTTTTGTTTGGATTTTTGTAATAATGCAAAAAAACTTTGATACATTTGCAACCGAAAATAAATCATTACTTAAACACATAAATATGAAGAAACTAAACCACATTTTCCTGATGCTTGCGTGCCTGATGCTGCTGGGCTCGTGCAGCAAAAAGATGGAAACCGTAACGGTGCA
>JAKSLV010000188.1 GCA_024401025.1 Bacteroidales bacterium
CTTGCGCCTACGGCGAAGTTTTTTTTCAACATAAATTATCAAAAATTGACACGAATTTTTCAAAAATCACTCTCATAGAGAAAATTTTTGATTAATTTATGTAAATTCGTGGTAATTTATGTTCTAAAAATAAGCCGAAGGCGCAACGAATATATTTCGTCGAACTTACGTTAACTAACGTGAATTCACGATTTAAAATCAGTTGAGCTGGCCCTTAAGGGCCTTGAGAGGGCTCTTGCCCTTAACTTCAACAAATGAAGCTGCGAATCCTCCTCCCTGAACGCTGTTTACCGATACGGCTGTCTTGCTTGTCACAAGGCCTTTCCTTATCACATATTTATCGGTGTTTGTCTTGTAGTCGGCGTTGTGGGCATCCATATAGAATGTGGCCTCGTAGGTTTTGCCAGGCTCAAGGAAACTGAGCGATACAGATGTCTTGTGGACGATGCCGGCCTTGGTGGCCAAGAACCAGTTACCCGATTTCTTTCCCTTGCGCGCCACAGTTATGTACTCCATAGGCGAAGCCTCCAAGTATCTGGAATCCACCCAATCGACATCCACATCCTTGATGAACTGGAATGCGTCGCTGTATTTTGTATATACCTCGGGAGAGTCAGCGGCCATCTGCAATGGTGTAGGCATGGTGAGATAGAGCGCGAGCTGGCCTGTTATGGTGCTGTTGCAGTGCGATCCGTTATAGAGGTTCATCTCGAAAACGCCTGGCGTATAGTCCATTGGACCGCCCATCAGACGTGTGAACGGAAGTATGCAGGTGTGGTCGGGAGGGTTGCCGCCAAAAGCCTCGTATTCAGTTCCGCAGGCGCTCTCGTTGGCCAGAAGGTTTGGATATGTGCGGCTGAGGCCTGTTGGATGCACGGCCTCGTGACCGTTTACGCATATCTGATACTGTGCGGCCTTCTGTATGTTGTTGTTGTAGTGGTTAACGCAGAACTGGCCGTAGTGGTGCTCGCCGTGTGGCTGTATGTAGCCCACATAGCCTGTCTTCACGGCATCGTAGCCCAGGTGCTTCATGTAGCGGAAGGCTGTATCCATCTCGCGCTCGTAGTTGACGATTGACGACGAGGTCTCGTGGTGCATTATAAGCTTGATGCCCTTGCTGTGGGCATAGTCGTTGAGCATCTTGGCGTCGAAATCGGGATAAGGTGTCACAAAATCGAAAACCTTGTCCTTGAGGTATCCAAACCAGTCTTCCCAGCCGATGTTCCATCCCTCAACCAAAACAGCGTCGAAACCGTTTGCCGAGGCAAAGTCAATCACCTTCTTTACATTCTGGTTGGTGGCGCCGTGGCGGCCGTTTGGCTTGGCCTTGCTGTAGTCAGTTACGCCCAGGCGCACCGATGGGAAATCGTCGGTATAGCTCCACGAGCTTTTGCCCTGAATCATGTCCCACCATACGCCCATGTATTTTGTAGGCTTTATCCACGACACATCGCTGAGGGCGCAAGGGTCGTTGAGGTTGAGTATAAGCTTGCTGGCTAGAATGTTGCGAGCGTCGCTGCTCACAGTTATGGTTCGCCACGGAGTCTTGCATGGAGTCTGCATGCGTGCCAGGTCGCCCACAGCATCGGGAGTAAGCTGAACCTTAAGCGAGTTAGTGGCCTCCTTGAAATCCAGTCCCATTCCCGAATACTCTACAAGGGCAGCCTCGTGTATAACCATGAAATTGCCGCCGTTGGTCTTCATGAGAAGCGGAGTCTGGAGTCCGGTTGGCGAATAAACGGTATGGGCCGAATTGTCCATCACATATTTGGGGAGAAGCGCGCGCACCTCAGAGAGCTTGCTCTTTGCGTAATGGTATTCCTCAGTGTCGTAGTCGCCAGGAATCCACCATGCTGTGTTGTCGCCGTTCATGCGGAACTCGGTAAGCTCGTCCTTTATGGTGAAATAGTTGAGTTTTTCCTGAACAGGAAACTCGTAGCGGAAGCCCAGTCCATCGTTGTAGAGACGGAACACCACATCGAAAGTTCTCTGAGTGTTTTTCTGCAGGAAAGTTACAGCCGCCTCGTTGTAGTTGTTCTGGATTTCGGCCACCTCGCCCCACACGGGTTTCCAGTTTTCGTTGAAAGAAGAGTTTCTTACATTGCTGATTTCGAAGCCGGAGGCTAAATTGTCGTCAGCCACGGCCACAGCTTCCTTATAGTCGAAAGTCTTTCTGGATTCAGACTTAAGCATGAAACCAAGCTGCGATTTCTCTACAACAGTCTCGCCGTTGTATTTCAAAGTGTAGCAAGGGCGACCCTCGGCGTCGGTTGAATAGTCGCACTGAAGCTTTCCGTCAGGCGACTTGAGCTGGGCCTCTGCCCCCATGGCCATAAGGGCCAAAACAGATATCAAAAATAGTCTTTTCATAATGCGTTAGAAATTTTTTTAACGTGAGTTCGATGAAATTTAAGTGATTGAAAATTTGGTAATTAGCGAAATTTTTAGCATATTTGTAA
>JAKSLV010000189.1 GCA_024401025.1 Bacteroidales bacterium
GCTGCCCAGTCCTTGGGGCCGCGCTCCTTCTCCCACTCGGGATCGTAGAGCATGCCGGTACAGAGGCAGTTCTTCTTGTTCTTGGATGTCAGGATTGGGAAGTTAACGCAGCTCTGACAGCCCTTCCAGAACTCCTCGTCGTCGGTGAGTTCAGAGAATGGTACAGGCATGTAGCCCAGCTCGTTGTTGATCTTCATCACCTGCAATCCTGTGGTGAGGCCGAAGATCTTGGCTGTTGGGAACTTGCTGCGGGTAAGAGCGAAGGCTCTGAATTTGATGGCCTTGGCAACGCCTCTTCCGCGGAAGTTTGGATTTACAATCAGACCAGAGTTTGATACGTACTTCTCATGGCCCCAGCTCTCTATGTAGCAGAAACCTACCCACTGGCCTTCCTCTGTAACGGCAATGATACCCTTGCCCTCAATCATTTTACCAGTAACATATTCAGGTGTACGCTTAGCGATGCCTGTGCCTCTTGCCTTGGCCGAAGAAGCCATCTCGTCAACAATCTCCTGAGAGTATTTGCTGTCGCTCTCACACGCTATCCTTACGATTATGTTGTCCATAACGATCTGATTTATAAATGCTTTTACGTTGTTTGTTTAAATTATTGTACCTTGTTCTCCGTTTTTGGAAAATCTTTGCAAAAGTACCTTTTTTTATTTAAATATCAGCAAACTTTTTTCGTATTTTTTATATAGTTTTTTGTTTTGGCTGAGTATCAGCACTATGCAAATGCATATATAATGAATATTTATGAATAAATCAACGATAATTTAACAAAATATGCAGGTTTTATGCATAAAAACTGCATATTTATTTATTTTTCTCTGATGCTGTTTTCCGCCAAAAACTATCCGAAATTGCAAAAAGACACTAAAAAAATTTGGGTTGATGATAATATATGATTATATTTGCCGAAATATAAAACTACAAAAATGGAATCAGGCAACTACAGAAAGCGCGTTGGGCTGTTTATAATAATTACCGTCCTGTTTTTCTTCTGGGGACTGGCCAACAATATGACCAGTGTGCTTCAGGAGGCGTTTGGCCGTATCATGGAGATAGGCCAGTGGCAGCAGGTGCTCATAGAATCGGCGTTCTACGTGGCGTATTTCATATTTGCGCTGCCTGCCACCTATTATATCTACCGCAAATCCTACAAGAGCGCGGTTTTGGGCGGCCTGCTGCTCTATTCGCTGGGCGCCATGCTCTTTTTCCCGGCCAGCAACGTGGGCAACGCCTATTTCTATATATTCGCCATCTACGTCATGGCGGGCGGATGCTCCGTTTTGGAAACCGTGGCCAATCCCTACATTATGTCGCTTGCCAAAACCCACCGCAGCTCCGTGCGGCTTCTCAATCTTGCGCAGTCGTTCAATCCGTTGGGCTCGCTTACGGGCATCATGCTTGGCAGTGCGCTCATAGCCAACAATCTGGCGGGTTTCGGTGCTTCTGATACCAACCCCGAAATCATGCATGAGCAGCTCGATTCCATCACCATGGTGTACGCCGTGCTTGGCGAGGTGCTCATGATATTCCTGGTGTTGCTGCTATTTGTCTCCATGCCTATTTCCAGCGATCTGATGCCTGATGTTTCGCGCACATGGGGCAGCATCAGCCAGTCTCTCAGGAGGCTGTATCAGCAAAAACGCTTTGTGGCCGGCGTGCTGGCGCAGTTCCTCTACGTGGGCGCGCAAACCGGCGTGTGGGGCTACGTGGCCAAGGTGGCTTCTGATGCTTGCGGAATGGATTCGTCCGACAGCAGCAGCGTTTTCGTGGCAGCCATGGTGGCCTTTGCCGTGTCGCGTTTTGTGTTCACGTACCTCATGGGGCGCATCCACCACAACAAGCTCATGCTGGTGGCCTCGGTGTCGGCGGTGTTGTTCTGCCTGCTGGTGGTTTTTGGCAGCGGCGTGGTGGTTTGGTTGTCTCTGATACTGGTGTC
This sequence comes from Bacteroidales bacterium, assembly GCA_024401025.1. Taxonomy (GTDB): domain Bacteria; phylum Bacteroidota; class Bacteroidia; order Bacteroidales; family UBA3824; genus UBA3824. The sequence goes on from JAKSLV010000189.1 coordinate 1,949, forward strand.
AGCAATGATGTCCCTGATGTTTCCCACAATATTCGGATCCTCGCTTCAGAACGTTGGACGCGATCTTCAGGTGGGGTCGTCGCTTCAGATCATGGCCATCTGCGGAGGCGCGGCGCTGGTTCCGCTGCAAAACTACGTGGCCGACAACAACGGTGCCCAGATGTCGTTCATAGTGCCTGCAATGTGTTTCATAGGCATTGCCATGTACACGGGAGCCATGCTGTGGATGGACAGGACGGCCATTGCGGAAAAAGGCGGCATCAGCAAATAAATACATCGCAGTGGGGGAGGAGTGTAGCCTTTTCCTGATGCCTGGCGAAAAAAAATATCAACAAAAAAAATCGAAAAACGAAGGATTTTTTTTATCTTTGCAACCGTAATTCAAAATATAATTACTATATTTGCAAAGCAGAATGATGGGCATATCGGAAAGAGAGGAGGCGGCTTCAGG
>JAKSLV010000019.1 GCA_024401025.1 Bacteroidales bacterium
GCCGACTATTAAGACAGAATCATTCATTTATACATTAAACACATCAAAATTATGAAGAAATTTTTTACTACATTTGTTATGAAGGCTGTTATGCTTATTGTTGCAGTATCAGCCACAGCCATGGGCGCAAAGGCCCAGCAGACCGACAGTACATTTGTTACTGCAAATCTTGAGTCTTTTACCCCTTATTTCGACAAGATCTCTCCCATGTTCGAGAGTTTCCTGGACGAGAACGTTATCCGTCAGGAGCGCAAGACCAAGAGTTTCTGGGAGGTTTCGTGCAAGCTTACCATGACTCAGGCTCAGTTTGCCGAGCTTAAGGCCAAGATGGATGAGTGGAAGTGTCAGACCATCCTGCAAAACGAGATGATCGTATATGTAAACAAGGAAAAGGCTGTCAAGATAGAGTCAAATAGGGATTTGCAGGCTTCTATTGATGATAGAAATGCTATTCTGGATACTTTGAAGGATGCGAGAGAGCGCGCACGCCTCAAGTCCGATAATGCCGACGGCTATGCTACAATAAGGAGCAACAACAAGAAAATTGCTGATCTTGAGGAGCAGATTGGCACTGTTTCCTTGAGTGTGGTTCTCAAGCGCGAGATGACAACTCCCAAGAACGGCCGCAGAGTAAAGTTCGTGAATATGCCTGGTTTCGAGTACAGCTACCTCAATATCGAGAATCCTAAGGCTGGCCTCTCTGCCGAAAGCTACACCGGCTACAACATCAAGTACGTATTCACACAGGGCAAATCGCACGTTACTGTAGGCGTTTTCAAGGCCAACGATTTTGTAAAGACCGATTCGTCTACCTACTCAGACATCTTCAACTTCAGCTATGGTCAGGATTTCTATTCGAGACATATGGGCCGTGGCGGTCGCAAGTTCTTGAATGTTTATTCCGGCTATAATGTTGGTTTCATGGCGTACACATCCGAGGAGAAAACCCTTAAGAATCTGTATATAAGCCCATCTGTGGGATGCGAGATCTTCAAGAACAACTTTATGCTCTGGGATTTCAAGGTCAACTACGTGCTCCCATTCTCCAACAACTTCAATCTTAGAGGTTTGCAGTTTGCCACATCTCTCAACTTCTCGTTGTAGCAAATATTTTTAGCACAGATAGCATAGTTTTTTTATGCATTAATAACATTAACACACATCATAATCATGAAACAAAAAATTTTCTCTTTCCTGATAGCGCTTATGTGCTGCGGAAATCTTTTGGCACAGTCGTCATCTGATCTTGAAATGATGGCTGCGATGGAAAATGCTGATAAGGGTGAGCTGAAGCTAAAGTCGCCAGCCCGAAAGATTGGAAACTCAAAGTATGGATATATATTTGAAGTTTCCATTTACGATACCAATGGCGAATTGATCTCCAAAAATAAAAGATTGGAATGCCTTTCATTTGCTTCTTCTTTTTGTTATGTAGTCAATATTGACGGACAGGACAAATTGTTTGAGATGGAAATCAATGGTCTTGCGAGAGGCGTGTACCACCTCGATCTACTATATAAGCCAGAGTTCGTAGTTACATACAAACCAGATGTGTCGAAGGCTGATCCATATGTACAAAAGGCAATGTTATGCGCCGCAAAAGGAAACACCGACAAATCTGTCGAATATTTGATGAAATCGGCCGACAACGGCAGTCAGTGGGGACTGTATTTCCTGGGTATGCTTTATCTCCAACAGGGCGACCCAAGAGCTTTGGACCTGTTTAAGAGGTCCGCTGACAAGGGCAACGCCTGCGCTCAGGAATTTTGGGCCAACATTATAATCGAGCAGCAGGATACAGCTAATTACTCCAAAGCATTGTCTATGTTGAAAAAATCTGCCAGTCAGCGTTATGTGAATGGTCAGGTGTCATTGGCTAATCTTTATTATTCGGGCATAGCTGTAGAACAAGACTTGGGTATGGCATTGCGTTATTATGAGCTTGCCGCCAAGCAGGGACATCCAGAGGCATTGATAAAGGTTGCATGCCTTTATCTGGAGGGTGTTAAACAGAACGATCCTCTCGCTTTCCGCTACTTAAAAAAGGGAATCTCCCTCGTGGAATCAATGGGTGAGCCCGAATTGGCCGAATTGGCCGAAGATAAAGGTTATTATTGTTTGGGCAAATGCTATGTGGAAGGCATTGGCACAGAGAAGAATATGGAGATGGGCAAACACTATTTAAGCAAGGCCAAGAATCAGGAAGCCGTGGAATATCTCCGCAATCTGGGGCAGTAAGATGAGGATTCATCTGAAGGATGCGATACGTTGTAGAATATATTTTTCGCACAGACAACACATATTTTCACTGATAATGAAATTTTATCGAACTTTCATTAATCTATGAAAATCTGTGTTGTCTGTGCGAATATTTTTTTCTTAATCATCCACAAAAGCCTTCAGCATCTTTGCCTTGCCGAAAACCACAATCCTGTCGCCCTCCTGAAGCACTGTCATTGCCAATGGCTCGGTGAGTTTACGCTCGCGGATTACCTTGCCGCGCCAGTTGGTGCTTTCGGTCATTCGCAGTATGGTGAGGATGTTCAGCTTGTATTTCGATCTGATGTCGCTGTCCTTTATCACCACTCCGTAATACCTCGACGGCAAATCCACCTCGGCCACCTTGTGCTGGTCGAAGAGGCTGAAAACCTCCTGAGCGCCCGTCAGCGACAGACGGTCGGTGAGTCTCTCGGCAGATTCCTCCTCGGGGTGAACGATCTCTATATTGTGGTCGATGGCCTCCAACACTCGCTGATGCGTATCGTTGATGGCGCGGCAGATGAGGCGCTTGTTCTCGTCCATCTGGTGGAAAGTGGCGGTTACGAGTATCGACTGTCCTATGTCCTCGCCGATGGCCACAATCACGCAGTCGGCCTCGTCCCAGACGGGCAGACCCGCACGGATGGCGTTCACATCGGTGCAGTCTAGCTTTACCGATGATGTTATCATATCTTTCAGCGCGTCCACCTTCTTGTCGGAAGTATCAGCACCATAAACCTCGTTGCCGGCGTTGGTGAGTCTCATGGCCAGCGACGAGCCGAAGTTTCCTAGTCCTACTATGATGTATTTTTTCATTTTTGATTTTCGATTTTTGATTGTTGATTATCCAACGTACACATTCTCTTTCGGGTACATGTAGTTGAGCGATTTTACCGGTGTGAAGAATGCCTTGGCCAATGTGAGCGCGCCCACACGGCCTATGAACATCAGCAGCGACAGCAGTATGCGGCTGGCGGGGCTAAGCGAGTCGGTGATGCCCATGCTGAGTCCGCAGGTGCAGTAGGCCGACGTGGTTTCGAAAAGCATCTCCGCCATTCCAGCGTTGCTGTTTTCCGATTCGAATATGCTCATCAGGAATGTGCCGCCGGCTATGAATATCAGTGATATTATGATTACCGCAAAGGCCAGGCGCACGGTGCGGTTGGCTATCTTGCGGCGGAAAATCTCTATCCTGTCCTTGCCCTGGAGTATGCTGATGATATCCAGCACCGCTATGCCGAATGTGGTGGTTTTGATGCCGCCTCCGGTGGATATCGGCGATGCTCCAATCCACATCTGCACTATTATGAACACTATGGTGGCCATGTGCATTGTGTTGATTCCTATGTCGTTGAATCCGGCGCTTCGTGGCATTACGGCGTAGTAGAACGAATCCACCAGCTTGTGCCAGAATCCGTCGTGGGCCAGCAGCGTGTTGTTCCATTCCAGAGCCATGAACATCAGTGTGCCTATCACGAAGATTATGGTGCTTACTATGGCGGCCAGCTTGGTGTTAACGTTTATGAGCCTGGGCTCGTGGATGTAGCGCTTGTGGTCCCAGATTACGCGCTTCAGGTTCACCAGCTTGTGGTAGATGAAGTTCTGGAGGTTTATCAGTATCGGGAAACCCACGCCGCCCAGTATGGCCAGCACAGATATTATTATCTTCAGCGAATAGTTGTGGAAGAGCATATCGGCGCACATGCTGCCGGGTATGGTGGTGAATCCGGCGTTGCAGAATGCTGATACTGCGTTATATATGGCAAAATATATGCGGTCGCTGGTGGTGGGGATCTCGGGGCCACATTCCACTGTGAAGAATATCGTTATGGCGCCGATAATCTCGATGGTGAAGGTGTAGATTACGATGGTGAGGATAATCTTGAGCGTGCTGCCCATGCCCTCGGTGCCCACCATGTTGCCGAGCATGGCGTCGGCCTTGAAGGAGCTTGTGTCCTTGAAGAAATATGCTATGAAGCAGGTGAAGGTCATTACTCCCAGGCCGCCTATCTGCAAGAGGAAGAGCAGTATGCCCTGACCCAGAGGTGTGAGCATCTCGCCCGAATCCACGCACTGCAATCCCGTGATGCTTACGGCGCTGGTGGCCATGAAGAGGCAGTCAACGAAGGGCAGCTTGGTAACTGCGGCGTTGGGCAGCTTCAGCAATCCGGCGCCTATGAATATTATCACTATGAAGCTGAGCGCAAAGAGCGATTCTGGCTTTATCTTGGCCACAAGCACCTTGAAGGTGTTTTTGCTGACCTCGATGAAGAATGTGGACAATATTATAAGGTACACCAGATCGGGGCTGGTGAGAAACCGGTATACAATGCCGTGATAATCAACGGTATCGAATACAAATTTTACATTGAAGAGGTAGAATATCAGGAACACGAAAAGCAGAATCCTGATTACCAGCATGTATATCTTCTGACCCTTGCCGCGGTTTTTCAGGATGCTGGGCATCTTGGTGCTGAAGAAGATGAAATACAGGAACAGGTATGCGTAATACACATTGTGGAGCCAGCGGGTATCGGTGTTGTCGCTCAGGAAACCTATCTCGTACACCGCCGCAAAAAATATCACAATGGTGGTGTAGAACAATACATTGTCGATGATTGTCCTAAGCCTGGAGCTCTGATACTTCGAAAGCCCGTTTTTATATATGTTTTTTAGGTATTCCAGCACTTTAAGTCACTGATTTTGCCGTGATTGTTCTTTTTATTTTATTCCCTGATTCTCGCGGTACTGCTTGCGCATCTGCTCCTGTTTCCAGCTGCGGAATGTGGCGTCGAATTTTTGCAGGAAGCCCTCCGTGGGACTTGGTGCGGGTTTCATCGCCAGCATCAGGTCTGGATTTATAAGGTAATACGTTGGGAAAGCCCTCACCTCGTATTTCTTGAGCATCTCCTTGTCGCCATTGTACCAGTAGATTGGGAACCCGAGGTCTTCCTCTAGGTTGTTGCAGAAATCAGTGTATTGGTTTTTGTTCTGATCCACAAACACCAGCACCACGTTTAGCGCCTCGGGCGGAACCTCGGCCCTTACATCGCGTATCAGCTCCAGATCGCTCTGAGCCGAGTAGCTGTTAGGGTTGAAGAAAATAAGGTATGTGAATTTTCCGTGGAAGCTAGTAAGGTCGTATTTCTTGTTTTCCATGTCGGAAATGTTGAAATCGGGAGCCTGATGCCCGCACATCAGCTGTGTAAAATAGCCCGAGATGTTTTCGGCCATCTTCCTGAAATCCTTCGACTTGCAGGCGCCCGCCATGGAATCGGCCAGAGCCACCAGACATTCCTTCGATATGGTGTCGGCATAGTAGGCGTCCTTTATTCCCTTCAGGATTATGTAATCGGCCAGGCGGTCGTTGCTCACCTTGGGTTCAGCCACAATGGACTGATGCAGAGCGTGATAGCTCTTGTCGCGGATGGCCTGATACTTGTCGTTGTGGCTGGCGAACATGTCCTTGAAATTGGCGAACACGTTGGTGTAGATCTCGTCGAAGAGGTCGTTGTAGGCCGGATTTTTGGGCATCACGTCCTTGCCGGCGAAATACTCCTTTATAATAATGTCGTTGTTGCGGCGGTAGGCGGTGCGGTCCAGCATTGCAAACCTGTATCGCATGTAGCTCTGGAAGAAAGGGTCGTCGCTCTTTAACTGAGCCGCAATCTTGGCCTCCAGGGTGTCGGTTTTGGCCTTGCTGAAGCTGTATTGCGATGTTATGATCCTGTTCATGGCCTGCACGTACAGCTTGTCGAAAGCCGGAATCAGCTCGTTGAGGTCGCTTGGGTCGGCGTTTATAAGCTTGGGATAGAATTCGTATTTCCTGAAAAACGGATTCACCTCGTCCTGAGGCTTAATCTCCTGTTTCTCAGGCAGTATTATGGTCTGCTTGGTGTTGGGTTTCAGGTAAAGCATGCATTTGAAAACATTGAGGTCGATGTATGCCTTTGTTACCTCCCTCAGCCTTACATTGAAAGAGAAATTGCCGTCCTTATCCACAATGGCTGTGGATATAACGGTCTCATTTTTAGTAATATAATCGTCGATGGAATACATTCGCAGCGTGTCGCCGGCGTAGGTTTTGGCATTGCCGCTTACCACGTCGGTCTGCGCCATTGATAGGCTTGCCGATAAAATTATCGCAACCATCAATAATAAATTCCTTGTCATAGTAAAATATGTTTGGTTGGTATGTTACAAAACTCAAGAGCCTGATGCTTACACTTTGCGCCTCAGCACCACGCCCGGGGCCATTTTCTGCGGCACTGCCTCCTCTGCCAGTCGCTGTTGCAGTTTTACGCCATCCTCCACAGTCACAGATATTTCGGTGGTCTTTAGAGTAAACTTTGTTTTGCCGCATTGGATGGTGTCGCCGTCCTTCAGCATCACAGGCTGGTCGCCGATGCGCTTGCTGGATCCGTTTACGAAAGTGCCGTTGGTGGAAGGCTTTCCAAGCAGCTGCTCGTTGTCCACTATCAGGTATTCGTATACGTTTCGGTTGCTGATGCGCACCACAAGTATCGCGTGGTTTCGGCTGGCGTATTCGTCGCCCGTTATGGGCACGTCGGGGCGGCTTAGCCTCGAAACCCTTCCTATTCTGTTTTTGCCCACGTGAAGCTCGTAACTAGCTGTCTCTGAGTTGTCTGTATTTAGTATCAGCCATCCGGCCGCTGTGTTTGCCATATCTTTTTTTTATTAATTTGCGGTTTTGTTGATAGTTTTTCATTTGCGAAGTTAAAACAAAATTTGCTGTTTTCAAAAGTTTTTTGCATTATTTGAAAAATTCTTACTACTTTTACACTCAAATTTAACTGAAAATTCACAGCAAGAATACAAGAGATGAACCACGTGCTTTTGAGCGTTGCTACCATTGGCGACGCACTCAGGGAACTATTGGGCTGGAATGTAACATTGCCCATACAGACATACGGATTTTTTGTTGCAATGGCCTTTCTTACAGGCGCATACATTATGAATGTGGTATATCGCCGCATGGAGGCCAAGGGCCTTGTGGGTCCGGTCTACAAGGTGATGGAGATAGGACAGAAGGTTACCTTTGTGGATCTTGCCGCATCGTTTCTGGTGGCCTTCGTCATCGGCTACAAGCTTATAGGCATTGTGGTGGATTACAAGGATTTTGCCGCTGACGCCCAGAATTATCTGATTTCCACAAGGGGCAGCTGGCTTGGCCTTCTCATAGCCTTTGTATCAGTATACCTCACCTACAGGGACCGCAAGAAGAAAGAGCTTCCATCGCCCAAGAAGGTGATCCTGAGGCAGTGGCCGCATCAGCTGGCTGCCAACCTGCTGATTGTTACCGGTATCTTCGGACTCTTCGGCGCCAAGATTTTCCATAATTTCGAAAACTGGGACCGTTTTGTGGCCGACCCAATTGGCGAGCTCACATCATTCAGCGGACTCACATTCTTTGGCGGACTGATAGTTGGCGGTTTTGCAGGTGCCTGGTATCTCAGGAAAAACAAGCTCAGCTCGTTCCATACCTTGGACTGCGCTGCCTGCGGTATTCCTTTCGGCTACGCCATGGGCCGCATAGGCTGTCAGCTTTCCGGCGACGGATGCTGGGGAATAGAGAACACCTCAGAGTGTCCGGCCTTCCTGCCTGAGTGGGCCTGGAAATCCACATTCCCCCACAACGTTATCAACGCAGGTGCTCCTATGAGCGATTGCGGAGGCGCCACCCATTGTCACGAGCTGGCTACCAGCGTGTATCCAACCTCTCTCTACGAGACCATCATGATGCTGATAATCTTCTCGCTGTGTTTCTTCTGGCTGAACAAGAAGGTGAAGTTTCCCGGAATGCTTTTCGGAATCTACCTTACTCTCCAGGGCGTGGAGCGACTCCTTATCGAAAGCATCAGGGTGAACAACAAATTCCACGTTTTCGGTATGGAAGTAACACAGGCTCAGATGATTGCGACTGGATTGATAATAGCCGGCGGCACAATAATTTTCCTTACATGGAAATATAAGGACAGGATAGCCGAGATGGCAAAATACAAGGAAGACATTCCCAACATCAAGGCCGATATTGTGGACAGGATAGACTAGCCGCATCCGGGATACGCCGACATATCCGGGAAACGCCTGACGGCGTTTCGGTTTTTTTTATACGAAAATTGAAAGAATGGGAAATTAATTAAAAGAATTTTGGTTTTACGAGGAACACGAATTACCATGAATTATCACGAATTACCAAATATTTTTTTTATGAAAATTTATGTAAATTCGTGGTAATTTATGTTTGAAAAGTAATTCTTTTAATTCTTTTTTATTCTTTAAATTTTTGGCGAAAGCAACTAAAAGCCGCCTTGGCGGCTGCAACCAACAATATTTTTGGATAAATACAAAATGGATTACAAGGATATTTGCAAGCAGGTGGCTGATTTGGCCATCGAGACGGGGAAATATATACGCAGCGAGATTGCCGGTTTCGATTCGTCGAAGATAGAGACCAAAGGCAAGAACGATTTTGTGTCGTACGTCGACAAGACCACCGAGAAGAAACTGGTTGAAAAACTCTCTCAGATAGTTCCTGAGGCTGGCTTCATTGCCGAGGAGGGCACTCGCAGCGACCGCGGCGAGGTCTACAACTGGATTGTGGACCCATTGGACGGCACCACAAATTTCATCCACGGACTCTATCCCGTATGCATCAGCATAGCGCTTCAGGAAAACGGCAAAACCGTTGTGGGCGTGGTTTACGAGATTGGCCTTGGCGAGTGCTACACCGCAAGCCTCGGCGATGGTGCCTGTATGAACGGAAAGCCTATCCATGTATCTGAGCGCAAGACTCTTAAGGAATCGCTTGTGGGTACAGGGTTCCCGTATTCCGACTACAGCAAGCTCGACAGTTTCATGAAATCCATGGCCGACCTCATGCAGAACACTCACGGAATGCGCCGCATAGGATCGGCCGCCACCGACCTCATTTACGTGGCCTGCGGCAGGTTCGACTGTTTCTACGAGTATGGCCTCTCGCCATGGGACGTGGCTGCGGGCGCCTTTATCGTGGAAGAGGCCGGAGGCAAGGTAAGCGATTTCTCGGGCGGTGATAATTACATTTTCGGTCGTGAGATGCTGGCTGCCAACGCCCACGTTTTCAGCGAGTTTGTCAACAAGGTGAAATCCTATATGGAATAATGAAAACCTCGTTAGTGATATTAAACTGGAACGGCGAGAAGTTTCTCCGCGATTATCTGCCTTCTGTGGTAAGGTTTTGCGAGAGTGCTGATGCTGAGGTTGTGGTGGCCGACAACGCCTCCACCGACGGCTCCATTGCGCTCTTGAAGTCTGATTTCCCGTCGGTCCGCATCATTCAGCTCGATAAGAACTATGGTTTTGCCGGCGGCTACAACAGGGCACTCGCTCAGGTGGATGCCGAGTATTACGTGCTCTGCAACAGCGACATAGAGCTTAGGATGGATGCCGTATCTCCGCTGATAAGGATGATGGATGCCGACAGTGAGATAGCAGTATCAGCCCCTAAGCTGAAATCGCTGCATCAGCCCGATATGTTTGAATATGCCGGCGCTGCTGGCGGATTTATCGACAAGTACGGCTATCCTTTCTGCCGCGGCCGCATCATGGATACCGTGGAGCGCGACGAGGGGCAATACAACGATTCCTGCGAGATTTTCTGGGCCACGGGCGCTTTCATGGTGGTCCGCAGCAAGGTCTGGAAGGAGCTGGGCGGATTGGATGACAGTTTTTTCGCCCACATGGAGGAGATAGATTTTTGCTGGCGCGTCCGCAATAAAGGTTACAAGGTAATGTATTGTGCTGATGCTGAGGCTATTCACTTGGGCGGCGGCACTCTGGAACAGGGAAATCCAAGAAAGATTTTCCTCAATTTCAGAAACTCGCTGTGGATGCTCATGAAGAACCTGCCGGGCAAAAGCCTCTTTATAACGCTGTATATCAGGATGATGATGGACGGCGCATCGGCCATGGTGTATCTATGCAAGTTTCAGTTCTGCTATTTCTGGGCCGTGCTGAGGTCGCATCTGGCTTTCTACGCCAATATTCCGAGATTGTGGAAGGCGCGGAAAGAGCAAGCATCAGACCACGGAAAAAATGCCTGCGTGCTGGATGGCAGCATGGTGTGGCGATATATGATTAGGAAACAGAAAACATTCAACAAACTCTACAACTAAATGGAGGACAAGAAGATAGTGATAATCCCTACCTACAAGGAACGGGAGAATATCGAGAACATTATCCGCACCGTAATGGCGCTGGAGGGCAATTTTAATGTACTTATTATAGAGGACAACTCGCCCGACGGAACCGCCGACATCGTGAGATCGCTGATGCCGGAGTTCGACGGCAGGCTTTTCATGATAGAGCGCACCGGAAAACTGGGCCTCGGAACTGCCTATATCACAGGCTTTAAGTGGAGCCTGGAGCACGGCTACGACTATATTTTTGAGATGGACGCTGATTTCTCGCATCCGCCTGAGAAGCTTATCGAGCTCCACAAGGCTTGCGCCGAGGATGGCTTTGATATGAGCATCGGCAGCCGCTATATATCTGGTGTTAACGTGGTTAACTGGCCCATCGGCCGTGTGCTGATGAGCTATTACGGATCGGCCTACGTGAGGTTTGTTACCCGCATGAAGATTATGGACACCACCGCCGGTTTCAAGTGTTACAGCCGCCGCGTGCTGGAGGCCATCGATCTCGACAAGGTCCGCATGAAGGGCTACGGTTTCCAGATAGAGATGAAGTTCACCGCCTGGAAGAAGAAATTCAAGATCAAGGAGGTGCCCATCATCTTCACCGACCGCAGCCTCGGCACCAGCAAGATGAGCACCAACATCTTCGGCGAGGCCATCTGGGGCGTGCTGATGATGAAGATAAGGAGCTGGTTTACGAAGTATTAGGGGATAGAAGCGAAAAGCCGCATGTATGTGCGGCTTTTCGTTTCTAATCTTTCAGGCAGCCTATCGGAACTACCATAACATTGTCATCGCGCATATATGCGTATTTGCCTACTCCTGTAAGGACCATCATAAAAGATGGCTGTTTCATTTTGTCGGTATCAATCTTGCTTGCAAGTGTTTTCAATGTCTGGGCACCTTCCTCTATGAGAGAGTCGCCGCCAAGTTTTATTTCTATCAATCCGTAACTGCCATTCCTTAAATGTATTACAGCGTCGCACTCCAAGCCGTTTCGGTCTCGGAAATGGTAGATCTGTCCGTCGAGAGCATCAGCGTAAACTCTTAGGTCTCTTATGCAAAGGGTCTCGAACATTAGGCCCATTGTATTCAGGTCGTTTATCAAGTCGTTGGGTCCCAAGCCCATAGCCGCCGTTCCGATTGATGGGTCCACAAAATATCTGGTGTCGGCTGTACGGATGGCGGATTTGGAGCGGAGGTTGGGATTCCAAGCAGGAGAGTCTTCCACTACGAAAATTTTCTTGAGTGCCGATATATACGAAGATATCGTTTTGGTATCGGACTGGCTGTCGTTGGTTGACATATCTGCTGCAATGGTTCCAATGGTGGCCTGCGAGCCTTGGTTTCTGGCGTATGAACGCATCAGGAGTTTTACACGCTCAGGATTGCGTTGGATATTGTCGGTTCTTGAAATGTCGTATCTCACCACGGCGTCGAAATAGTCTTTGGCCTGGTCGAGGGCTATGTCGTCATCGAAGAAGATGGAGCCCGGCCAACCACCACGGCAGATGAGGAATGCGAGTTTGTTGATGTCTATGTTGCTGATTCCTGATGCTTTTTTTCCTGCGAACAAGTCTCTGATGCTTACAGTTCCATTCGACTCACCCGATTCAAAAAGACTCATAGGCCGCATCGTCAGCCAAGAGAATCTGCCCGTTCCGCTGTGGCTGATGTCTTTGGTGTCGGGAGGCACTGCCGAACCCGTAAGGATAAACTGCCCCGGCTCACCACGCTGGTCAACTTCGTAGCGCACCGCATCCCATATTTTGGGAGCAAGTTGCCATTCGTCGATAAGTCTTGGATTGTCGCCGGCTAAAAGGATTGCAGGATCCATCTCCGCAAGACGGATGTTCTGGTTTTTCTCGGCCGGGTTGTCCATAAGCAAGACGCTCTTTGACTGATGGCGTGCTGTGGTGGTTTTTCCGCACCATTTCGGCCCTTCTATCAAAACAGCACCCTTGCCGGCTAATTTTCGTTTTAAGATATTGTCTACTATTCTGTTACGGTATTCCTTCATAGCAAATATTAATAGTTCAACACTGCAAAAATAACAAAATTCCGTCAAATGACGAAATTTTATTGGGTCATTTGACGGAATTTTATTGGAGCGTTTGACGGAATTTTATTGGAGCATTTGACGGAAAATCATTGGGGCGTTTGACGGAAATCACCTCCCCATCACCTTCTTGAACACCTGATAGTTTTCTGTCTCGAAATCTCCGCAGTAGATGGCGAACTCTATTGTGCGGAAGGCGTGGAGATAGTCGGGGAGGAGGGCCTTGTAGCTCTTGGCCACGAGCTCGGGATTGTTCTCGAATGCGCCGCATCCGAAAGCTCCTATTACAACGGTGTCGGCCTCCTGACTGATGGCGGCATCCAATATGCGGGCTCCGCGCTTGTAGTGCAATATGCTCATTATCTGAGAGAAATCCTCTTTGTTGCGGATTTCGTATGGGCAGCCTCTTAGGTCGGGTGCTGCGGCTGTAATCACGTCAACATCAAACCAATCCTTCTCGTCCATCATCTCGGGCTTCAGGGTGTCGCTCTTGAATACTGTTACACCCGGCGAGTAGATTAGGTCGTTGTTGGCCATTGGGTTTCCTTCCTTGCGGTGTGGATTGTAGAACCTGTTGCGGCAGTCCTGAGTGGCAATGCAGGGATAAAGTGTCGAGATTCTGCAAAGGCATTCCTCCTGGGCGGTGCAGCCCTGAACAACGCCGCCTCCGGGTTCAAAGGAGTTGGCGAAGTTTAGCACGCATACCTTCCTGCCGATGGCGGTGTACTGGCGCGCTGCCTCCATGCTGCGGAACTTCGATACCCTTACTGTGGCCTCCTCCTCATAGATGGCGTATTTGTCGGCATCGAACTGGAGTACGTCGCCCTCAAGGATTATCTTCTGACCCTTGAGGGTTTCCTCTATCGACCTCTTCAGGCTTTGATTCGATTCGCACTTCTCCATCGAGTCGCGGAAGATTTTCTGATTTTCTAGCATTGACATTTTTTCTCTGTTTTTGGGTTAATATGTAATTTATACGCAAAAATAAAGCCTTTTATTGTAAAAAGCAAGAAAAAAATGCAATTTTTTTTTCACCTCACCACCTTTGTCATCACCAGTCTGTGGCCGCGGTCCTTCATGAGCGTGGTGTACACGGCAATGAGGTACTCGTTCTGGGTGTTGAAATGGCTTCCGTGGTGATAATCCACAAAATTGCCGTCCTTGTCCCTTATCAGAAACATGTAGTTGTGCAGGCCCTGCTTTATGGTTGCAGTAACCTCCCATTGCTGATGCTCCTCATTGTAAATCAGGCGGCTATGGCTGTCGCATTGCCAGTTTGTGATGGCGCCGTAGAGGAAAATCTCGTGGTTGGTGAATCTGTCGTACTTCAGGGCGAAAGTGGCGTCCACATAGTCGCTCTCAAGGTCAAGGTTGAATGCGCGGTCGTTCTTCACGTAATATTGTCCGTTGATGTCGCCGCGGGTCTGGTAGGCGTTGTTGTATACGGCCGGAGTCATCACGTAGCGGTATCGCCCGGGCGTGTAGCTGATCTCGTCCACGCCCAGCGGACGGAAATGCACGTCCTTGGCATCCAGGAAATCAAACTCGTTGCCGCCGGGAAAAACGTTGCCGCCCTCGTTTTTGTGGTATTGAATCTCGTTGCCCAGATATCCGCTTATGTCCAGTTTTCTCCTAGAGCTGATGTCGCCGTTTTGCATGGCGTACACCTTTATATATCTGTCGGGGTTCGACACCCTCATCCTTGAATTGTCCACTGATACTTCCAGTTGCTGATACTGCATCTGATATTCAGGCAGAAACGGCTGCATCACCTTGCACCTTATCTTGCCGCCCTCGTCCTCGTCGTACAGCATGAAATACTTTGTAAGCAGCGGAGTATCAGGGTCGTCGTCGTCATATATAGTTATCATGTAGTTGCCTGATATCGTGGGCTGTACGTCGCGGTTTGGGATGCTTAGGGTGTAGTGGCTGAACGTGGCCAGGGTATTGAACGAATTCTCGTAGTCCTGAAGCGGCCTGTCGTTGAACCCGTCGGCAAACTCGCTGAAATCCAGGTCGTCGGGCTGAAAATCGCTGTCGCAGTGGCATATCCTGTATGCCAGCGACGAGTAGTTGTCGTCCAGAATGTCGAACGTCAGGGTCACCTGGTCGCCCAGCCTCGCCATCGGATAGCCGAAATCGGCGCCCTCGGGCAGTATGCGCGCCGTCTTTATGTTGTTGGCTGATGCTTCTGCTATTATGTCCTGGGCGGCTGATGCGCAGGGGATGCACAGCATCAGGCCCGATAGAAATACGGAAAATCTGCTCATGGTGTTGATGTGTAAATAATAAAGGAGACCATTTGGTGTGGCCTCCTTTGCGGTTAATTCTGGGATAGGTTTTTGGTTTTAAAGAAAGTTCCCTCGTGTTTTCTGATTATATAACACACGGATCGGTGCCTACCCTAATGCAAAATGCAAATTTTTTTAGTCGCCGAATCTCCACAGCAGGCCAAGCATGAAGTGGAAATCCTGCATCGGGTAGCAGTCGGTGGCCGCATACCATTCCTTGTTTTTCACCACATTGATGTGCTCCCACTTGAAGAACATCAGCACTCCGTGGATCTTTATGTTTACGAACGCGTTCATTATCGGGTAGTTGCCCGATTTCATCCTGTCGTTCTGATAAAACAGCGATGTGGCCGGCGAGTATCCCAGGGCGTTGTATTCGCCTGAGAACCTCATCTCGGCGCCTATCTGTGTAAGCAGCACGTTTTTCACAAGATAAAACTGTAGATACGTTGCGTTGTAGAGCGCGTAGCTTGGCAGGCAGAGCTTGCCGTCGTCGTTGGCCTTCTGGATTGTAACCCTGTTCGCCATTCCCAGAGGTCCGGCGTGGAGGTCGTGCATCAGGCTCAGGCTAAACACGTTGAGCACTCCGCTCATCTGCTGAGGCACTGCCTTTCGGTTTATGTACACATAATCGTTTATCAGGTAATAGGCACCGCCCACCTTCAGGTTCCATCTTGGCAGGCCCACCTCGCCGCCCACGCGTATGGTCTTTGTTTTGCTGAAGCTGTTGTCCCACTGATAGTTGTTGGAATAATAGCGCTTCTCGAAATACGTAGGCTCCTCGTTCCTGAAATCCACCGACGCCTTCATCTCGTAGTTTACGGTGTCGCTCTCGCCCTTGTAGATCCTGAAGCCCAGGTTTCCGTTTACAATCATGTCGCCGCTCTTGTATCCCGATATGTATTGGCGGTATTTTCCGCTCAGTATCAGGTTCTTGGTCTTGTTTTTGCTGATGCCGCCCTCAAGATACGTGCCCGTATATTTGTGGTCGCTGTTGTCGGTGAGGTAGTTTCCGAAATTGTAGTAGAGCTCGTGCTCCAGGCCTATGGCGCCCCTTAGCTCGGGAGTGTACTGGTTCTCGCAGATTTTCAGGTGGAAACGGTTGCTGAGTTTGTGGTAGAACAGCGAGTCGAAGGTGGAGTATTGGCTCCTGAAATAGTCGTCGTAGAATTTCTTCTTAATCTCGGTGTCCTCGTAGGTCCTGAAAATCTTGTTGTACTGAAACGCGTATCCCACCGCCAGCCTTGGAGTGTAGATCTCGGTTCGGGTGCTGTCGTTTATTATCTTGAAGTCGGTGGATCCCACAGTGTATTCGCCCACAAGATTCCACGAGCGCATTCCCCAGTTGCTGAATGGGCTCTCAAGCCTGGTGGTGAATCTGTTGTTCTTGATTTCCACCGTATCTATGATGCCGCCGTTTTCCTCCACCGACAGCTTGTTGAAGTTGTAGAAGAAATGCACCTGCAGATGCTTTCCTGTGTAGCTCATCTGTGGCGTAAAGGTTACGTCCCTCATGTGCTGGTGGCTGTATCGTCCCTTGGAGCTCACCATGTTGATGTTGAAGCCCCAGTTGAATTTCTTGTTTACATTCTGTGTGTGGGTGAAATTCACCAGCTGACCGTTTCTGGCCTTGGGAGTGCAGGCATAGTAAAGCCATGTGTAAGGATAGTTTACCTGATAGAACTTTGTGTTCTCGGCGGTGGCCAGATAGTCGTTCATATAGTCGAGGAAAAACACGGGCGATTTTTTGGCCTTCATCCTGTCGTCGAAGATGTTGGACAGGTATGGCGAGCCCATGTTTCCGAGGTTGTTTACTGATATCGACTTCTGGTCGTTCTTGTCGTAGACCTGAAAAAGGTGAAGCGCCGTGTCCTTCTCCACGCTGTATTCCTTGGTGGAATAGTCCTCGTCTAGCTGCCAGATGCTTGCCTTTTTGGGGTATTCGGTTTTCTTTTTGTCCTTGTTGTCGTTTTTTTTCTTCTGCTGACCCATGGCCTGTCCTGTAATAGCACACAGTAATAGACTAATAGTCAGATATTTAATCAAGTTTGTCATTATGCCGCAATATTGTTATGTTTTGCACCGCAAAATTAGTAAACTCCTCAACACCTACCAAATTTTTAACGAATAATAATATAATGCGAATTCTACGAAATGAAAGTTTCGCACAGATTACACAGATTACACAGATTTTATTATTTATAATGAACAATCTGCGTGTATGAAAACGTCAGCTCCGTATTGTAAACTATCCAAATATCAGTCTGCAATATATTGAGAAACATAATACTAAAAAAAAAATTAAAAAAACTTTCAAAAATATTTGCACGAACCGAAAATTCGCCTTACCTTTGCAACGTCAAAAAAACAGAAATGTTAAGTACTGCCGAAGTAGCTCAGTTGGTTAGAGCATCGGATTGTGGATCCGAGGGTCATAGGTTCGAATCTTATCTTCGGTACTTTTTAGGAATGAGTTCTCAGAAATGAGAACTCATTTTTTTTTGTCCCTATCCTGCCGCTTCTATTATCTTGTCGAGCATTCCGATGTAGTAGAATGGTACGTTTATAAGTCTGAAAGTCTTGCCTTGGTTGGTTGTAACCTCGTTTATGGAGTATTCTCCCGACCAGATTCTTATGGCAAGCTTGCTGGAGTTGTCGCTGTTGTCCATGAACGAATGTATGGATTTTAGGTGGGCGTTGGTGCCGGATTTCACCTCTATGGGGATTATCCTGGTGCCGTGCTGCCATACAAAGTCGGTTTCGGCGGTGGTGCCTTTCTTGTCGCGAACCCAGAAGTTAAGATTGTCCTTGTACAGCTTGTCATAAAGTGATATAAGCTCTTGAGCCACAACGTGCTCTGCGCTTCGGCCTCTCCATGTGTCGAGCAGTTCCTTGTTTTGCAGGAATTCTATTTGGATGTCGGCGCTGTAGTTTACAAGTCCCGTATCCACGAAAATTAGTTTGGGCGATCTTTTCAGTGCGGGTATGGCTGGGGCTGATGTTGCCGTTACGGGATAGCAGAGCCGTATTACGAAAGCCTTTTCAAGCACTTCCATGGCCTCGTGTATATCTGTTGACGAGTATCTGCTGTTGCCGAATCCGTTGAAGCAAATAGCCTCTCCGGCCGACATCCATCCTGTGTTGAGGATGTGGCGTATCACCTTGGCCTCGTTCTCGTTTTTGGCGTACTTCTCCACATCGTCCACATATCCGGTTATCAGCGATTTGTATATCGGGTTTATCTTTTGTATGTTTGACGATTCCTTGTATTTCTTCACCGCCTCGGGCATTCCGCCTATCAATGCGTATCTGTTGAAATGGTTTATCAATTCGTTGTGTATCAGGGTGTGGGCCGAAAGGTTCTTTATGCTGCTCACCCATGATTCGCCTTCCATTACATTTATGTATTCCATAAACGAGAAAGGCCTCAGCTGCATGTATTCCACTCTTCCTACAGGAAACGATACGTGCTGCTTTATCAGACATTGTAGTCTAGATCCTGCTGATACTACGTAGAGATCAGGAATGTTCTCGTAGAAATACCTGAGCATTGCCACAGCCTTGGGTTCGTTCTGGATTTCGTCGATGAAGAGCAATGTTTGGGCAGGCTCTTGGCTGATATGTTTCTTCATGCAAAGAAATTCGTATATTTTCTTCGCATCGCTGAATCTGGTGAATATTTCGGCATCCTCTTTTTGCTCGAGGTTCAGGTAGATGTAATATTTGAATTCCTTGCTGAACTCGTCTACCAAAGTGGTTTTTCCTACCTGTCTTGCTCCCCTTATTACCATCGGTTTGTGGCTGAGGCTGCTTTTCCAGTCTTTAAGTTGCTGTATTGCTGTTCTGTAGTACATAATTTGCTGTTTTTTTCTTGTCGCAAAGTTATAAATAATTTTCTAAAACATAGGTAACTTTCGTCAAAATTTCTTCTAAAACATAGGTAACTTTCCTCAAAATTACCTCTAAAACATAGGTAACTTTCCTCAATTTTTCCTCTAAAACATAGGTAACTTTCCTCAAATTTCTTCTAAAACATAGGTAACTTTCCTCAAAATTTCCTCTAAAACATAGGTAACTTTCATCAATTTTTCCTCTAAAACATAGGTAACTTATGGTGATGCGGGGCGGGGTGGGGGACGGGTGTTTCAAAATAAATTTTTTATTCAAATTATTTTTTGTATTTTGTTCAAAATTAATTACATTTGCCCCAAATATAAAAATCTCTGTACAGAATGAAAGCCTTAAATCTTATATTGGCACTGGCCGCGCCGGCCGTTTTGGCTGCGGGGTATTTGCCTGAAAATTACAACTCTCAAATTATTAATGAGATACAGATTGTAAAATCTTCTGTTGACGACGACGACAGTTTCCGTCTCGCCAAGCAGCCATATTATAAGAGCCTGTTTACTTCCAAGGAGCTTAAGAAGCTTGCCAAGGCCGAGAAATACAGGCTTAAGGCGTCGGAGAGCCTTGTGCTTGCCGCTGCCAGCCAGAAACAGGCCGACGACCTGAGGGCTTCGTCGCCGGAACTCACCGACAAGATTCAGAAGCAGATTGCCAAGCTGGAGGCTGCTTCGGCCCAGCAGGAGCTAAACGGCCTCAAGACTTTCCACAAGGCCAGCGAGATCTACCGCGTGGTGTATACCAACGTGCTCAACAACTGCACTTTCACCGCTACTCAGCCTTCCGAGAAAACCGCTCAGGACCTCAAGATGGTGGCTTTCGATTATTACCAGAATGCCGATGCCAAGCTGGAGACCGCCGATTCCGACAATACCCTGGAGGTGTACCGCTCGATATACTCGTACGAGCATCAGGCCGTGCATTATCAGGAGATTTCGTTTGCTTTGCTTAAGGCTGATGCTGCCGTGGATTACACCAAGTATCAGAATGCCGGACAAAGCAACAGCGGCAATGGCGACGGCAACATCCCCAAGGACAGCATTCCGCGACTGATAGCCGCCGACCATTACGATTTCGACAAGGACATCAATCTCTACCGCATGCGTTTCCATCAGTTTGAGGAGAGGCTTAAGGTTTCTGACGACGACAAAAAGATTATAGCCAAGGTGGAGGCCGACGAGGCCAATGCCGCCACTTTGTTTGGTAGGGCCGAGACTTACGGCTGCACCGCCGACACCTTCCGCGTGTATTCCGGCGAGGCCACCACTCTTGCCGAGCGCGAGTATTATGAGCAGAAGGCTCAGGAAAGCGAGCTTAATGAGTGCAGCAACCTGCTGAAGGCCGTTAAGCTGGAGGTGGCCGCCAACAACCAGGTTTTTGAACTCTACAAGAAATATGTGGGCAGCGTCCGCAACGACAAGGACTCCCTGGGCAAGGACATGGAGGCTCAGGCCGTGGACCTCTACAAGCTGAGCAAGACCTACGAGGATATGGCCGCCAAGCAGTACAGCCATGTGGAGCAGTACACTCAGCTCATGGAGGGCAACGAGGTGAAGCTTCAGGCCCTGAGATGCATGGAGAACGCCATAGCGTCGTATCTTGGCGATGCCGTGGGCTCGGGAACATTGTCGATGGCTTCGGGCGCCAGCGAGCGTCACAACGACGTGGCCATGGATTTCATGATGGACGAGAGCGACGGAGCTTCCACCACAAAGCCTGTTGCCACCGTAAACACCAATTATCCAAGCACCAAGCCTGCTGCCAACACCGTAGTGGAAGCCGGCAGCAACGGCAACAAGCCTGCCAACACCACTACCGGCAATACTACAGCAAACAACACTGCCGCCAACACCAAGCCAGCCAATACCAGCAGCAACGGCAGCAAGCCGGCCGGTCAGCAGTCGGGCGCATCAGCCTCGGCATCAGCACCAGCTTCAGCATCAGCCTCAGCCTCAGCTGCCAAGAATCCTGCGCTTGCGGCTTCCAGCGCCGCCGTTACATCCACATCGTTCTACACCAGGAACGACCAGCGCATGCAGCCGTATCAGTATCCCAAGGGAACGATTTTCAGCGTGGAGGCCGGCATATACAAGGAGATGCCCGAGCCTGTGGAGTTTCCGGCCGTGGAGAAGTTCCTGGCTCAGAACCTGAAGGGCGTAACTCCGCTCAGGTATTATATAGGTGAGTATCAGACCTATGACGCAGCATACGCTACCTGCGCCGCCGCCAAGGAAAACGGCTACAGAAACGCCAAGGTGGTGGCCTTTGTAAACGGAAAGAACTCCGACGTGCAGGCCGCCAAGAAGGCCGCCGAGAAGACTCCCGGATATCAGAACCTTGTGCAGGCCGAGCTTAAGAAGATAAACGCGCATCAGCGTGCCACCACACCCGTGGAGACTCCCAAGGCCCAGCAGCAGAATGCAGTAGCGGGTGCCGCCATTCCGCTGTCGCAGCTTTCGGGCGAGCAGTATGTGGTGCAGATTTCGTCGGTGCCTGCGCTGCTGGATGCCAAGGCGTTTAATGTGAGCGAGCTGTTCTACGACCGCAACGATGGCGGCCTCTACAGATATTACACTGGCGCCAGCAACGATGTAAACATTGCGGCTGCCAACCTTTCCACCATGAAGCAGGCCGGATATCAGGATGCGTATCTCGTGCGCGTGGTGGACGGCAAAAACATGGGATCGGCCTCCAGCGCCAATGGAGGTCAGCAGAACGCCTCGTATCCCGTATACCGCGTTCAGGTGGGCGCCTACAGGCAGATAAACTCCAACGCTCAGGGCCAGATAGACAATCTGCGCAAGGCCGGATACGCCGTGCACACCAGCAAGAGCGGCGAATATACCGTGATTACCGTGGGTGACTGCGGAAGCCGCCAGGATGCCGACAAGCTGCGTCAGGAGCTTAGGGCCAAGGGTTTTCCTGAGGCTTACGTGGTTACTTTCGTGAACGGTGTAAAACAGTAATTAATAAGGTATTCATTTTTTTCCGAAACATTATTATATGTACGTAATTATTTTTGTAGCATTGGCGATGATAGGCGTGGCGTTTTTTGTGGGGCGTACTTCCAAGAAGGAGCCCAACAAGTTTGTGCGCAGCCTAAACGCCATGGGTATCCGTCTCAGGGGCAAGGACCTCCAGGAGGCCAGGGCGCTGAGCGAGAAGACTCAGAACGCCATTATTTCCATTCTCCAGATTGGATCGCATGTGATAGAATCCAGCTACGCGCTGGAGACTGAGGAGGATTACTCCATAGGCGACTCGTTCATGGAGATGTTTTCTGACGGCAACTCGAAGCGCGACCTCTATCATATAGCCAAGAAGATAGCTACGGCAGTGCCCGAGAATTACGACAAGTTCATGTACTGCTACCGCCTTATCCTTAGCGTTGACAAGACCTTTGTGCTCGACAACATGATTTCTGTGGCCAGGGCTTGCAAGAATTACAGCATGGAGGCTTTCGCCAGGGCCTGGTGCGATCAGAAACAGGCCGGCCTTAAGATCGACTTCCTGTCTGCGCTTAAGTTTGTATCCGACGGCAGGGATTTTGCCGCCTTTGTAAATCTGGACCTCATGGCCAAGCGCGCCGAGCTGGATATCGACGAGGCTCACCTCATGAACGATATCGACGACGAGGGCCTTAAGACCATCATATATTCCATCATCCGCGCCAAGTACGAGGGCATCTACCTTACCGACGAGGAGAGCTTAAACATCAACAAGGCCAATGTGTTGGAGTATTCGGATT
Organism: Bacteroidales bacterium; assembly: GCA_024401025.1. Taxonomy (GTDB): domain Bacteria; phylum Bacteroidota; class Bacteroidia; order Bacteroidales; family UBA3824; genus UBA3824. The sequence goes on from JAKSLV010000019.1 coordinate 22,459, forward strand.
CGTTCAAGATTACGATGGCGCTGCTTGTGGATCTCTACAAGCTGGGCCGCGATGTAAACAGGTTTACCAACGTGATGATACGCGCCCACAACTCGGGCGTGATGATAAACATATCAATTGCCGAGCTCCACTCTATGACCGACGACGAGTTCGACAACCTTATTACCAACATCATCCGTGCCTCCGACCAAGGCATCAGCATCGACCAGAAAGACCTTATCCGCCAGAACATCAATGGTACCGACATCACCAACCTGATATCGGCCCTCATAAAGAGCAACCAGTGCAAGCTGGAGTTCACCCCCGACGATCTCATGAACTATTTCGTGAACACGAGATCCAACGTGGTGAATTTTGTGAACGCCGTGGATTACAGCAAGAAAAACAAGCTGGGCCTCTCGGTTGACTACTTGATAGAGATTTCCAAGCCCGAGAACAACCTCTTCGATTTTGTTCAGGCAGTAAAGATTGCCAAGGACCTGGAGGCTGAGGAAAACAATTTCGGCATCACTGTGGAGAGCGTAAAGGAGCATTTCAAGAAATTCAACAAGGCCAAGGAGGCTGTATCAGTGGTGATAAAGGCTCGCAAGGAGCTGGGCCTGAAGATGAATTTCGGAATTGCCGGCAAGATAGAGGAGGGCGTGATAAATCCTCTGGACGGCGAGAAATACACCATGAAGTCGGCCATTGCCTGGGCGCAGAATCCGAAAGTGCTGGAGGTGGAGCCTTGCGTTACCTGTGTGTGCAAAAACGGCGTGCAGATTACTCCAAAGGTAAACATCACCGTACGCGGACGCATGGAGCAGATTTTCTGGGGCTACAAGATCGACGTGCTTTTCAAGCGCATCAACGAGGCCATAATCTTCGAGTTTGAATCCGCCGACAACCACGAGCACATCCTCAACAATCTGCCAAAGATTTCCTGCAATGTGCTTAAGCGCATCAACGACGAGGACAATCTCCAGGAGATAAAGACTTCTGATGTTTCTGAAACCGACATCAACAAGCATTGCTCGTACATACTTTTGGATGTGAACATCTACGACGTAAAGATAGGCCAGAACGTAAAGGCCGAGCTTGACCTGCGTCAGGCCCAGATAGACAGCGAGATGCGCCGTCTGAAGGCTGAGGCCGACCGTGCCAAGGCCGAGGCCGATATCCGCAAGGCAATGGTGGAGCAGTACAACAAGGGCATACGCCCAAACTTCAACGAGCTTCATAAGGCCGACCTCCTGGCCGAGGACAAGCCGGGAATCATTACCGGCTACGAGCTGCCTGAATAAGCATGTAATAACAATCTGCAAATGAATATGAAAAAGAAATATTTACTTTTGGTTTTTGCGCTGCTGGTATCCATGACGTTTTTCTCATGCATGCCCGACGGCTACCTGATGCCCGAGAACAACACTGAGGTTAGCTTCGATGAGGATTTCAACGAGGAGTTCAACGACAGTGTAACCTCCAGCGACGAAGGCATCAACGGTTTCGACGCCTTGATGGTGATTGTGCTCACCCTTGGTCTTGCGGCCATTATTGTATGGTTCTTCATTACGATGGTGCCTATTAAGCTGTGGTTCAACGCGATGCTTTCGGGTCTTAAGATTTCGTGGCTCTATCTTATAAAGATGCGCTGGCAGAATATCCCTCAGGCCAAGATCATAAACCTGATGGTAACCGCCAAGAACGCCAACGTATCGCTCGACGTGCCTCAGCTCATGAAATACTACCTTGCCAAGGTGGACCTGGAGGTGGTGGTGGCCACAATGATACGTGCCCGCGCCGCCAACATCAAGGATGTTAACTTCGAGGATATGGCCCAGCTGTATCTCAAGAAGGTGGATGTAGGCGCCATTGTACACGCCTTCATCAACGCTCAGAACGCCCAGATCGAGACCTCCATCCCCGAGCTTGCCGAGTTCTACCTGGCGGGCGGAAACGTAGGCGACCTCGTGAAGGCCAAGAACATCGCCGACAACTCTGGCCACAAGGAGGAGCTGGATCTCCCAAAGCTTAAGCAGCACTATCTGGCCGGCGGCAACCTCAAGAAAACCATCGAGGCCTACATCTCGGCACGAAAGGCCGGACTCAAGGAGTTCACTTTCAAGGATGTGTGCGATATCGACCTTGCCAACCTGGATGTTACCGAGGCCATCAAGTCGGCCATCTCGCCCATTGTGGTGGAGACCGACGGCGTGCGAGGCATTGCCCGCGATGGCGTGGAGCTTACCATGAAGGTGAAGGTTACACTGCGCGCCCAGATCAAGAACATCATCGGAGGTGTAAGCTCCGATACCGTATTGGCGCGTGTAAACGAGGCCCTTGCCACTCAGATAGGTTTGGCCGGAAGCCACACCGAGATATTGCAGAATCCCTACCTGCTGGCCGACAAGGTGGAGAGCTCGCCCACCATCAACGAGAGCTCGGCCTTCGAGGTGCTCTCTGTGGACGTATCAGACATCAAGATAGGCAACGATGTGGGCGCCTCAATCAAGGTGGCCCGCGCCAAGGCTCAGGTGGAATACGCCAAGGCCGAGCTGATACTTGCCGAGGAGAAGGTTCAGAAAGCCATGGCCGGCGCCTTCCTCGATGGCAACATCTCCGTTCAGGAATACACCGACATCAAAAACAAGCAGGCCGACACCCTGATGCGTCAGAGCCTGGCCGGTGTGGACGAGACGGGCCATCACCTCAAGAATCAGACCACTGTAAACAATCCTGATACATCCGCCGACGGCAGCCCCGCCACCGACGATCCCAAGGAATAAGATACGCAAAAGGCCGTTCCCATAATCGGAAACGGCCTTTTGTGTATTCAATCATAATTAGACGCGCGTAAGTGCGTATCTACGGGCGGTTTAATGTTCCATAGCATATTTGGCGCAGGCAAATTCTATCATCATGCCAAGGCTGTTGCGGTACAGGGGCTTTGTGAGCAGTCCGTACACATTGGGCAGCACGCAGTTGGGCACCAGAGCCGGTTCCACGCCGCCGCTCACGAAAATCACGGGAGCCGCCGTTTGTTTGTCCAGCGCCCTGGCGGTAGCAATTCCGTCCATGGGGCCGTCAAGCTGTATGTCCATGAGTATGCAGCTGATGTCGCCGTTGCTGCTGGCGGTGGCCAGAGCCTCTTCTCCAGTGCGCGCCAGACCTGCCACCTCGTATCCCAGTTCCTGTATAAACATCTGGAATATAGTGAGCAGCATCTTGTCGTCTTCCACAATTAAAATTTTCTTTGCCATAATTATTATTTTTAATTGGATTTATGGTGCAAATTTAGTAAACTTGCACCACAAAAAAACATATTTAACGTTATATTAATATGAATTTGGTAATCGATATCGGAAACACGCGCGCCAAGCTGTGCGTCTATCAGGCCGAAACCCTGGTAGAGAAGCTCTCGGTGGAATCGCGGCCGGCCGATATACAGCAGGCTATCAGCGCCTTGCTTGATAGCCACAGCATCAGGGCCTGCATATACAGCTCGGTGGGGGCTGATGTCTACGGTCTTGTGTCGGGGCTGATGCCTCAGGGAACGGCCCTGCTCCGGTTCGGCAGCGATACGCCCGTGCCCATTGCCAACAGCTACGGCACTCCCGGCACTCTGGGCGTCGACAGGCTGGCTGCGGCGGTGGGGGCGTCGGTGCTTTTTCCCGGGGCTGATGCTCTCGTAATAGACGCGGGCACCGCCATCACCTACGATTACCTGCGCGGCGGATGCGAGTTTGTGGGCGGCAACATTGCCCCCGGCATCAGGCTGAGGATAAAATCCCTGAACAGCTACACCAGCCGCCTGCCCTTGGTGGAGCCCGGCAACGTGGTTAACGATTTCGGAAAGTCTACCGCAGAGGCCATCAGCAACGGCGTGGTGATGGGCGTAATGAGCGAGATAGCGGGCTATGTGGAGCTGTTAAAGCAAAAAAATGTTAAACCGGTAATAATTTTAACCGGCGGTGATAGTATTTTTTTGTATAGGAAATTAAAAATCACGATATTTGCAGAGCCAAATCTGGTGACGATTGGCCTTAATAGAATTTTAAATTACAATGTACTCAATAAACCCAATTAGACTTATAGTGCTGATACTTGCATTATCGGCAATGCAGGCAACTGCGCAAACTATCACAAATTCCCCATATTCGCGCTATGGAATAGGCGATTTGTATTCCCATAGCCTGGGCCACTCCAACGCAATGGGCGGCGCATCGCTGGCCGAGGCCAGTCACCTGTATGTAAATTCTGCCAATCCCGCCGCCAATACCAACCTGGTGACCCAGCGTTTTGTGTTCGACGTGGGCATGGACGCCAAATACACCAGCACAGAGTCGGCATCAGCCAGCCAGAAAAACAGCAACGTAAGCTTCAGCTACCTTGCAGGCGGATTTGCGGCCAAGCCATGGTGGGTTTTCTCGTTCATGTTTAAGCCATACAGCTCGGTGGGCTACAAGTTCACCGATTCCACACACGTGGTTACAGGCGACCACACCACATATTACGGCGAGACATTCTCGGGCAAGGGCGGCCTCAACGAGGTTTCCATATCCACAGCCTTCAAGTTCCTGAAGATGTTCTCGGCCGGAGCATCAGGAAGCGTGATCTTCGGCACCACCGAGCAGATACACAGCATCACTCACTCGGCCCTGGGCGGCAACATCAACGGCGGCATCACCACTGCCAACGGTGCCGTATCGTACAACAACAAGTACATAATGCACGGCCTTAAGTACGACCTCGGTTTCCGTTTCGAGCGCAGTTTCAGGTCGCGCAAGGATACCTTGACCGACGCCTTCCGCCTCTCGCTGGGCGCCGTGATGGGATGCGAGGCCAGGATAAAGGCCAAAAACGAGCTAAACCTGCTGTCGTACAATACCATAACGGGATCCACCGGCTCTTTGCAGTATTCGCAGAAATACGACACCCTGAGCAACGCCACCCTCTTCGACGGCAAGATTACCCTGCCAAAGAGCCTTGGCCTTGGCGTATCGATGGAGTTTATGGAGCAGCTGATGATAAACGCCGACTACCGCAAGCAGGACTGGACCAGTTTTGTGATGCCGGGAGTGGAGGAGAGCACCAGCATGCGCGCCATGCAGTACTACGGTATGGGTATGCAATATGTAAGGGATAGATTTTCTTCAAAATACTACAAAACTGTCATCTATAGGGTAGGAATCCACAAGACGCAGACCTATTACAACATCAACGGACATGGAATAGATGAAAAGGGTTTTGCCTTTGGTCTGGGACTTCCGCTGCGCACCCTGTTGGTGAATGTGGGCGTCGACTTTGGAAAACGCGGCACCACCGACAACAACCTCTACCAGGAAAAGTATGTGCTTTTCAATGCCAGCATCACCACACACAGCATCTGGTTTGTGAAGAGAAAGTTCAACTAGCTCTTTAAACGTTTTCGATAAATTATCATCATAAACATAATTAAAAAATCAAATAATTTAAACTAAGAAAATATTATGAACGGAATTCAGTTTACCAAAATCGCGTTGGGCCTTTCGGCTATGCTCGTATCCGGCTCTGCATTTGCGCAGTCAGCCAGCGACGTACTCCAGGCCAAACTGCCCGAGATTACCGGCGACCTGGCCATCTCGGAGAACACTACTTACAATCCAGCCCTCAAGGGCCGCTACCGCGAGCTCTACTACAAGCTCCGCAAGGGCGTAGGCGAGATAGAGCGTGTGGCCGCCATCGGCGCGTCTGACGTTACCGACCTCGAGGTTTTCGACAACAAGTCGCTCAAGGACCTCCAGAAGGCCGGCGGTCTCGACGATCTTAAGGGCGAGATCTTCGACTATCAGGCTAAGTTGAAGAGACTTATGAAGGCCGAGAAATACGGCTGCGACTCTCTGGAGTGTTTCCAGATGCTCACCATCTTTGATGAGTACTGCAAGAAGAATGCTTGGGCTGATGCTTACGAGTCATGGTCGTCCCTGATGCGCAACTATCCTGCCAGCTCCAAGAACATCTACATCAGAGGCCTCAACATCATCAATGCCAAGATGAAGGAGGCTGCCACCGGCAAGGAGCAGCAGCTCTGGGTGGATACCCTCATGATTGTATGGGACAACAGAATGAAGTACATCATGCCTACCGACCGTCCTCAGTATGGCGAGGCCTACTGTCAGGGTCAGAAGGGTGTTACTCTCCTGAAGTACCGTCAGAAACCTATCGAGGAGCCCTACAAGATCCTCATGAGAGCTGTTGAGCTCGGCAGCGACGATATCGCAGTTCTCCAGAACGCCATGAAGGCCATCATGGCTATGTACAAGGAGCAGAAGGTGGATGTAAACACCGTGGTTGACAACTACCTGCTGTTCTCCGACAGAATCGACGCCAAGAAGAAGGAGTTCCAGAAGACAATAGCCGAGCCTGCCAACGAGAAGGCCAAGACTGATGCCGAGAAGCTCCTGAGCGACTACTCTAAGGGTCAGTCTTTCATCGACCAGCTCTTCTCTACCAGCGACGCCGCTCAGTGCGACATCCTTGTTCCTACATTCACAGCCAGATTCAAGGAGGCTCCAGAGGATATGGAGCTCTGCGACAAGATCATCAAGCTGCTCGGCAGCAAGGGTTGCTCCGACAGCCAGCTCTACGAGGACGTAGTATCAAAGGTTGTGGAGAAGAACCCAACCGAGAGCTCATGCGCCGGTTTTGCCAAGATGCTCGACAAGCGCGGCAAGCAGGACGACGCCATCTCTTACTACGAGAAGGCTATCTCTATGTCTGAGGCCGACACTATGAAGTCTGCCTACAACCTGGCAATCTCTGTAATCTACACCACCAAGAAGGCCTACACAACAGCCTGCGCCTACGCCCGCAAGGCCGTTGCCCTGGATCCCAACAATGGTGCTGCCTACATCATCATCGCCACATCATACGCAGCCGTTCCAGTAGGAGAGGACGCCTACCAGCGCAGCCTCACATACTGGGTAGTGCTCGACAAGCTCCAGAAGGCCAAGGCCGTAGACCCATCGGTAGCAGCCACAGCCAACAAGCTTATCGCCCAGTACAGCGGCGCCTGCCCAAAGAAGGACGAGGCATTCATGCACGGTGTTACAGCCGGCACACCTGTTACAGTAGGCGGCTGGATCGGCGAGTCTACAACAGCCAGATTCTAATCTGATACAAGGGCTTAATTGAGCCATTCCATAAAAATTTCCCCGCCGATACCTTGGTATTGGCGGGGATTTTTTTTATCTTTGCACCCAAACCATTACACAATATTATATAAGATGCTAAACAAGGCACTTCCCGTTTTGCTGATGTCGCTGGCCCTGGCAGGCTGCGGCGGCAAGGTGGACTCGCTAAACAACTATAACGTCGACGAGTCGTTTGCCGACTTGTCGATTACCGACATGTACACCCGGTATTATTCCAACAACAGGCTCCAGACCACCGTTACGGCGCCTGTGGCCGACCGTTACTCGTCGGTGAAACAGCCGTATCTGGAATTCCCGAAGGGTGTCAAGGTGGTTTTCCTGGACGAGCAGCTAAGGGAGGAGAGCTCCCTTACGGCCGATTACGCCGTATACTACAACAAGAAGAAACTCTGGGAGGCGCGCAACAATGTGGTGATTACCAACGAGGACGGCACGCGCCTGATTACCGAGCAGATTTTCGGCGACGAAAACCGCGAGAAGATTTTCTCGGTGAAGAAGGTTACTGTGGTGGATCCCGACAGCACCGTGATTGTGGGAAAATCGGGTTTTGAGAGCGACATGGCTTTCAAGAACTACAAGTTCCTTGATGTAAACGGCTCGGTGATGCTAAAGGAACAGTACGACGAGGAGATTGCAGAATAAACACATTACTAACACATTACAATACACAGCAGTATGCGTTCACCAAAGAAAAATATGCATGCCATGGAGATTCTGTGGATATGTATGGGAATATTATGCCTGGTGATAGGCGTAAACAGGAACGTGGTATACGGATTGGATGATGCGTGGCCCATGTACGGATTCGCGGCATTGTGCGGACTGTTTTACCTGTGGAGGCGCAGCCTCAGGAAAAAGGAGGAAAGCAACAGCGAAAAAATGCAATAATCCTTTTTTTGCTCTTTTGCTGATGGTGGAATTTCGTAAAATGGAGTTTTTTCACCATCTTTGCAGCTGATAATTATCGATATTATATATAACTTAAGTTTATCAATACAGGAAATGGCATTTCAGATTTGCGGAATACAGCAGCTTGGCGTGGGAGTAAAGGAAGTTTACCCCGCCTGGGACTGGTACCGTGAGAATTTTGGCCAGGACGTGTTGCTGAGCGACGCTCCCGGCGAGGCTGCGCTGATGCAGCCATACACAAATCATCAGCCTCAGAGCCGCCATACCATCATGGCGTTCAACATGCAGGGCGGCGGCGGACTCGAGATCTGGCAGTACACATCGCGCGAGCCCAAGGAGGCTCCTTTCAAGCTGATGCTCGGCGATCTGGGCACATACATCGGCAAGCTGAAGACTCAGCACGCGGCAGCGGCATACATAGCCATCAAGGACAAGCAGCCCGAGTTGCTGATGTCTGGCTTTGGAAAAAACATGGCCGGCGCCGACCATTTCTTCGTGAAGGATCCTTACGGCAATCTTTACGAGGTGGTGGAATGTGCCGAGGTGTTCTCTGATACCAAGAGCAAGATAGGCGGCGTGTATGGCGCCGTGGTGGGCGTAAGCCAGATGGAGCGTTCGATAGCCTTCTACAAGGATATTCTCGGCTACGACACTGTGGTGTACGACAAGACCGACGTTTTCGAGGATTTCGCCAACCTTCCCGGCGGCAACGACAAATACCGCCGTGTGTTGCTGGCCCACTCGCAGAAACGCAAGGGTCCGTTCTCCAATTTCTTCGGAGCCAGCCAGATAGAGTTGGTGCAGCTGGTGGAGAGCGAGCGCGTGCCACGCAAGATTTACGATTTTAAGGAGCATCTCTGGGGCGACCCCGGTTTTATCCAGATCTGCTACGACATACGCAACATGAAGGAGCTGAAGGAGTATTGCGAGAGCAAGGGCTGTCCTTTCACCTGCGACAGCAATCCTGAGGCTTACAGCAGCGAGGCCCAGATTTTCGACATGGGCGGAGCTTCAGGCCACTTCACTTACATAGAGGACCCCGACGGAAACCTCATAGAGTTTGTGGAGACATATTTTGTGCCCATATTGGCACGTCTGGGCTTGGGTCTCAACCTTAAGAAGCGCGACCCCGAGAAGGCTCTTCCAAACTTTATCGTTAAGGGTCTTAAGTTCCTGAGAAAGGACGAGAAGTACTCCAAGTCTGATGCCGCCGCCGCCAAGACAAAGATTTCGGACGAGTGCGCCGCCAAGATGAAGGAGCGCAACGCCAAGGAGGCCCCTAAACAGGATTGATAATTTTATAAATTTTACACATTCATATACCAATTTTTTCACTGATGAGTACCAAATACTACTTTGTCTGCAAGAGCTGCGGACACAAGATTGGCGATTTTGCCGAATGGTTCAAGCTTGGACAGAAGTGTCCCGAGTGTGGCAAGAATTTCGTGGATGCCAAATACAATACAGATCCTGAGAGACTCAAGGAGCTGATATTCACCAAGGACGAGGTTAAGAGCCTCTGGCACTATTTCGATTTCCTACCCTTGGACAAGAAGGAGAACATCGTATCGGCCGGCGAATCCACTTCGCCTATCGACAACTGGACTTTCCTTGAGGATTTCGCCAAGAGGGAGTACGGCATCAGCATCAAGGTATATGCAATGCGCCACAACTTCAACAACGCCACCCGCACTTTCAAGGACATAGCTGGCACCCTGGGCGCATCAGTGCTGAAGGAGACCGGCGTAAAGGACTATGCCGTGGCCTCCACCGGCAACACCGCCAACGCGTTCTCACACTATCTGGCCGCCGCCGGCATCAATCTTTATGTATTCATGCCCAAGGACGCCGAGAAGGAGAATCTGGCATCAGTATCAGCCTACGGACAGAAGGCCGTGGTTTGCGATGGCGACTATGCCTTTGCCAAGAAGGTGGCCGCTGATTTCACCGCCAAGAACAATGTGCTGATGACCATCGGCAACACCGACCCAATACGCGTGGAGAGCAAGAAGACATGGGTGTACGAGTGGCTGCGCCTTATCGGACAGCTCCCTACAGTATACATCCAGGCTCTTAGCGGCGGCACTGGCCCGATTGCTGTTGACAAGGCTCTCGACGAGGTGGCAAAGATAGGCTACACCACACGTCCAAGATACATCTCTGTTCAGCCAAGCCTCTGCGACCCAATGACTCAGGCTTGGGACAAGGCTAAGGCCAACAATTTCCCCGAGGGCTGGCAGAACGATTTCCCAAAAATCCAGAACCCAAAAACCAAGGTTCAGACCCTCGGCACCGGCATCCCCGGCACATATCCCATAGTGGCCGAGCTCACCAGAAAGTCGGGCGGCGACATCATCACCTTCGATGAGAGCAAGACCGCTGATGTGGCCCGCCTTATCGCCTACAAGACTCAGGAGAAGATTGGCCCTGCCTCTGCAATTGGTCTGGGCGGATACTTCGAGTCTCTCAAGAAGGGCCTCGTAAAGGACGGCGACGTGGTGATGATAAACCTCGGCGAGGGTATCGAGCGTGCCGCATCGTTCCTCAGCGAGCTGGCCTACGACAAGAAGCTGGTTTCGTCTGCCGACCAGATAGAGAAATTCGACCGCGCAGCCCTCGAGCAGCAGCTTTGGGATGCAGTAAAGTAGAGACGCTGCTCTGCCACGTCTTGCAAACATATAGATACAATTATCGCCCGTTGCTTTGATTTCAACCAAAAAGCAGCGGGCGATTTT